>CAIODZ010000034.1 GCA_903857265.1 uncultured Phycisphaerales bacterium
CCGGCTGACTAAAAGCAGTGTTAATTCGTGTCTGAAAAAACTGTGTAATCCGTGCAATCTGTGGCCAATAAGCAGCGTAAATCAGCGCAATCAGCGTCTAAAAAATCTCTGCGTTCTCCGCGGTAAAACCTTTTGTGCCTTTTTGTGGCAAAATGAATCCGTGAAATCAGTGCAATCAGTGGCTGACTTCTGATATTATGCTGTGTGAAATGAAACGCGAATACTGGAATAATATGTCGTGTTGCTACGAAGCCAAAATTTTCAGCGTGCTGCATTACGACCGAAAACAACTGGTCCTGCGGCAGATTCGCAAATTAGGAGCTCCCGGCAAAATCGCGGGCGATTACGGTTGCGGAATAGGACACTTTCTCCCGTATCTTTCTGCGAGTTTCCAAAAGGTATTCGCCATAGACATCTCACGCGACTTAATCATCAGGGCCAAAAAGAAATGCTCGCGCCTGACAAACATCTCGTATGTTAAGGCCGACCTCGCCGCCGACGGCCTTCGGCTCGCAAATACCCATTTTGTCCTCAGCGTAAACACGCTCATTATGCCCTCGCTGGCCGCCCGGTTGAGAATTCTCGACACTATGGCAGGCCACATCCTTAAAAATGGACACCTTCTCCTCGTTGTTCCCTCGCTCGAGTCGGCTATGCTGACCGATTTTTGCCTCATCCAGGCGAATCTGCGTAACGGCTTCGGTCCCGCGTCGGCTATCCGTGCCGGCTTCGAAAAAAACGGCCATTTCCGTCTTCGCCAGGGTATTATCCCCATCGATAATGTCCCTACCAAGCACTACCTCAAAGAGGAGCTTGTCGCGCTGCTCGAGCGAAGGAACCTGCGCATTATTAAAATCAGTAAAATCGAGTACCCGTGGGATACCGAGTTCGATTCTCCTCCCCGCTGGATGAAAGCCCCCTTCCCCTGGGATTGGTTAATCACTGCTCAAAAGACAAAGTAACTCTAACGAAACCACAGATTCTCACGGATTACGTTAATTTCAACTGCTCTACTGCTCAAATGCTCTAATTTCTCGCGTAGCGCGGCTCGTCGTCGCCCAAAAAACAAAGTAACGGCGGATTTAGGATTTCGTTCTGCCTTCTAACTTCTCTCTTCTGCCTTGTGTCTTAACTGTCCGCTGTACGCTGCCCGCTGAACGCTGCTCCTTAATTCATCTTTTCGCCCGTAACTTCCTGAGAATCTCTCGATGTTTTCTGCTCTCCGGCGAGTTTCAAGCCGTCGAGTTTGCACTCGAAGACAATCGGATATTTCCCGGCTGGTACCTTGAAGCTGACTTTATCGCCTTCGAGAGTAATCTTGGCAACCGGCGTTACGCCATACAGGCCGCTCATATCCGGGTTGACCTTCAGTCGCTGTTTTGGGCTGCCCCATTTGACCTTTGAATTTAAAATCCAGTTCCCGATAAGCTGTGAGCCGACGCCATTCGCTTCGGCAGGCGCTGCATTACCGTTTGTCTTGAGGATGTGCCTGCCCTCTATATGAAATTTGTTCCCGTTACAGGTCACGGTTCCCGAAATCCTGTTGCCTTCTATTGTCCCCGCGAAATAACCATAGATGATTTCCTTTCTGGCTTGGGCGGGCTGTGTGAACGTGATTGCGCCGTTCTTAAATCTGACGTCCCCAAGTTCGGTGAGTTGTTTCGAATTTATCCACTGCCCGGTTAACTTGCCTGCGCTGTCCGCAGAAAAAGATAAAATTGCATTGCCTTGTCCACCGCAGGGGTCTGCCTTCATCAGCCAGTCGCCGTATAAAACGCTCCCGCCCATACGCGCCGATTCAGGCAGCGTAGAAACCGGAATTTCGGCGATTTTGCTAATGTCGGGCACCGCATATCCGGGCGATTTGCCGGTAACAAGCAGCTTCTTGACATAAACGCCGAAATCCTGCGTCGGCATATAATTCCAGTCCGCTATCAATGTAGGCCCCGCGGCGGGATGCATGTCCCACGCCGTGAATGACCAGTTATTGTCATAAATTCCCTGGAGCAGGTGCAGCAGCCAGTCATCGTTAAGTGCGGCTGACGGATTGTTCCCCCACCACTCCCTGCGCCGATTGGGGCCGCCCGACCAGCCAAATTCGGAAATAATCACCGGGAATTTCGCCGTTGCCTCTTTCATATTTGCAATCCATGTAAAGATACTTTCGCCAAAGTAATCATAGGCGTGATTGGCGTAAATGACGCCGCTGCCCGTCGGGTCTTTGAGCTGTCTGCCTTCGAGTACCCCGTCCAAATCGTATGCAAACGCCAGGCCGCCCGCGATGATAACGTTCTTGGCCCCTGTTGAGCGCACTGCATCGAGCATCTCCTGCATTCCCACGGCTTCGTATTCTTTCACCGGCAAGTCGGGTCCGTTTGGCCGGTCGTTGATTATTCCGCCCTTTAGCCAGATGTCCCAGCTTACGTCATGCGGCTCATTGTAAAGGTCAAAAATAACCGCCGGGTTATTCGCATATACGGCGGCGAAATCCTTCCAGAATATGATGCTGTTGCGGTCAGACATCGAATGCTGGCCTATATTCTGTCCCCATTCGTTGACGTCGGACCAGTGCAAATCCAGAATAATGTAGCAGCCCTTCGAGCTGCACAGGTCAACCACCTCTTTTACCAGCGCGCGATATGCCTTACCTTGGTCGTTCTGTTCCGGTGCTTTTCCGAACCAGCGGTCCTGCGATAATGGCAGGCGAATTACGTTGCAGTTCCAGTCGTCAATAGCGACTCGTACCGTCTCAAGAATATGCCCTTCTCCGTCGCTGGACCATTCGAGGCAGGCAGTGTTTACGCCTCGCAGCAAAACGGGCTGACTTCTACTGTTGAGAATCTGATTTCCTTCTACTTTCAGAGGCAGCGGCATCCCCGCTGATTTAACCTGTACCCCTGCGTTTGATTTCGATTTCTCCGGCGACGTCGAGCACCCGGCTAATAAAACCGCTGTAAACAAAATCGACCCAACCAGTTTCACGTTCATACGTTGCTCCTTTCGCCGGTTCTTATACAGACGTGGCGGGTTATTCTTTAATAATGACATTACCCGTTCCAGATGTGATTCTGCCAATCTTATAGACCTTCTCGCCATAGCTCGTCAGTTTCTCGGCTATCGAGTTGGCGAAATCCTCCGCGACGACTAAAACGTAGCCGATGCCCATATTGAAGACGCGGAACATTTCTTCCTCTTCAACCGGACCTTTTTCAGCTAAGAATTTGAAAATAGCAGGGATTGGCCAGCTTTCTTTTTTCAAAACGGCGTCGCAATTGCGTGGCAGCACGCGCGGGATATTGCCTGGCAATCCCGCTCCCGTGATATGTGCCATACCGTGAATGACCTTTTTGACCTTGTATTGTGAAAGCAGTTTGATAATAGGCCTGACGTAAATTTTCGTCGGCTCAAGCAAAACATCGCCCAATATTCGCCCATCAAGTTCAGGGATATTGTCTGTGGGCTGAAACTGATTTGTTTTGAAGCATATATTGCGCGCAAGGGCATAACCATTGCTGTGCAAACCAGACGACGCGAGACCAAGTATGACGTCGCCCTTACCAACCTGTTTTGTGCCTGAGATGATTTTTTTCCGCTCGACGACCCCTACCGCGAAGCCCGCCATATCGAAATCGTCCGTTTTATATGTATCGGGCATCTCCGCTGTCTCGCCGCCAATCAACGCGCAATCCGAGATTCGGCAGCCCTTCGCGACACCCTTGACCATTTCCGCAACAACGTGCGGGTCGAGCTTATTGAGCGCGATATAATCCAGGAAAAATAACGGCTCCGCACCCAGCACCAGCATATCATTGACGCTCATCGCGACCAAATCGATACCCACGGTATCGAAGCGGTTCATCGTCGAGGCCAGCAGCACCTTACTGCCCACGCCGTCTGTGCAGGCGACCAGCACAGGGCTTTTGTAGTTTCTTTTGAAGAGGCGTTCATCGTAATCGAGGCGGAACAACCCCGCGAAGCCCCCCTTAAGCGCCATCACCCGCGGATTGAACGTGCTCGCGACGTGCGGATAAATCAGGTCTTCCATCTCGTCGCTGGCGTCGATATTCACGCCTGAGCTTGCGTATGTAATTGGCTTACCCATTTTTAACCACAGATTTCACAGATTACACTGATTTTTTCTGCTGTCCTCTGCCTTCCGTTTTTTTAAAAGTTTCGGGTATCCAGCATTACTGCGAATCCTCGAACATCCTCATCTGATAGTGTTCGAGCGAAAATTTTGTCATAGCTATATCAACCGGTATTCTGTATTTGCCTGCCCAACATGCCGTACAATAGTGGTCTTGGGGCAAAATCGCACAGGATAACAGGCCCTCGATGGACATATAGCCGAGCGATTCGACTTCGAGGAAATCGCGAATCTGGTCCAATGTCCGGTTGTTGGCGATAAGCTCTTCCTTGGTCGGGAAATCGATGCCGTAAAAACAGGGGAAACGAATCGGCGGGCAGCTCACCCGCATATGAATCTCTTTTGCGCCAGCGTCGCGGAACGCCTTGATTTTGCCCTTGGTAGTGGTCCCACGGACGATGGAATCATCGACGACGACGATACGTTTGCCTTTTACGACTTCCCTGATAGGAGCAAGCTTAATTTTTACGTCAAGCTCTCGCGTGTTCTGGTCAGGCGAAATAAACGTCCTGCCTACGTAGTGGCTCCTGACCATACCCAAATCGAAAGGAATACCTGATTTTTCAGCGAAGCCGATGGCGGCGGATGTTCCTGAGTCGGGAATCGGGACAACGACGTCGGCCTTAACCGGATGCTCGACGGCAAGTCGCCGGCCAAGTTTTTTTCGGAACTCGTAAACGTTCTCGCCAAATATGCTGCTGTTTGGCTTTGCGAAATAGACGTGCTCGAACAGGCAATGTGCGGGCTTGATACTGCCCGGCTTAATAAAGAACCTGCTCGATATTCCCTTTTTGTCGAGCGTAACGATTTCTCCCGGCTCAACTTCGCGGATGAATTTCGCGTCGATGGCGTCGAGTGCGCACGTTTCGCTCGCTACCGCATACGCGCCCGCGTCGGTTTTGCCGATGCACAGAGGCCTGATGCCATAAGGGTCGCGCGCCGCCTCGATGCGGTCCGGGAAAAGGAATAATAACGAATATGCGCCCTGTAAATGATTGAGGACGTGGCCCAACGGGTCGGGTTTGGAAACGTGGGTGGGTTTGGCTATAAGATGGGCGATTATTTCTGTGTCGGTTGTAGATTTGAATATGCTGCCGTATGCCTCGTACTCGTCGCGCAGTAATCCTGCGTTGATGAGGTTGCCATTGTGCGCGATAGCGACCTGGCCTCGTGAATACTCGACGAAGAACGGCTGGCTGTTGGCTGCCTTCGATGAGCCGGTTGTTGAGTAGCGGACGTGGCCTATGGCGATGGGGTTGGCTAAGTTTTCCATTATGCCTGTGCCCGCGCGGAAGACCCGCTGGACGTTGCCCATTGCCGTATAGCAGTTGATTGATTCGCCGTTGCTGGAGGCGATGCCCGCGGATTCCTGCCCGCGATGCTGCAGGGCGAAAATGCCATAGTATGTTTTCTGCACGGCTGCCGGGTCGCCAAATATGCCGAACAGACCGCAGTTTTCCTTCTTATCGCATGTAAAATCCGCGTTTGGCGGCTCGATATGCTCACCGCAAGGCGGACAGTGTTCGCTTTCGTAATGCATCAAGATTTACCCCTGGATACCGCCCCCACCTCGCCGACAGGAAAGGGTTTGGCGGTAAAGGAATAGTTTAGTCGCAACCAGACTTTAAGTCAAGCGTTATGCCGACTGGGAAAATGTAAAGTATCAGGCAACCTTTGTTATACGCTGAAAAGGGGGTTTTTGTTTGGAACCACCCGGCTTCGTTATTCAACTTCGCCGTGGCAAGCAGGGCAGGCAGATTTACCCCGTGAGATAGCGAAGCGGCATCTCACGGGGTGAACACGGATTATTGACCATGAAAAAAGCTTGTTTTCTTTCTCAGTTTAAAGATATACTGACGACTTAAGACCGGAAGAGAATCACACCTTTGCCCCGCAACATTGCTGTCAGGCAGACACCTTTGTAATTTATAGGGAAATAAATATGGTGTCCCCAAATTCCATATTTTGCGGCAAATTATGAAAGGTGGCAAATGAAAGATCTAACAGGACAACTTTTTGGCGGCAACTGGACCGAAAAAAAGCTTGAAATACTAAGAAAATATCTCGAAAGCTATAACATTGCATTGAAAAATCAACCCTTTGAGAGAGTGTACATAGATGCTTTTGCTGGAACAGGGTATCGACAGCAACGAAGTCATCTATACGGTAATTTTGCTATTTTCGAAGAGTTCAAAAAGGATGAATCCGAGAAGTTTCTTAAAGGCTCAGCCAAATTGGCCCTTGAAGTAAATCCGCCGTTCCATAAATATATTTTTATTGAAACCGATGGGGAAAAAATCGCTGAACTGGAAAAACTGAAAAATGAGCATCCTGAGAAAAAAATAGAAATAATTCAAAGCGATGCCAATGAATTTATCCAGAGTTATTGCGGAAAAGAAGATTGGGCAAATAATCGGGCAGTTTTATTTCTTGACCCCTTTGCTACAGAGGTAGAGTGGCTATCCATCGAAGCGGTCGCGAAAACCAAGTGTATTGATGTTTGGATACTTTTTCCACTAATGGCGGTCAACCGATTATTAGCCAAAGATCCGCAAAAAGTATTTTCTGAACGTTTGAATAGTATTTTTGGAACCGATGAATGGTTTGAGCGTTTTTATAATACTCGAACTTTAAATGATATTTTTGGAAAGTCAGAGGAAATTGTTTTTAAAGCTTGCAATTACCAAGGAATCGCTCAGTTCTATAACGAAAGACTAAAAGCCATATTCTCCGGAGTAGCAGAAAAAACCAAAGTTTTTTACAATAGCCGTCAAAGCCCTTTATTTCAATTATTCTTTGCTGCCGGAAATCCTAAAGGAGCACCAATTGCTATTAGAATTGCAGAACACCTATTGAGGAGTATCTAAAGGGGACTTGACTCTCGCATTTTATTAAGGTTGCTGTTCTAATAGATTTTTGTAGTCCGTCACGCGGCATTCCATGTCCTTTACAATCTCATCGAAAGTTATAACCTTGATATCTTTAATGTTTGCATTTACGAGGCACCGCCATTGCTCATGAGGAATCTCAGGCTTCGCTCCTATCACCAAATGGAGTATTGGAACACAATATTCAATACCGTCTTCGGCAAGTTTCCTTTTGACGTAATCCTGCGATAATATTTTTTCATAGCGTTTTATCTGCTGCGCGGCTTTACATACTTCGCTCGCTATAACAGGCCCGTCTCTATATGTACAGGTCAGCTTGATTGCTCGCTTTATCTCGTAAAGTTCCCAATCGCTGGTGACGCTGTTTCTCAGAAAAACATCCAAACGGCGGTCTTTGCCGGCAATATCATTTTGAGGGAAACGCAACCAAATCTGCGATTCTATTCTGTCATAACGAGGACCGAAAATATCTTTGTACTTGCTGGTGATGAATCGCTCTATTTCCGACTCTTTTGCGTTTGTTCGGATCAGATGTTCGAACTCATGGATAACTTCTTCTTTCTCCTTTAGAAGGATAATGGGTTGATATGGCATCCTTGAAACCAGAGAAATGACTCCGGCAAGACTCTTCTCCCCGAAAAACCTATCGACCCGTTGTTCATCTGGACCAAAATATATAGATACCCCCTCTCCTCTTTGAAGCAAAAGATGCGTAAGGGCCTTTTCTGATCCAACGGGATTTTTGCTTACAAACGAGTCACAAGTGCCTGTTCCGAAGATATGTGGATATACTTTAGTTTTCCTTAGAATCTTCCTGTAGCTTGGGAGAATGATTTTGTTATATGTCGCCTTTGGGAGACCAACATAGTTACTTAAGAAGTACAATTCGTTCAGTTTCCTGCTCGGCGTTAACATGGGGTCTACCATTCCCCACTGGCCAAGCTCTCTTGAGTACGTACTTCTAATCTTTCTTAGTTTTGCAGTCATGCTCGGGTTAGAAGCGAGTATTTTCTTAGGATCTTTGAAAAGTTCAATAGGAGAAAAATGCAGTAAATATACTGCGTGTATCGAACCTCCATAGGAATCTAATAACTCCCGGCAATAAACATCCTCTCCGATATCGGGTAGAGCATAAAATGGTTCGCCACTTTGGCCAAATCGACCGAAGAGTTCCTCCACGAACAGCTTAAAACCCTCTCGGCTCAGGTGACCTATCAGACTTTTCAGTAGAGATTTTTTCATTCGCATTTACCGTGTATGATTATCAGAGCATATATCACTCCTCTCCGTTCGTCAATATCTGAAATAGGCACCTAACCCCTTGGAAACCGTGAAAATTAGTGTATAGTAAGTTAAAAGCTTTTGGCATGGACTGGTATGGCTCAGAACTCAAAAATAGAATGGACGGAATGTACTTGGAACCCGGTCACCGGCTGCTCAAAGATCAGCCCCGGCTGCAAGCATTGCTATGCTGAGCGGATGGCATTGCGACTGCAAGCTATGGGGCAAACTAATTATCGCAACGGTTTCAATGTTACCATTCATCAACATATGCTTGATTTGCCACTCAAATGGCGCAGCCCGAGGAAGATTTTTGTCAATTCGATGGGCGATATGTTTCATCGACTTGTGCCGGATGATTTTGTGGCCGAGAGTTTTAGAGTAATGTCAAAGGCGACACAACATCAGTTTCAATTACTAACTAAACGTTCATTGCGTCTTCAGCAGATGGCTTGCGATCTTCCTTGGCCTGAAAATGTGTGGGCAGGAGTTACCGTAGAAACCGTTGATTATCTGGAGCGGATCGACCATTTGAGGAAAATTTCTGCGGCAGTGAAATTTTTATCGATTGAACCGCTTTTAGGTCCCATTCCGTATATAAACCTCGAACATATCGACTTGGTCATCGTCGGTGGTGAATCGGGCCCCGGCGCAAGGCCGATGGACCCGAAATGGGTTATCGATATCCGCAACCAGTGCCTTGTCGCAGGCGTGCCATTCTTCTTTAAACAATGGGGCGGTGTAAATAAAAAGAAAAATGGACGGTCACTTGACGGACGCACATGGGATGCTATGCCTCCACAAGCACTAGCATTTAGATGATAGAAGCAATGGAACCATTTTTCCCGCTATTCGCTTTGCGAAGATGTTGTTCTCGCAATTTTTATGACGCGGCGTGCAGTGTTAAGGGTACATTAAAAACATCCATAACGCCCTGCAACATAACAACTTATGGATTTATGCCCCCGTGAGGAGGGGGTCTTTTTGCGTGGTTTTATGCGCTTTTTTGTGGCTTAAAAACAGCTCTTTTTTCGTGGTCATTTTTATTGTAACCCCTTCCCTTGTAACGGCTTAAATTCTGGATACGAACAATCCTATAAAACAAATGTATCAAACGTTTGTATCAAACAGTTGTTATCCACTTTCGCGCAAGTCGAAAACCCTTAGATTCAAAAAAAATAGAAAATTTTTACTCCTTGCGGCATAAGGACTTATCAATTTTGACCCCATCAGGAAATCCCTTAGTTTTCGTCAAAAGCGCGCAAGTTCGCGCCATAGGATAGAGGGACCTTGGGGGTTGTAGCTTCGCTGTAGTTTCGCGTTTGAAATGGCGTAAATTCGCAGAAGATGGCGTAAAAGTTTTTTTCAGCCATTGGGCATAAAACAACCGCTTCCATTCTACCCATTTTAACTTAAAATAGGCAAGATGAGCGGTCCTGAATGAAACAAATTATGGTCGTTTACTACACGGCTTTAATACCAAAGCAGTAGCAATAATCTTTGCTTGCTGCGTTGCCGTTAAAGCTCTAAATATGTTACTTATTCTCGCTATATTCTCGGTTCGCGTTGGCTTCAAAACCGCATACAAGTGCGGGTCTCGACGCCTACCTTCGGCCATTAAGTTGGCGTATCTTTCCTCAAAATGTATGCGTAATCGGTCGATAAAATAGTCGTCATTCGATATTAACCAGCCCTTAAACGCTCTGTAATGGTCCTGCTTTGTCACCTTTTTGTCAGCCGCTACTATTCGCTTAGTGTTCGCTGCGTCTTGCTCGGCTTTTACTTGCTTTGTCGCCTGGTCTGTCATCGGATGCGATAGCGGATTCTCTAATGCTAACATCCAATATGTAAACTTCATCTCTGCGAACGCACAAATTGCCAAACCCAAAGATAGGGGTAATTGCATCATCACCAAAAAGGCGTTTTTGAGAGATAGCTTATTCACGGCTTATCCATCCTTTCCCCTGCGTAAGCTGCGTCCAAATCCACGTCCAACTTGCCTCGATAAAATCGCAGAATTCCAAAATCAAAACGCCTGGTAACGGCTTGCCCTTTTGGGCATGTCTTTTTCAAAAACGCCTTAAGCATCGACTGAAAATTTATCTGATGCAAAAGCATCGACTCAATCATTTCATTGGTGTATTTTTTTAGTAGAGCGATTCTTTTCTCCAGGGCCGCATATTCTTTTTGGATTTTAAATTGCGACTCTGCCATTTCCCGTATTATGCTCTCTACCTGTTCCCAAGTTTCAATTTCCTTTTCCAAAAGGGCCTCACGGAACTGGCGAGGTCGCCCTTGCCTGCGAAGTTGCTTATAAATACGGTGATACTGTCTTCTGCACTCGCGGCAACGACTACTTCCCTTGATGAATTCCCCTTTGGGCTTCGGCAATCTGCAACCGACACATATTCTCTCTTTTTGTTTGCTTGTCGTAATCATCTTAAGTCTGAGGGAGCTCGCGGTCCCATATCGCGGTCGGCGGCGCTACCAGTGGACGGGTAATAAATCATTTCGTGATGGTAGTGTATTTCGGTGGACATTTTATCCGGTGGCAGAGCAACCCACGCATCCACCTCCTTGTATGACCAAGGGAGGTCGCCCGCTCCAGGTGACTTGTTGGCTGCATCACCGACAAGGCCATGATATCGCTGCTCAGGAGTAAGAGAATTGTAGTAATTTTGCAATTGAAACATTTGTCGGCTCTGCTTTGTCACCAAAGGAATAGGTCCGACATGCCAAGGCGCTTTCGTCTCGCTTAAAATCCACTTCTGTTCTTCTGGGCTAAGACCCTTAAGCCATTTTATAAACGCCGCGTTCTCTGCTTCTTTGTAATCAGGTAACAAGACCTCTCTGAGATATTCAAGGCCCGGATGCTCAATTTGAAGTTCATCTTGTTGTTCCTTGCCTAATTCCCTGACTTGCTTTTTGTAAAATAAAGAGTCGCGTTTTGTCAAATCTTCTATTTTTACCGCGTCCGTTTTGGCCTGTTGTCGTTCTCTTGTTTCGCGGGATGTTTGCTCTATCGCTGTTTCGGCGATAGCAACTTGAGGGGTAGCGGCGTTTTTTATGACGGAGGTCATATCGTTGCCAGTAGAATTAAGCAGCTTATATACACCCGCACCGCCTTCAGCTCCGTAAATATCATTAAGCATTCGGCCAAAAGCTTGCGGATTCATAGTTTGCTGTTTCGCCGCAAGAAGCTGAAGTAATTGGGCGGGATTTTCCGCCTGGCGAGCGTTGATTCTGTAATCTTTTAGATTTGCCACTTGAGGATTAACAAGGGCCTGGAGTGTAGCAGTGGGTAATGTCATTTTTTGACGCCCAACTGTACCAGCCGCAAGTATGCCGATATAATTAAGCATTTCATCCGGCTGCCAGCCCATTGCCGTTGCAGTAGGCGTCGCCCTGGCGAGAACATCGACCATGTCCTCGATAGTCAAACCGGCCTTACCTGCTACCGCTTCGACTTGTCTGCGAAATGCACCTTGCTGCTCAGGGGTTTTCATACCCAAACCGGCCATTAAAGTAATCAATTCGGGAGTAGCGGCTTTACCCCTACGAGCCGCAAAACCGAGCATTCCCTCTAATCCCTGTTGATATTGCTCAGGAGATAATTGGCCGGATTGAACAAGGCCCTGAAATTGCCTGGCGTATTGTGCGATAACCGGCAAACCAACTTCCTGCGAAACAGAAGTTTTTTTCAGAAGATTGATTGTGTCCGCTGTAATACCTTTGCGGCTTTTCTCGTCGAAGGCGTTCATTGCCTCAAAAACACCTTCAAAACTTTTGCGGACATTTTGTAGCTTGCCGACCGCCTCGTCACAACGATTTTTAAAATCACTGAAAAACTGTGATATTTTTCCCGCCGCCGATGAAACGGCCATAACGAGAGCAGCAAAACCGAGCGGACCGGCAAGCGATTTGAGGCCACTGGCAAACCAGTCCATCGCTCGCGAAGAACGGCTACCCATCTGCTCGACATTTTCACCGACTTTATTGGCGCTCTGAGCAACCCCGTCCAGGTCTCGCTGGACTTGCGGAGTGCCGTCGGTCTTTACGTGTATATTTACATCTTTGGCCATATTTGCCTTATGATTCCGCCAGGGCGGGCAGTCCGATTTGTCTCGCTGCCCGCCTGGTTAGTACGCTTTTTATACCTGGACCAATTCTTCCAGGCCTTGTTCCGCCTCGCTGCTCGGACTGATTTGCGGGTCCGACAGCGTTGCGATAATACAGAGATTTGCACCCGTGACATTGCCAGCCGTTGGCGCATTCACGCGGTAAAACCGCTTGTGCGAACCGCGCATATCCACATCAAAGGCGAAAACCTTGTTGTCGTCATTCGCTGCGATAACGCCGGCAAGCGTTGCACCTTCCACGTCTGCGACGCTGCCGAAAGCTGCATCGTCGTCGGCTTCGAGCTTTGGAGCGTGAGCTGTGTCGGTTGAGCCGATAATTACATCGGTAGCCCCGACAATCATTTCAACGCGAAGGTGTCCCCAGCCCGATACGTCAACGTATCCATTGTTGAGAAAAGCACCGTTGTTTTTGAATTGCGGGGCAAGCAAAACCACCCGCTTTGTGTTTTGCACTTCTATCATTTTCGTAACTCCAAAACTACAGGACTTTAAAAACGTTTCAAACGCCTGTTATTCACTGTTCAAAGAGCAATTAACTACCAGCTAAATACGCTTAGCTGCCCTTCGTAATCAGGGCGACAATCGAACCCGGCTCTGTGGTACTGCCGACACCGTGAGCATTTATGTCTATTCGCTCAGTACCGCGAATGGCGACCTGGTCTTTTTGGAATAGCGCATCTTCCGAGCGGGCAATTTCGACGGCTCGACGTTCACCCAGGTAAGCACCAAGCTTCAAATCACCGAGGATTGCGCAGATTTGCGAATTGGCCTCCTGGTAAGGCATACAGTGGATAAATTCCACCGGATAACCGAGCAGGAAACGCCCCTTCTGATTGCTCAATATCTCAAAGATATTGGCAACGCCGGCGGCTTCGGCAAGCGGATAAACAACGTTGTAGTAAAACTTCTTGTTCATAAACCAGCTCGCGTTATCGTCCGCTTCGGCTGGTAGAATACCAACAACTTTGCGGAAGTCACTGAGCGTAAGTTCGCTGTAAGCATTGCCAGTACCTACAACCAGGCCGGGGATAGCGGCGGGGTCCGCAGCGATTTTAAGCAAAGCCCCGATGATTCCGGTCATGCCGAAATAATCTTCGGTCCCGTCGCCGCAAAAACCGATTTCGTCCTCTTTTTTTGCCATTGAGCGGGTAATGCTCAGACCGATGATTTCGCCCAGGCCGACAACCGCATCTTCTTCCAACTCACGGTTGACAGATATAAAGCACGCGAGCTTCTTTGCGAGCATTGTAACCAAATCCGCCTTAAGGTCAGAGTTATCAATGTCCCCGCCTTCCTCCGGACAGTAAATCGTCAAATCGGTTGTGATGCGAGGAACGCTCAGCTTGCCCGCACCCATCGGGACAATCAAGGCGTTGCGGCGAAATTTGCCATATTGTCCGAGCTTTTGAATAACCCAGCTCGCCATACCGTCGGGGGTTAAATAACCACCGCTCGGATTATCAGCAGTTCCCATGCTTTTGTTTTGTTTCCTGAGAACGCTCAGGACTATCAGGCCAAAATCTTTGGCCATTGCTTCATTCTGCCAGAAGCCCTGGTACTCGCCTGCCAGGCCACTTGCGCTGCGAATCGAGCGGCCATAAGATTTAACCTGCTGCGCAAAATCTCCGAGAGATTTCTGTATCTCCTCGAACGCGAGCGTCATTTCTTTTTCAATATCGTCCATACGGCCACTCGCTGCCGTAAAACCTTCTTTGACTTTTTCAACCGTCGCAAAATTTGGAGGCATAATTTTTACCTCATTTCCTTTAAAGATTAACCACTACCACGAACAACGCGGGGGTTCGTGGTAAACCCCCGCCCGTAAACGACACGGCAAAACACTCTATGGACCGTGAATAAAATGCGCAGCAACGCCCCGCAGCACACGGCTTGCCAGCGGTATATGGTCCACGCATTCTACACATAGCAAAAACCCTTATTCGTTATAAAATTCTGTCGTTAAGGATTGCCCTTTTGCA
Organism: uncultured Phycisphaerales bacterium; assembly: GCA_903857265.1. Taxonomy (GTDB): domain Bacteria; phylum Planctomycetota; class Phycisphaerae; order Sedimentisphaerales; family Anaerobacaceae; genus Fen-1362. Next base: position 14,435 of record CAIODZ010000034.1, read on the forward strand.
ATCGAGCCATAATCCGGCTCAGGGTCCGCTTCCGCTTCCCCGGACAAATCCAATACTGCCAACTCCTCTTCGGAGAATCCTGCCAACTCTTGTTCTGAGAAATCCTTCCTGGATAAACCTATTAGCCCAAAAGCGTCGTTTTCGGGGACTTCATCGACCGCCGCTTCACGCTGTGCGATTTTGTCTGCGATAAAATCTGCCTTCCGCTGCTTCGATTTGCTCAAAGCGTTACGATTTGCGGGGACAGGAACGCAGGAAATTTCAATCAGCTCGACTTTTGTAAACGTGCGGACCGTCCTGCCCTCGACGGATTCGTCCTTCCATTCCAGCGGAGTAAATCCAACGCTGAAAGCTCGCTGGAATTTGTTTTTGTATAAATACCAGAATTCGTTACCAAGCTCCGTCTCGGCAAACCAGATAACGACGTGCAATCCGTCCTTGTCAATCCACGCCTTAACCGTCTGGCCTACAACGCTCGAATGCCCTGTTTCAAGCCGATGCTGATGCGCTGAAATGATAACCGGATTCTTGAGATATTCACCGAGCAGCTCCTTGAACGCCGACGGCAAAATAATTTCCTCCATGCGGTCTATGCTCGCATCCGAAACGACGGCCTCGATTTGCCTTTTCGCCTCGTCAATCGACTTGACAAAAAGGGACGGAGTTTCTCGGTACTCCGCCCCTTTTGCACAAAAACGAGTCGAGTAATCACGCTCGCCGACTTGAATCCGTTCTACCAGTGACTTAAAATCGAAATCCATTTCGATTACTCCGTAAAAATCTTAGCCCACTTTTTTGAGTTTTATCGTATCCGGTCCAGAATCCGCCAGCTCGCTTTTATAGGCACTGAACCAGTTATGTTTCATCTCTTCGAGCTGTTTTGTTTCATCGTAGCAAAAAACATCCCCGATTTTCGCGATTGCATCGAGGAAACATATATGCTTATATATCGCCCTGTGAATATTCCTGAAAAAATGCTCCGCGTGGGTAAGCACTATTTCATCATCCGCAGCGAAATCGTCCTGTCCTTTCGTCTCGCTTGTTTTCTCGCTGGATTTCGGCTCAGGCGAATCGCCTATTTCGACCTGATACCTGAGCTGCTTTATCAGCCCGATTTGCTGTGCCAGCGTTCGCCCCTTTGATATTGTGTCACTCAACTCATTGAATAACGCAGTTGATAATTCGCCGAGGGTGTTATCGTCCACCCCCTTAAAATCCAAAGCGACTTTTTCCGCTATGCCCGCCGCGTTGACCTGGGCAATCAGTATCTTGGCCAAGGCGATTTGCTCCTCGTGATTCCGTCCCTTCATCATTGCACTGCCGATGTTGCATAGTGCATCCTGTGCAGCGTTCTCCAAATCTATTTCCGCCTGTGTCATTCCGTCTGCTACAACCACCCGCTTTTCTGTTCCCTTATGATTCATAATGCACCCCGTTTCTTTGCGTCCTGCAATATTCTCCTTCGTTCAAATACCTTTCGCGTTTTCCAACTCTCTGAGGTCACACAACCCCTGAGAGACGTAGGCAAGGGTCTCTTTTACCAGCTCACGCCACAGTTTCAAACTCGGCTCGTTTCTGGGAGTCCTGTGCGTGTGTATAAGCATTTCCTCGATGTTTTCAGTTATTTCGGTTGCCGTTCCCGCTACATCGCTCAAGTGACAAAGCATATAATCCGCAATCCGTTGCAGAGCATCTTTATTCATTGCGTCGCTCCTTCCGCCATTTACGGCTTAAAAATCACTATCAATTTAGCGGCTCTATTTTCAGATACGAACCGTGCTTAACAGTATCCACGCCGGAAGCTGCCGCTGCATATACGATTGTCAATGTCCCCGCTTCTTCTACCGATACAACGCCTGTTACATCGAGCCAGCCGATATTCGCGTCGTTTATGTCAGGAACATACCATGTAGTCCCTTGAAGAAGATTCCTTTTCGATGTTCCGCCAAGATTTATATTCGGGTCATTCATATAACTGGCCTGAACAATCGAAAGCCCCGCTTTTACTAAATAAGTTTTGCCCGACAAAACATTTACTGATAAGCCGTTAATATCCTGATAATTGGTTCCTGTGAAATTGTTGTCTATGGCGGCAACGGCTCCATCGTGCGCAAGGGATTGACTTGCCGCCTGGTGTGGACTGTAAGGGGTTTCGTTCGCTATTAAAATACCGGCTAATAATGCCGACAAAACTATTCCGGCCAATTTAATTTTAGATGGCATTTTTCGTTCCTTCCAAAGACAGTTCCGATTCAATCCTTCCAAAGTCGTCCCTAACCCGATTTTGATATTCCATTATACCTAAAAGTTTATCTTCTAATCTGGAGATTTCACGCAAGTTGTACCTTTTCCGTGACTTCAAATCTTGAATCCTTTGAGCAATTAACACTCCCTCCTGTCCGCAAAAATGATAATAAAGGAAAAGATAATCCCGCACCCTGCAAATCAACTGCTTATCAACCAATAACCTCGCTGGTTGCGATTTTTCATACTCCCGAATTGCCCCAAGAGGTATCAACCATTTATGGCATTTCTTTTTGGCTCCCCGCAACCGACCATTACCACAAAGCCCCTCAATGTGCCGACAAGTCACGCTAAGCAACCTGGCAGCATCTTCCACACCCATTATAGTTTTTGAAAAATTCATTGCTTTTGCTCACCGGAATTGCTATCTTCGTGATTGGTTTGTTTTGGGTTTGCAGGGACACGTCTTGCGTGTAGTCCCTGGCCTTTTTTGCTGGATGATTCAAGAATTATCGTGGCCGCACAGTTTGAATGTGAACGGTTTTCTTTTTGTGCTCGCCCGCTCACAATTGCAACCGCTCGTGGGTCACGGATAATAATTGTTTTGGCTTGTTTTTGTTGATTCATATTTTTACGCCTCGATACTCACTGTATCGACTAATTATGTGAGCTTTAATCACATAATGCAAGAAAAAAATGGAAATATCTCAAAATTTTGGCGTTCGACTCAGTAATATCCGGGAGAAACGAGGCATATCGAGAGAAGACCTTGCCCATCAGCTCGGGCTTACAAACCCAAGTCAAATATCAAGATATGAATCCAACAAAGCGTTCCCGACCATTGCAACGCTTCAGAAAATAGCCGTAATCCTTAGAGTTGACCTTCATTGGCTTATTACGGGTGAAATCTCGCTTGCTATGAAGCTTCTTAAACCTTTTGCGCAAAATTACTTAGCTGGCATAATGGGTCAAATACAAACGTTAGAAAAAGAACGCTCAGAATTATTAATTCAATTTGGTTTGGAAAATAGGAATACTCTTGAGTTGGACGACATCAAAGAAAAATTAGAAAACATGCGACTTCTCCATCAAAATGTCAGTCAAAATTTGAATGAACTTTTGGAACCCCTGGGAGAATCAATATAGTCCTATAATACAATTTTCAAAGAATCCGAGATTTTTTAGCAGATTTTCGCCAAACCTCATTTTTACCCTAAAAACGCTATCTGGACTCATTTCGTCCGCTTTGTTCAAAAACCGCCTAACTCGTCTTTTTGCCCTCATTTTTGAAGTAAAAACAAGGGTAATAGTCCCATAACCCTGCGAAATGGATTTCGTGGCTTCGTTTGCCGAAGGTCTGTTTTGGTGACGATTTTAGGCCTTTTCTAATGGTCGTTTAAAGGCGTTTAAACGAGTTATAAACAGAATTAAACGGTTTTAAGTGTTTGTGTTTTTGCGATGCTGTTTTTGGCTGTTTTCCTCTATATTTCGTCAAACGCTAAAAAAGTCGCTGGTTTACGCCATGTTTGTAATTTTCAAACTCGGCTGATTTTGTCCCACGATTTATCGAAAAAACCCTCTTAACAGGGCCGATTTCCCACAATGTCTCGGCCAACTCCGGCCATTCCCGCTTGTTTTTGTTTTACGCCATTTCATCTGCAAGTTTACAATCGCATAACCCTTTGTATTTCCCACGTTTACCCCGCTAAGTTCGGGTATTCCCGCTTAAACGAAATTTACGCCATTTCATTGGTGGGTTTACAGGGGTCTCTTCGGGGAAGCATCCCCCATAGATTTTCGATTTATGATTTTCGATTTTCAATTTGTAATTTGGATTACGGATTGAAACAAGATGGGTCCCCTGTTACGGAACCAATGGAGCGGGTTCTCCCCCGATTGCGGTTCCTACGGAGCTGGAGTCGAGGACAGGCGGGTGGATGCGGAAGAATGCGCTCCGAGAGGTGAAATATGGAAACTGGCATTAACATTTCATTCAAGGTTCCGAATTGGCTGGATAAAATATGCGCGTGGCCGGTGATGTTTTATCGGCGGCGGAAGTATGGTTATGAGTATCGGCGGATTTACCTGAGCGACGGGGAATGGACGATTGTGGACCAGCAGGATTACTACCGGTTTGGTAATTTCAAATGGTGTATCCGTGGAAACAGAAAAACTTTCTATGCAGTTCGTTTTGTTAAAACAGAACCCGGACGGACAAAGCTTGTGAATTTGCACAGAGAAATTATGAGTGCGCCTGCGGGGCTTGTCGTTGACCATATAAACGGCAACGGATTAGACAATCGCAGGGCGAATCTGCGCCTGGCAACACATTCTCAGAACGCCTGTAACCGCCGGAGGGACAAATCCAAAACCTCATCACGCTTCGTAGGGGTTTCTTTCAAAAAGCTGGACGGTCGCTGGGCCGCTCGAATCAATTATAAAGGTAAAACTCTCTCGTTAGGCAGATTCGACTCGGAAATTGCAGCGGCAAAGGCATACGATGAGGCGGCTGTTAAGTATCACGGCGAGTTTGCAAGGTTGAATTTCCCGTAGCATTAAAAGGAAGGTGAAAAACAATTTTTTAAGAATCTATAAAACAATCGGCTGTGCCGGTCGTATCTTATATTAAGGCAGCAAGATTCAGAAGCGCTGAAGGGTTCGAAAGAGCCGAAACACCGAAAGGTGCGGATTTCAGCGCCCTGAACTCTGCCTTATTTTTTTGCGCTTCCGCGATTTCACATCAAAACAGCAATTACGCGGTCGCATCCTGTGATTACGCTGCAAAAAAATACCATGTGAGTTTGCCAAGCTGAATTTTCCGGAGAACTATCAATGCGCTACCCGGCTACGTTGAAGAACTACGCCGTGGTAAACGCTACGCCCGCCACACAGCACTCCCGAAAGGGACACCTAACGGTGGGCGGGTAAACTTCGCTACGAGGGATACATAAATTCGGGCATACGGCGGATTTTGCCTTTGCCATCAACGCAGGCAAGAACGCTTTCGGCCTCGGCTAACAGTTCGCCGGTGGAAGGACGGATTAGCTTGTAAGAATGTTCGACTTTGCTGGCTGTAACATTGGTGCAGATTGTTTCGAGATTGAGCTTTTCATCGTAAAAAGCGGGCCTGCGATACTTGATGCGCAGCTCGGCTATTACGAAAAAGACGCCCGCGGCTTCGAGGTCCTTATAGGCCAAGCCATTGGCGCGAAGCAGTTCGGTCCGGCCCATCTCGAAATAGACGGGGAAAACAGCGTGATGCACGACGCCGCCCTGATCGGTCTCGCTGTATCGCGGCTGGATGGTTATCATGCAGGATTTAATCTTTGTATGGTCCGGGAAACTCATCAAGTTATCACCCCGTTTATATCAATTTATCATATTTCGTAACGTCTTACGGACACAGAGGATACCAAAACCGGGGCGGGTTTGTCAAAATATTCCATTGACTTTAGGATGTCGTTGTGAGAGGATTATCGCCTTGCGTTTTAACGGAAATGTTACGAATTTATATTCCACGAAAGGATATTCAAATGAGAATTAGCGTGAAAATGGTTTTGCTGGTGGTCTGCGTATCGGCTGGTTTGGTTTTTGGGGCGGCCAAAAACGCCAAGGACGTCAAGGTTGAACCCAAAGACACAAAAGCGGCGGTCACGCCGGCCAAAGAGACAGCGGTTAAACCCGAGGTTAAAGAAGCAAAGCCGGCAGCCCCGGCGGTAAAAGCTGCCGAGCCGAATGCTGCTGCGGAAAACACCGGCGTTGCAGTTACAGTTAATGGTAAGGATATTATGGAGGCGGACGTTGACGCCAAGATGAATGCGTATAGGATCGAGCAATACAAGAGGCCACAGATGGTCGAGAGTATGGTTATGGAACAGCTTTTGGAAGAGCAGATAAAGAAAGCGGGCGTCAACGTAACCGACAACGACGTCAACGACAAGCTGAACGAATACATAGCCGCCCAGCCGGGTATGACGATGGAGGTCTTAAAGGCGAGGGTTACGTCGCAGGGGCAGTCGTTCGAGCAGATAAAAGAGCAGATAAAAAAGACGGTAAGTTATGAAAAGCTTATCGGTAACGTGGAGGTCAATGACGCCGAGGCGAAGGCGTTTTATGATGAGAATAAAGAGGACTTCAATAAGCCCGAGCAGGTCAGGGCGAGCCATATTCTTATTAAGACATCAGCGGGCGGTGCGCATGACAAAACTTTGCCCGTCAGTTTGCCAATGACACCAGAGGAGAAGGCGGTCGCCAAAACGAAGATAGAGGACTTGCTAAAGCAGGTAAAGGCGGGCGGAGATTTTGCCGCTCTGGCAAAGGAGAATTCCGACGACCCCGGCTCGAAGATAGCGGGCGGCGACCTTGGGTTTTTCGATAGAAGCACAATGGTCAAGGAGTTTGCCGACGCAGCGTTCGCGACGAAGGTTGGAGAAGTAAGCGGCGTCATCGAGACGCAGTTCGGCTACCACATAATAAAGGTTACCGACCACAAAGAAGGCGGCCTGATGCCATTCGATAAGGCAAAAGCGGATATCGTAAAACTGCTCCAGAACAAAAAGAAAAGCGAGCTGTTCAAGCAGCTTATTGAGAAGATAAAGGCCCAGGCCAAGATAGTATATCCCCCCGGCAAAGAGCCGAAGCCGAGGATGCCTATGATGCCGCAAGGACAGAGACCGAACGGACAGGCGCCTCAGTCCGAGTCAGCGCCGATGTCGAAGTAAAAATAGTATTGTGAGCGTAAAATAAGCCGGGTTCCCGCAGCGAATGGGAGCCCGGCTTTTTTATTGGCGTTTCGTTTCTATTTCAGCAGTGAGGCGGGGTTGAGGTTTGTGGCTTCGATATTCTTGAAGTATTTCACGGTGCCATGCTTCAACTCATCGGTTGCGTCTTCGTCGCAGACGATGATGCCTTTGGGGTGCAACTGAAGGACACTAACCGTCCACAAATGATTTACGCCTTGGTCGATTGCGTGATGTAAAGCGCGTGCCTTGCTGTGGCCCGAGGCGATTATCAGCGTCTCTCTTGCATCCATCACGGTAGCGACGCCGACGGTTAGCGCGGTTTTGGGGACTTTGTTTACATCATCGTCAAAGAAGCGTGAGTTGGCGATGATGGTGTCCTGAGTGAGGGTTTTTACTCGCGTTCTGCTTGCGAGCGATGAGCCGGGTTCGTTGAAGGCGATGTGACCGTCGGGGCCGACTCCTCCGATGAAAAGCTCGACGCCGCCCAGTTGTTTCATTTTTTTCTCATAGCGTTCGCATTCGGCTTCGAGATTCTTAGCGTTGCCGTCGAGGATATTGATGTTTTTGGCGGGGATGTCGATATGGTTGAAAAAATTGTTCCGCATATAATAGTGGTAGCTTGCGGGATGGTCTTCGGGCAGGCCGACGTATTCATCCATATTGAAGGTGATGACGTTTTTAAATGTTACTTTTTTTGCCGAATTGAGCTTAATCAACTCTTTATACATACCGAGGGGCGATGAGCCGGTGGGCAAGCCGAGAAGGAAAGGTTTTGTTTTAGTCGGCCCAAAATCATTTATTTTTTTCGCGATGTAATGTGCCGCCCATTTCGAGGCGAGCTCATAATTTGGTTGAATTATCACTCGCATAATATCTCCCTCACGAAGCCGAATCGATATTAACGAATCTTTTGCAGTCGGCGGATTAGCTCGTCCGCCAGCCGGGATTTTTCTTCGATGTGCTGTTTGATTTCCCCTGCCACGGCGTTTGCCTCGAAACTGCCACGGACGTTAGCGAAATCGGCGGTCCTTTCGGCGAAATTGCCGTCGATGCCGTAGCCGGCCTGGACGGTTTCGGAGAATTCCTTTTTGGTATCCGCTAAGAGCATATTATCAAGCTCGATTACCGCTGACTTCCATTTGTTAATCATCTCAATAATGTCTTTGGGGCCAATCGTGTCGATGGTTTTGCCGAGCTGCTGCTGGATGACGTTTGTCGCCCAGGTCCATTCGTAAGCCGGGTAATTTTCGTGAGCCGAGGTAAAGGCCGCGGTTATCTGGTCGAGGGTGCCTAATGCGCCCGATTCGATGTCGTCTATGATTTTGGAGACGGCTTCTTCGGGCGCGAACAACCCCGCCAGGTCAGCCCATTTTCCGGGTCCGATATCAGTTTGTGGTTTAAGCTCTGCGTGTAACTGCTGGACGTTTGTGAATTGCTTATCCTGCAGGCGGTGGATGAGGCAGTTGCCTAAGAATTTATCGATGCCGATTTCGTAAAGGCGGATGCCTTTGTCCAGGGAGTCGTGTTTGATTTTGACGCCATGATACGCGAAATAGCCGGCGGTTTCGATTCCGGTGGCTTTCAGGTTTCGCAAAAGCTTGCAACTGTTGAGCATTTTCTGAATGGTATATGGGCTAAGGAGCTTGAAATTGATGAGGTCGAGTTTTTTGGGGTCTTTACGATGGTCGCGTTTTGGCCATTTTTTGGCGTCGCGGACAGTTCCGACGCTTTTGAGGTTCACAGCCGGGACGAGAATGCTTTCATCTTCGTGTTCGATAAGGTATGAGAAGGGTAAATCGGAGGTGTCGGAGTTTCGATAGTGCCTGCCCATAACGACTGTGAACGCACCAACCCTGGCGGGCCAGAGCATATATGAGTCGCTTGCGGTTTTTGAGCCGCGTTCAACGATACCCTGGTGGACTGGGCCGAGTTTATACAGATGGTTGCTCTGGTTTGTGCCTGAGCCGGCGTTTAAAAAGCTGAAGATGCCCGCGATGAGCAGCGTTGATTTGTGGTGAGTTACGGTATATGGGCCTGCGAAGATTGAACATGCCTCGCCGTGATAGCCGCCGCAATTGGCGAAGAAAACAGAGTTTTCGGCGGAGTATTGTTTGGCGAGTTCGGTTGCCTGGCCTACGAAGCAATTCGAGAGGATTGCTCCGTCGCTGATTTTTGAGCCGGAGCAGGCGATGAAGTTGCTTGCGAAGACGCCTGGTCCTATATAAACCGGGTCCTGGGGACAACTATTGATGGAGCCATTTTCGAGCCGGTTAGCGGCCTCGATGGTCGCGGCGGGACCAACTTTTACGTTTTTGATGATTCTGGTGTTGAGAATTTTGGCGCCGGTGGCTACAAGTCCCATCGGGGACGTAACGGACGCGACGTATTCGGCAATCATGGCCCGCAGCTTTTCGATGAGTTTCGGGCGATGGCGATACAGGGCGATAATATACGCCAGTTGAGCTGATAAGTGGTCATATATCGGGATTTCCCTGCCGCCTGCTTCGTTTATGACGGCAACATCAGTTCCGTTACCGAAAGAAGTATTGCCATCAACCGCCAGAAAATCGACGTTCTCAATGACAGCATTATCTTCCACAATATAGTTGGCAATGAAACTTTTGACCTGGTTGATATAGACGTTATTTCCGATTCGGCAGTTGTGAATGGTGGCGTTGGAGATTCCCGAAGGTTTGGCAAGGCCCCCTTCAAAGCGTACGTCTTTCCGGAAAGTCCCCAGTCGGACATCACCTGAAAAATGGGTTGTTTTAACCCGTTCGGGGCTGAAACCGTCAGCTACCTGCGTTTTTGACCAATCAGGGCAGGTGCAGCCCTGGGAGGTCAGTTTGGCGATTTCATCGGCAGTTAAAGGTCGCCATTTGGAAGCCATTTTCGCCTTTCATAATTTTATTGGACGTTACTGACGTTAATCACATCAGAGTGGGCAATCCCGCGCAGCACAACCACAACAGAAAGGATTGTTTAACAGCCAGAAGAGGCCAGGTCAAGAGATTTCCGACCATAACGAAAAAAGCATTTGGAAATGATGAATTTATTTTGAATAATTTAATAAATTTGCGTTAAAAAATTTACAGCTATAGGTAAAGGGGTGCCGATGAATCATTGTATCAACAGTTGTGTTTGTGGTGGTCGTGTCATTATTGACTTTTTAAAGTGGCAGGGAAATATGTCGAATCAGCCGCGAGTAACGAGAGTTTTGATGATGTTGCTCGTTTCGATGACGACAGGCGCGGTTGTATTGATGGCGTTGGGCAATCATCCGCCGTCAGCGGGGCCGTTCTGCCTTTCGACTTATTACCGGCTCGACCCCATCCAGCAGGCAATTGATTCCCGTGTTACCCAGGCGCCGGGCCGATGGGAAAGCGTTGAGATTTACTTCAGCGGAACAAAAGCAGGCAACGTTGCCCAGCTCGCGTCATTATCGGGCTTAACCAACTCCGATGACATCAACTGCCACTTCGTTATCTGCAACGGCCTTGGCGGCAGCGACGGGCAGATTCAAACCACCGAAAAATGGCAAAAGCAGTGGTCGGTCATTCCTGACCATACCTGGTATGGCTCAAGCAGAACGATTCGGGTTTGCCTCGTAGCCGACGGCAGAAGCGTCCGTCCGACCAATGCCCAGATTAAAAGAACCGAAGCCCTGATTGAGTCGCTTGCGATGAAGTTCAACGTCCCCGCGACCAAAATCTTCTATCCCACCAACTGGCGGTAGTCGTTACATTTCCGATTTTCTATTTTACCCCGCAGCGATTCTGCGCATTTCTTTAAGGTTCCAGCTATATTGGTTTGCACTTAAAATCCGGATTGGGGATGGGGTCGTGGCCATATTGTTCGAGCGTTTTGGGCTGACAGACGGGCTGGGTCTTGATGATGTAGGTATCGCCTTCAAGTCGGCCTCCTGATTGCAGAATCGCTTTTTCGGCGCGTTTGAAACTGCTGTTGATAAGGTCGGTGTAAGTGTAATTGGTGTGGCTGTATTTGTTATCGGGATATTTTTCGATACTTTCTTTCCACGCCTTAGGGAGTTTGTCGTAGCCGAGCATTGTCCCCACGACGGCGCCGGCGTTTGCGGGATTGCAGTCGGAATCCTGGCCGCAGCGCGTGGCGTATTCGATTGTTTTTAAGATGTCCCCGTTGCCATAAAGAAGTCCGATAGTGATAAACGCGCCATTAAATGACGCAGCGATTTTGAAGTTATCGCCTTCACTATTACTATTGCAATCAACAGCGGTTTTGAGGTATTTGTCGTTTATAAACGACCAACAGGCCTTGAAGTCATCGGGGTTTTTATCGTGAAAGTCAATGACATCCTTGATTGTCTGGTAGTATTGCGATTTTCGCGGCATTGATTCGATTGCCTGACTGACTATTTTGTGAATATCGTTGCATTCGAAGGCAAGCGATATCATCGTGCTGACATAGTATCCGCCGTAAACGCCGTCGCCGTAGTTCATAACGTGACCTACGCGGTCGCTGAGCTGTGTTGCGGTCATCGGCATCGCGGGGCACATCAGGCCAATCCAGTCGCATTCGATTTGCCAGTCGATGTCATTGGCGCATCTATTGAATCGTTTGTCCGGCCCCGCCCACATTCCCGACTGAGGCGGCGAAATACCTTTGCGAAGATTATCCCTGCCGGCTTTATTGGCATGCCAGAGTTCGTAGCCGCTTTTTTTGAACGCCTCGCCATAATCATCCATAGTCGCAGCGAAGATTCCATCGGGGTCGGCAAGTTTCGCGTCCATTGCCGCGATGAAGGTTATCTGCACGTAGATATCGTCCTGCGAAAAGCCGCCGTCCAGACGTGGATACAGGTTGACTGCGCCGGTGAACATTTTGCCTTTGGCTTTGAATTCGGTCGGGCCACCGATGCAGACGCCCGCGGTCTTGCCAAGCCAGCCGCCTTTTATCTTGTCTTCGAGAGTTGATTTGCTGATTTTAAGCTCACCCGTGCCGCACGTTTTGCCGCATTGCTGTGGTTTTTGGCAACTTATGCAGAGGCCGACAACAAGTACCAAGGCAATCGCCCATTTTGTCCGCATGTCAAATCTCCTGTCAATTTACTTACCTGACTTTTGCGCAATATATCCTGCCCGACAATATCAAAACCAGCATTGTTCGGCAAGTAAAAGAGAATGTTGCGGAATTTGCTAAAAAATCGGCTGTGTGCCCGCGAGAGGCACACAGCCAAAGCTCCAAACTCGTAATTAGGAGTTAAATGTTTTTCCTTCGACTTTGCTCAGGACAGGTTACCAGCCCCATTCCGGAGGCGGGACGTTGTTTTGTCTCTCACGGCGAGGCATATTCCATTCCTGCTGCCCCATATTGTCTGCGCCTTGTCCGGGATTCCATTCTCTTTGGAAGCGGCGCCCCCAGCCGGGCATTTGTCCTCGTCCGCCCTGTTGTGGCATACAGTTGCCCATACCGCCTTGCTGACAGGGCATCTGTCCGAATCCGTCCGCCATTGCCCCACAATTACCCATCATATTGTTGCAACCGCCAAATCCACGTCTCATTGCCTGAAACTGCCAACAACGTGGCCCAGCCATTGGGTAGCCGCAATTTCCACAGGGGCCGTTCATTGCGCAGCCCTGGTTGAAACCCTGCCCGGGCATTTGCTGACCCTGCCCCCAGCCAGGCCTCATCTGCCCCATCATTCGGCGATGCGCCCACTGGTACCACCTGTTGAGCTTTACAAATTCACGCATTTTTTCTCTGCGTTCCTGCATCTTGTTGATGATCTCGCCCATTTTATCCCTGTCGTTGGCCTTATAGGCCTCGGCCAACTGGTCGAGCAGACCTTCGTGCCGCTCGAAACCTTCGCCGGTTTTTGGCCTTTCAGCGAATACCTTTTCCTTTGCTTTTTCCGCGGCCAATACCGCTATTGTTACCACTAAAACGGTCGCTATTACGCCTGTAATGATTTTTCTTGTCATATTTGGCCCCTTTCACATTTTTGTGAGTTCATAATTCGTAAACATAGACGTCCGGGGGGTTGGTTTTATTGCGACCAGGTTTCGAGAAGGTATCAATTATCCATTGTGCCGAATATGTCGGCTTGACATATTTGGGATACAATGGTATTTTAATTATTGGATGAGCAGCAAGGTCAGGAAGGTAACTTCATAGGCAAAAGTGAAAAACGGGTGGAAGTTTTCCGGTTCTTAGTAAAAGGCCGGTTTTGCTATGAGGATAGTTAAGCCGTATGAGCAGAAAGTTGCCCACTATAACGATTCGGCAACTTTATGTGGTACTTACACGGTGGGGGATTTATTTTTGCTTTTTTTTGTCCGGGGCCACTGCTCTATTATTCGAGATGCTGTGGAGCCGGCAGTTTGTAACCGTCTTCGGCAATAGTACATACGCCATAAGCATCGTGTTATGCGCGTATATGGCAGGGCTGGGGCTGGGGGGGCTTTTCGGGGGCCGGCTTGCGGACCGGGTTACGCAACGGGCAATCATTTACGGGGCGGCTGTCGCAATAGTTGCAATCTGGGCAATGGCGATTCCCGCGATGCTTGACTGGTTAAGGGTGATTGTGCCGACGCTTGTGCAGTTATCGCCGGATTCGCTACTGGTCAGCACCATGGCGCGATTCGGGTTGTCTTTTGCGATATTGTTTGTGCCCTGTTTCCTTATGGGGACTACATTGCCGCTGTTAGTGCGAGCCGTGACTGAATCTGACCGGCTGATTGGTTCTCGAATCGGAGTGTTATATTGCCTGAACACCCTGGGCGCAGCGCTGGGTTGTTTTGCGGCGGGCTTTTGGATGTTACAGACGTTCGGCCTGCGACAGACAAACCTTATAGCCGTCGGAATTAATATCGTGATTATCCTCGCAGCCATCGCCCTTTCGAAGCCGCTGGCGGGCGCGATTGCTTCCGCTTCAACTAATACTAATCAGGGCAAATCAACTGCTGCTGTGCAGCCAAAACAGGCAAATGATTCGCAGGTATCTGGCGTGTTACTGTTGATTGTTGCATTTCTTAACGGGCTGGCAGCACTGGAGTGTGAGGTGTTGTGGATTCGATATCTGGCGTTTTTAAGCCACACGGCTTATGTGTTCCCCGCGATATTGTGCATTTACCTGCTCGGAATGGGTCTGGGCGGATTGATATACGGTTTATTCGCGGGACGGATTCGCAGGCCCGCGATTGCACTTGGTATCGTAGAGGCGATGCTTGGCCTGTCGGTTCCGGCGTTGTTTATAACCAGCGCGATAGTTTTCGCGTGGGGGCCGCCGCCTATGAAATTAGAAGTAATGGCGCTGATTATAGTTACAGTGCCTACTGTGCTTATGGGAATAGCGTTTCCGCTACTGTGCACGGTATATGGCAACAAAATCGCGACGCTCGGCAGGCGAATCGGATTGTTATACGCGGTCAACACAGCGGGGACGGTATTGGGGGCGATTTTGCCGATATTTGTTCTGGTGCCGTTTCTGGGCATACAGAAAAGTATTATGCTCATCTCCGTAATATACGGGGTGATGGGGACAGCTATTCTGGCGGGCAGCGCCAAATCAAACCCGTTTTTAACAATAGGTACAGCCATCGTGTATGTGACGGCTTTATTTTTTATGTTTGCCAAAGTGCCGGATAATCTTTGTCAGCAGGTCTTTTTTGCCACGGATTTTGAGCTGGCCAGGCACACGGACATTCTTTTTTACCGCGAAGGCCGGACGGGCACGGCCATTGTTACCCGCAACCGCGTGGATAACAGCAAGACGCTTTACATCAACGGCACCAACGAGGTGCCCCTTTTCTACGCCCATCGACTATGCTTCAAGATGATAGGCGACCTGGCACCAATGCTTCATCCCGACCCGCAGGATGTTTTGATGATATGCTTCGGCGGAGGCATCGCATCGGGAGCGACGACGCAACTGCCGGAGGTCAAACAGATAACGATTGTGGATTTGGAAAGCAGCGTGGTTGAAGCGGCCAAATTGTTTTCAGAAGAAAATAACGGGCTGTTGAGCAATCCGAAGGCGCACGTTGTGATAGACGACGGCCGCAACCATATAATGATGTCGTGTCGAAAGTGGCCCGTGATTATCTCCGATTCCACTCATCCCAAGAGCGGCGACAGCTGGGTGCTGTATTCACAGCAGTTTTATCACCAGGTGCAGGAGCATTTGAACGACAAGGGCGTTTTTGTTCAGTGGGTTCCGATACACGGGCTTCGCACAGAGGAATTCAAAATTATCATTCGAACATTTCAGTCGGTATTTCCTCACAGTGTTTTGTGGATTACCCAGGGAGCGGGCGAGCAGGGCCGTATGGGGATTTATGCGCTGCTGGCCGGTATGCCGGAACCTTTGAAGATTGACGCAGGAAAGCTTCGCGACCGGCTCGACGCTGAACCAGTGCGTCGCGACCTTGAGCCGTTTGCGCTGAATACCCCCGCGGGCTTTCTTGATTCGTTCCTTTGCGCTGAGGATGCGCTGCGTAAGTGGGCTGGCGTTGGTCCCGTCAATACCGATGACCTTCCTTATACTTATTATGAAACCGGATACTCGAAAGGCGTGCTGCTTAATCCTGCCCAGCTAATCGAGGCGGGGGAAGACATTTGGCCTTACCTGACAAACACCGGCACTGAGCAGCAAGCAAACAAATTGCGCGAAGAAATTGCACTGCGGGTCAAGGCCAATCGTCTCGCTTTGACGGGGCAAGCCGAAAAAGCATACGCCTTGCTGCCGGATGACATTCGCTATCGTCAGATGCGGTATCTTAACCAGCAGGTTTTGCCTAATCTTCAGAAACTTGTAACTATTTACTGGGACAATCCAAAGGTTCTGGACTTTCTCGCCAGGACGGTAGGGAACTATCAGGCGGCGGTTCCCATTTACGAACGGGTATTAAAACTCGACCCGAAAAATGTCCAGGCGCTGAACATACTCGGCGTAATGAATATAAAGGCGGGAAATTTGAAAGTAGCGGAGGATTACCTCAGACGCGCCGTGCGTTTACGGCCAAATTGCGGTTCCGCGAGATACAACCTCGGCCATTTGCTGGAACAAACCGGACATCACGCAGAAGCGGTTGAGCAGTGGGAGAAGGCAGCGAAAGCCCAAAACGATGAGAGAGCAGCGGATTATTGGGGGCAATACTTAGTCAGACAAGGGCGAGCTAAAGATGCCATACAATGGTTCCGCGTGGCGCTGAATATCAGGCCAGAATTTACAGACGCGAGATTTCACCTGGTTGGTGCGCTGCATCAAACGGATAATATACAAGAAGCCCTGACGCACCTGGAATATATCCTGAAGATTGACCCGCAAAATAAAGAAGCGATTGATATAAAGGCAAAAATACAGGGCTCGGATAACGCCGGCTCGCAAGATGAAAATGGTCAGCCAATTATTCCTGCTGCCTGCCAGCCAAAAGATTGAAGTTAAAGGGACTATCGGGTGTCCGAAAACACTTGCGAACGACTGAGTGTCGTCTTAAAATACCCCTTCTTTGTGATAAAGACAAGGGAGATATATGTTAGCCAAACTGTATAGTGTCGCGCTTGAGGGTATCGAAGGAATTATCTGCGAAGTAGAAGTTGATGTCGCACGGGGCGGGTTCGATAAGACATTAATCGTCGGGCTGCCTGATGCGGCGGTAAAGGAAAGCGCGGAAAGAGTGCGAAGCGCAATCGTCAATTGCGGGTATAAATATCCCAAGACGCAATCACTGGTGAATCTCGCCCCGGCAGACACAAAGAAGGAAGGGCCTGCGTTCGATTTACCAATCGCGCTGGGGATTCTTTTAGGTGAAAGCGTTTTCAGCAGCACGGTTTTGAAGGATTATGTCGTCGTGGGCGAACGTGCGCTCGACGGCAGGGTAAGGCCGGTCAACGGCGTTTTGAGTATGGCGATGACAGCGAAGGCAGCGGGCTTTCGCGGGATAATCGTTCCATTGGATAACGCGGCAGAGGCAGCGGTCGTTGAGGA
>CAIODZ010000035.1 GCA_903857265.1 uncultured Phycisphaerales bacterium
AGAGCTGTTCACCTTATCTGACATAGTCGCAGGAACATTGGTATCGCCGAAAGTCGAATGGAGACCGTCGTAATTCCTGTACATTTTTATTGCTGTGTCAATATAGCCGCCACTTCCCCAGTAATTAGTCATATATACGCCATACTTGGCGCAAATACCCAGAAAATCGGCTGTGGTAATACCGGTTGCCCATTGCGTTGAAGGGCCCCAAGTATATTCCGTAATTGCGATATTAGTGTCGGGGAAATATGTGTCTATGGCGACTTTAAATTTTGTAAGGACCGGCAGAAATTGAGCGTTCCACTGTTTGTTTACCCAGCTATCTCCGCCATTAGGATATGTCGTATTTGGATAAATATAGCTTGTGTCCCATAAGGTTCTCGGCGCCTGCATTCTGGCGTTAAATGTTTGAGGATCCTCTCTGTCATCAGTAATATTATGGCCGTTGCCATCAGCCTCCGGGGGATACCAGTGAACATCAAGAATGTCGAAGATTCTTCTTCCGTTGGCGTCAGACGCCTTTTTCATTTCATCAAGATAATAACTTATGAACCAGGGACGGCTTCCTTTCACACTATCCCAGTCGGGTGCTCCGCCCATTGTTTTAAAACCCTCAAATGTGCACAGGACGGGTCCCATTATCTGGCAATTCGGGTCAACATTTTTGACTGCTGTCGCACAAGCGACGCCTTGGTCTCTAACCTCCTGAGCACCAGGTTTTGCCGGATGAACTTCGTAGTGGGTCGCCTGCCAGGCGTCTACCTCATTATCCAAACAGTAGAATTTGACTCCGGTCGGAGTGCCTGCATAACCATATTTCCAAACGAGGAAATTCACGAATTCATCCATATAAACAACGCCATCGGAGGTGTTTGGATTGTTCGGCGGACTGCAGAATGGAGCGCCTTTGGCGAATTGAACAGGATAAAAATACTGCGATGGGGCCGGTTGGCTATTCAAATCCTGCCCAAAGATTGGCGCTGAGACGTAACCTGCCAATTGCAGGGTTACTATAGAGTCCTGGTTAATTGAATTAGACTGGTCGATGAGTTTAGTATAGCCCAGGCCGGGTACCGGGGGATTCGATGAATCCCACATCGTGTCGTTTTCAAAACGATAGTCAGAACCGGCATTGGACCAGTTGTTTTCCCAGTTATAGGCGGTGCAGCGGTTTCCGCCGATTCTTTGAATGGTGTAATCCGTGTTCATGTAAAAGTTTGTGCCGTATATGTATTTGCTGATGGGTGTTTGAGTTGAGTTGGTATTGATGTTATACGTAACATTTATATTAGCCGCACCAGCAGAGGAACTGAAAACAAAAATAATTCCCACTGTGATGAAAATTATGACCTGTTTCTTCATTAATCACCTTTAAAAATATTTAGGCAGGCTATAGCCTGCTTTAGGGCGTGGCATCATGTATTATAACATATTTGACTATAGAAGGTATGCCATTTGTTGCCCAATAGCTGTCCATTATTGACTTTTTATTAATTTGGACTTTTAAAATGGCCTCAGGGAGATTCAAATCCCCCAGTCCCTATGTTTTTTAACACCATCATCGAAGTAAATAACCACCAGTTAAAACTGTTGGCATTGCCGGGTTCAGGCTTCGCCTGCCCGACTTCGTCGGTTGTTTCCATCCACCAGTCTTATTGGTAGTATTGAAATCAGAAGAATAAAAAGGGCCTCAAAACAATTTGCAGCCCTTAAATTTGCTATCAACTCATCCTTACCAGTTTACTCGCCGCCGTAGAGCCACCAGTTCGCAACAAACTGCATAAGGTCGTCGAGTTGGACGTTGCCGTCATGGTCCAAATCTGCGCCGCTGCACCAGCCGGTACCTGATGTGCAGCCGGTTTTCAGCCACTGGTTCGCAAAATTACCAAAGTCCGCAAAATCAATAACATACGAAGACAGGTAAGCACCGGTGATGGCCTGTCGTATTATACCCGGCCCTTCCCAGCCAACTGCAATAGTGTCGCCGCCGGTGTTTTCCTTGTGTCTTGCCTCGATATAATAGGCCTGTCCCGCAACCAGTGTTTTTGCCGATGATTTTTGTTCCGAAGCGGCATCCCATTGATACTCATGTACCCAGTTTGATACCTGGCAAACTTTTACGGCATTGGCGGGATTATCATTGGTGCTTAACCATAATTCGCTGGCATCATCGCTGGCAATGTAAAAATAATATGTTCCGGTGGTGACAGGATGCAGGTATCCTCTAATCCTTGTGCCGTAAGAGTCCAAATTTGAATTGGAGCTGTTCGTCCAGTTTGTAGGCCCCTCAAAACTATGCTCCAAAAACCTGCTGTTAGGATTCCAGGGGTAATTCACATTTGATGTCAGATTGCTGACTGCTCCTCCTGATATGCCTGTCCAAACCTCGCGAAGAGCCAAACCGGTGCCGTCGCCAAATTTCGTAAATATGAGCTTATCGATGCTCCAGCCATTCGTATCCATCAACAGCCGCATAGTATGCGGGCCTTTTTTCAGAAATGCGTTAACATCGACGTTGCCAAAAATCTGTGCCCCCCCCGTCGACGCGAAAAGCACCGGTCCCGTCTCGTCTCTGCCGTCGAATTCAATCCTGAACTGTTGGTTGGAGTCCGCAGAAGCAACATGGGCCGTAACTTTATATAAGCCGCTGGCATCTACATCGACGGAATATTCCAGCCATTCGCCGGTCTTGATGCCGGTAACATCATAACCGCCATCGCTGCATGTTTCGATATCAACATCATCCGAACGGTATTGACCGCCGCTGTTTCCTGCTGTTGTATCGTAATAAGCGACGAACTGGCTGCCCGTATCGTAATTCTCCGCCTCAATCGTCCCCGGAATGGGCCACGGAGTTCCCCCGTATGGCAACTGTGCTGTCTGATTAGCCGCCGGAATGCTGATAATCAGCATACTGCTTCGCGGCAGACTTATATCAAATGAATCACTCGTTGTAACAGCGACACTGCTTAATGAAGATACGGTTGACGGACCCGGATTAACCACTCCATTTATCATCAGGCAATTGTAATCCTGTATAGTTAATCCGCCTGGAGTCTGTGAACCTGCGGGTTGAATTAGCCATCGTCCGCCTGTCGTTCCGGAACCGAAACCGGATATGTTAATATGCACCGTTCTGTCCGTGCTCGGATAATTATTTGCCATAAATATGGTTAGATTATTGGCTTCATCTCTGCTTGCGTATGCTCTAACCTTAGAATCCGTTGATGACGCAGTAACCATGTCCCTGCCGAAATAATTAGTCAATAGCGGATTGACATACCATTTCGGAAACAATTGATGATTCTGATAACCTGTTTCATTATAATGATACTGATTCTGGCTCCATGGATTGGAACCTTCCCAGCCGTATTTGCACATCTCCATAATATACTGAGCTTTAAATAACGCGCTTATATATGTTATATCTCTATTGAAAGTGTCTGCACCTCCCGCGTCCCATTCCGTCATCCAGTATTTTATTTTGCCTACATATTGAGGACCTATCGAAGTCGAAATTATATTATTCAAACTGTTTGTAAAATCGCGAATCAGTAAAACGTCACCGCCTAACAAACTCGCGTCAAAATTAGCGTCACTAGGCCAGTCCCCTGCCGGATATGAATGGATAATGAGAAAATCAGGCTGAATGCCATTTGCTTCCATTACGTTTAACATATCGCGTGTCCATAACCCAACATACCAGCCCCATTGTTGTGGCATGTCGCAGGGGTCGCAGTCTGCCCCAATTTTGATTCGCGGATTAATCGCCTTCATTGCATTATACATATGAGTATATCTGCTGCCATAATATGTTCCGCTGATTTGTGGAAAATATCCGTATTCCCAAGGGCCGCCCTGCTCATTGCCGATTTCCCAGTAACGGGCGCAATTGGTTCTTGAACTCTGGTCCGCGACCCAGGCAGCCGCGAGAGCAACTGCGCCGGCTTCGAAATGGTTGACTTCAACTCCGTTAGGTTCAGTCCAGATACCCGAGAAATTAACTATCGGCTGCATAATGGAGTCAAACTTGTTTATTCTATACATCGATTCGCCATAGCCGACTCTCCATGTGTTTGAATAATTCGGGACTTGCATATCGCTCCAAATGACCCCGTCTCCCCACGAGCCGCCCGGCCAGCGCACGTATCTGCTGTTATATCCTTCTAAGATAGCATTGACATTGTCATTTCCGCCGTTTTGACTTTTGTCCCAGCATTGCATGTTTGTTCCATACATCGTCTCCGGAATAGCCCGGATATACGATGAGGCATCAACACTGACCGTCAAATCAGCGGCATAGACCGGCAGGGCCGAACAAAGAAATGCAAAAACGATAATCGCAATAAATCTTACCCTCGAATTCATCATCAACACTCCTAAAAACAAACCCACTCAAAACGCGTGGTGTGAAGGCAGCTATAACGGAAAACAACGTACCTTTTGCTTACTCGCCGCCGTAGAGCCACCAGTTCTCGACAAACTGCATCAGATCATCGAGCTGGACGTTGCCGTCATGGTCCAAATCTGCGCCGCTGCACCAGCCGGTGCCTGATGTGCAGCCGGTTTTCAACCACTGGTTCGCAAAATTACCAAAGTCCGCAAAATCAATAACATACGGAGACAGGTAAGCACCGGTGATGGCCTGTCGTATTATACCCGGCCCTTCCCAGGCAACAGCAATATTATCTCCGCCGCCGTATTGCTTGTGCAGCACCTCGATGTAATAGCTTTGGCCGGCGACAAGCGAAATCGCCGAGGATTTCTGTTCGGCGTTCTTGTCCCACTTGTATGGATTTACATAGCTCGTCACTTGAGCAATCCGTGTTTTATTGGACGGGTCTGCGTCTGTGCTCAGCCATAATTCTGCAGTATCATCGGCAGCAATCCAGAACGTATAGCTGCCGCTTGTTATCGGATTGAGATACCCGCGGATACGAGTTCCGTAGGCGGTCATCTGCGAACCGGAACTATTCGTCCAGTTAGTCGGCCCTTCCAAACTATGGCTAAGCTCCCTGCCTGTGGGATTATATGGGTAGTTCACATTAGAGGTTAGATTACTGACTGCCCCGCCTGTAATACCTGTCCACCACTCACGAAGCGCCTTGTTTGTTCCACCGTTAAGTTTGGAAAAATTAATCCAGTTGATGTTCCAGTCGTCGGCGTCTATCAGAAGCCGCATAGTATGCAGGCCCTTACTGAGCAGGACATTATTGACATCCACGTTGACAAAGGTCTGCCCGTCGCCTGTCGCATCGAAGCTGACCGGGCCTGTTACATCCTGGCCGTCGAACTCGATACGAAATTCGCCGCCCGCACTGGCCGACGCCACCCTCGCACGCATTTTATATAAGCCGCTCGATTCAACATCAACAGTGTATTCGAGCCATTCCTTTACATTCATACCGGTAACATCGTAACCGCCCTCGCTGCATGTCTCTATATCCACATCGTCTGAACGATATTGACCGCCGCTATTTCCTGCTGTCGTGTCGTAATAAGCAACAAACTTGCCCCCTGTATCGTAATCTTCCGCCTCAATCGTCCCCGGTATTGACCGGGCAACCCCGCCGTAAGGCAACTGGTCAGTCGGGTTAGCGGGCGGAATTTTAATCAGCAACATTCGGCTTCTTGGTAAACTGATGTCAAAACTGCTGCTGGTTGCAATCGATACACCGTTTAACCAGTTTAATGCGCATGGGTCCGGATGAATCACGCCGTTGATATTTATGCTGGAGTAATCCTGGATTGTCGCTCCGCCTGATATCATCGTTCCTGCCGGCTCAATCAGCCAGCATTCGCCGGTCGCCCCTGCGCCAAAACCGGATATGTCGATATGCACCGTTCTATCCGTACTCGGATAGTTACTTACAATAAAGATGGTAAGATTATTCACGTCATCTCTGCTTGCGTATGCCCTGACCATTGAATCATTTGAAGATGCGGTAACCATATCTCTGCCGAATCTGTTCGAAAGCATAGGAGATACGTACCAGACCGGGTAAACCGAGCTGGGAGCGTAGGTATTAATATTACACTCATCCTGGTTCCAGGGATTAGAACCCTCCCAGCCGTATTTTGCCATTTCCATAATATACTGAAACTGGAACAACGCATCCTCGTAACAAGTTGTTCTTTTATAGCTGGTCACTTCCCCCACGTTCCATTCCGTCATCCAGAATTTTATTTTTCCCACATATTGAGAACCTATAGCGCCGGTTATGATGGTATTCATACTTGAGGTAAAGTTCGCGATCTCACCAATATCGAAAGCCAGCAGGGTCGGGTTGTATGATGCGCTCTGGTTTGACCCTGGATACATATGGATAATAATGAAGTCGGGCACAACGCCTTTTGCGTAAGCGGCAAGAAGCAATTTGCGGGTCCACTGACTATACTGATTGTCATACTCTCTTCCGACTGCCCCGATTTTTATCTGCGGATTCACCGCCTTCATAGCGATGTAAAAGTCCGCAAACCGACTGCCATAATAAGTGCCGTTGATATTTGCGTCATATCCCGCTTCCCACGAGCCGTAGCTTTCATTTCCGATTTCCCAGTATCGCGCGGTCGGGATTCTGGAGCTTTGGTCCGCGACCCAGCCGGCAGCCGAAGTTATCGCTTCCGCAGGATGACTCTGGCCATTCCAGTACCCCTGAAAGTTCACTATCGGCTGCATTATTGTGCCATACCGGTTGAGAAGATACATTGATTCATCATAGCTGACAATCCATGTGTTTGCGTCATTAGGCCCTTCCATGTCACTCCAGAGATAGGCATCGCCCCAGGATCCGCCTGGCCAGCGAACATATCTCCTGCCTGAAGCAACCATCAGATTATTATAGTTATAATTACCGCCATTCTGCTTGCCGTCCCAGCAGCGCATATTCATCCCGTACATCGTCTCAGGGATTGGGCGGATATAAGATGAGGCATCAACGCTGACAGTCAAATCGGCAGCATAGCCCGAGAGGGCCGAACAAAGAAACGCAAAAACGATAATCGCAGCAAATCTTATTTTTGACTTCATCACCAAAACTCCAAAAAACCAGCCCACCCAAAAGACACATGTGAATGTCATAACATTATATAGTATAACACAATTTGACTATAGAAGATATGTCTATCGTTGCCCTATGAATGTCTATTATTGACTTTTTACTAACAAGGACTTACAAAGATGGTTTTGCTGGTGCTCGAATCTTCCGCCTCCAGTTTATCTTATTTCCATGTTTTTAACGCAAGTTTTTAAAGGTGCCGGGGGATATACCAAAAATCCGTTTGAATACTCTGGAAAAATTGAAAGGATCGCTGAAACCGAATTCCTGCGACACTTCCTTTACCGATGAATCTGGTAATTGAAGCCGCTGTGCCGCGAGATTCATTTTCATTTGCATCAGATATTGATATGGGCTTTGGTTGTCGAATCTTTTGAAGAGTCTGCAAAGATAGGCATTATCTATATTACATTCTTCGGCAATCTTACCAAGGCTTCGAAGCGCAAGGCAATTCTTCTGTATTATTTCTCTGGATTTCTGATAAGTGTAAAAAGCAGCAGACTTTCGTGTATTTTCAATTATAGAAGTTTCAGCGATTTTAAAAATGAGCTGTTGCAAAATGGCCGCGCATAAAAGGGGAGTATAAGAACTGCCATTCTGCCCATTTTTTATGAGATCTTCAAAAATTATTATTATCGCATCAGGCGCAGATACCTGAACAGCGCTTCCCAAAGCAGGACCGAATTTTAGCAGCATTTTTAAAGCTTCGGACCCGGTAAAATCAACGAAATATTTGACCAGAGGAAATTCAGTTTCATTTGTAATTATATGAGCTATACCCGGGCCGTAAGAAAATACTTTTCCGGCAAAAAGTGTATTCTTTTTATCATCAAGAACAACTGCGCCTCTTCCACTCGCCACAAATTCAATGGAATAAAAAGGGAAATTAGAACGATCGATTCGATACCCTGGCTGACAATGTTCCCGGCCGCCGCATATGACCTTAAGTTTTTGATTTTTTTGAGATTGGGTATTTAGATAAAAACGATTTGCCTCCAGGACCTGGTTGGAAAAAAAATCCGGCTCTCTTTTATCAACAGGAACCATAAATAATCCATAAAAGTCAATAATAGACATCTATTGGACAACAATTGGCATATACTGCAATCATATCTGCATTATACTAAATATGATGAGAAAATCAAGAGTCAATAAGATACAGGTATTAATTCCCGATTCTAAAGTCATTTATTGAGCGGGGTA
>CAIODZ010000036.1 GCA_903857265.1 uncultured Phycisphaerales bacterium
AAGGGAGTTGGAAAGGGTTATACAGATAGGATTCCTAATTCTTGGTTAGTTACGCTAAAGAGAATAGATGAAATATAATACAAGTTCTAAATCTGTGAAATTGGTGGTTAAACTTTTTGTGCCTTTTTGTGGCTAGATAGAAATCATTTGTCGAGGGCAAGCCCCGACCTGCAACTACAACTGGATTCCCGCTTTCGCGGGAATGACATCGTAAATCATTTTTTTGTTGATGCAAATATTGCTGTCGTATTTACACAGGCAGACACACAGGTCTGCCCCTACGAAAGCAAAAATCACAGATTATATAGTTCATCGTCTTTGAGGATGGTGAAGCCGGCGGACTGGATTACTTTTTGGGCGGCGGGGGACTGGGCTTCATCAATCTCGAGGCAGCAGGTAGTGAGTAGCGTACAGCGTAAAGTTTAGATTTCCGGCGGCAGAGTCTAAGCTTTTTAGCTGGGGCAAATTAGGTTTTCCCTTATTGGGTTATTACACCTGGCAGATATGATTGTACAGATAAGAATATGAAAAATGCGACGAAGCGGCTTTCGGCGATAGCGTGTCTGGCTTGATTATATCTGAATTATGAGAAGCAGAACGAAAAAATATGGAGCAAATGAAGGAACCGGTAACAACATTTAAGGAGTGTGTAGTATGAAGTCATACATAACCGAGGTTTGGTCTGTGGTGTCATCTTTGGTGCTTTTGGCGGGTCTGGCCGTAACATGCAAGGCGGCGGAACCCTCACCGCCGAGCACGGCACAAGCGTTTCAACTGCCGCCGCTGCCTTATGCACAGGATGCGCTGGAACCTTATATATCCGCCAAGACAATGAGCTTCCACTATGGCAAGCATCATCAAGCATACGTGGACAACCTGAACAAGCTGGTCGCAGGCACACCGTGGGCGACGCAGCCGCTGGAGAAGATAATCCAGGAGACCGCAGGCGTGGCGGATAAGGCAGCCGTCTTCAACAATGCGGCCCAGGTCTGGAACCACACGTTCTTCTGGAAAAGCATGAAGCCCGGTGGCGGCGGTAAGCCCACTGGACACCTGCTGGAACTTATCGAGAAGTCCTTCGGGAGTTTCGATGAGTTCAAGAAGGCCTTCACGACCGCGGCCGTATCGCAATTCGGCAGCGGCTGGGTCTGGCTTGTGCAGGATGGTGACGTGTTGAAGATTGTCAAGACGTCGAACGCGGATACACCGGTGGCACACGGACAAACCGCGCTCCTAACGTGCGATGTCTGGGAGCATGCCTACTATCTCGACTACCAGAACCGCCGCAATGACTTTGTGCAGGCCTTTCTGGATCATCTCGTCAATTGGGACTTTGCGGCCTCGCAGTTGAAGTAACGTGGAACCACTGGCTATATGTGACGGTCAATGGTGCGAAACTCTTCCGAGCCGATTCCTGCCATAAGGTGACAGTATATCGGGAAAATGGGAAAGGGGCAAGGGGGGAAATAAGGCGAAGTAAGAATTTAGAATGTAGAATTTAGAAATCGGACTTATCGGACCGGTAGGACACAAGTCATTTATGAATTATGATTTCCAATTGACGATTTTATTTGCGGCTTCCTGAGTGATGTTAATGGTCCTTGTCGGGTAAGGAATAACTATGCCTTCCTTCGAATACCGCTGATGAAGGCGTTTGATAAACTCGTGCCTGATAAGATACTGGTCAAAGTATTCCTTTCCCATGAGGGTGACAGTGAATCCTATGCTCGAATCGCCGAAGGTGTTGTATCGAATAAAGGGGTCGAATTCGGGGACGCCGCCCTGGACTTCGCGCATAACTTCCTTTGCCACTTCACAGGTAACCTGCTCGACATGCTTCAAATCACTGTTATAATGCACGCCTACATTAACGAAGATAATCAAATTTTTATCGGGGAGGTAATAATTTGTTACGTTTGTCTGTGTCAATTTCGAATTAGGAATGAGTATGGTGTTATTGTCGAGCATTTTGACCTTGGTGGTTCGCCAGTTAACGTCAATGACATAACCCTCCTGGCCCGATTCGAGTTTAATGTAGTCGCCGACGCGGACGATGCTGTTTGTAATAATATGAAACCCGGCAAACAGATTCGAGAGCGTATCCTGAAGGGCAAGGGCGACAGCGAGGCCGCCGACGCCTAATGTTGCGATGATAGGCGTTATAGATATTCCGAGGGCGTTCAGGATAACGAGGAACCCGACTGCGAAGATTACTATCCGGCTTATGGTCCGCGTCAAAGTTGCGCCGGGCAGGGTCGGGCCCAGCTTGTTCGAGTAATGGGTTATTACGCCCGACGTTATATTTGCCGCGACAAGCGTTGCTGAAAACAAACCGAGGGCGAGCATAACCTTGCCGGCGGTTTGCACGACGTTTTCGGGAAGTTCATGAAAGTGCAGGGCAATATATATGCCGAGCATCAGGAACCATATAACAAACGGCCCTTTTACCGCGGATATAATTATATCGTCGAGGTCGTGTTTTTTTTGTTGGGCCCATTTTGTCAGACGCTTGAAAAGCAGCGCCCTGAGCAGGAGTCCGAAACACAAAACAAGCAGAAGAACCCCGACAGACAATACCAGTTTAACGGCTATTTTGACGAACATTTCATTGCTAACGCTCATAAAGCCCTTCGCTTTCTCTAACAATGGTGAGAGCTATTGTACCGGAGCGGACGGCAGATGCAAGGGGGAAGATGGAGGGCAGAAGACAGTCCAAATTGCGGATTTTAGATTGCGGATTGGCGATTTAATGGATTCCTGCTTGCGCAGGAATGACCCTCCGTCGCACTTCGTGCTATGGAGGGCAGGCAACGACCCCGAAGCAGGCTTCGGGGCTAACCATCCGGCTTACGCGGGAATGATTTTTAGGAGTTCGGCATTGGTGGGGTATTTTCGGAGTGCGGCGGTGAGGGTATTTAGGGCATCAGCGGGATTTTGGCCACTCAATCCCCTGCGGAGATTGGCGATTTTTTTGCTATCAGCTTTGCCCCAGAGCTGCTCGTCCATTCGAGTGCCGGAGGCGGGGATATCGATAGCAGGGAAAATACGCTGCTCGGCAAGCGAGCGAGAGAGGATGATCTCGCTGTTGCCCGTGCCTTTGAATTCTTCAAAGATGAGCTGGTCCATTCGTGAGCCGGTATCGATAAGTGCGGTGGCGATGATTGTAACGGAGCCGCCGTCTTCGATTTTACGGGCCATTCCGAGAAAGCGGCGGGGAATTTCAAGGACGCCTGCCTCAAGGCCGCCTGACATCATTCGGCCTGTACCTGTGCCTTTGCGATTAAACGCACGGCCCATACGGGTTATGGAATCGACAAGGACGACAATATCACGACCGCATTCAAGCTGTATTTTGATATACGCCAAAAGAATTTCGGCCAGCTCAACGTGGTCGTCGATTGTCTGGTCGATTGAGGAGGCGACAACCGTTGCGTCAAGTAGCCCTCGTTTTATCTGGGTAACTTCTTCGGGCCGCTCGTCGATGAGGAGAATGATAATTTTGGCTTTGGGATCGTCGGCGAGGATACCTTTGGCGAGCTGGGTAAGGAGGATTGTTTTGCCTGCCTTTGGGGGCGAGACGATGAGGCCGCGTGTGCCTTTGCCCATGGGAGCGACAAGGTCAACGATGCGCATCGAAAGCTCGCCTGATTTTTCAAGTTCGAACCGCTGATTGGGGGACACGGCGGTAAGCTTCTGATAGGGGGTGCGCTTTTTGAATTGCTCGACGGTAAGGCCGCAGACGGAAACGATATTTTCAAGCAGCGTAAGCCCCCTGTCAACGCGGGTAGTTGCGGTGACTTCCGCGCCTTCGACGAGGGAGCATTTATACATAAGTGCGGCGGGGATAACCACTTCACGGGCGGCAGGTCTGAATGAACGAGCCGGGTCACGCAAAACGAAAATGCCTTTGGATGTCCTTTTAATAACGCCTGTAACAAAGTCCGGCATGAGTTCTCCAGTTTATCTGCGGGAAAATAAGTGCGCCAGACACGATTCGAACGTAAAACCATCGGTCACCGTAGACCGATACCGTACAAGCATAACATCTTGCGAGGCAAAAACCTATAAAAATTTACTGCCGAAGATTCGCCAAAATCAGTCGCCGTGCCGGCGACTGCTAAACCGCACCTACGCTGGACAAACTTCAGGCGAAGTGAGGAAGTTAGCGGCTTTTTTGTAAATATAAAGTGCCCGGCAAGTGTGTCTTGTATCGATATCGCTGAGATCGCCATCTGTGCCGCAGACATCGAGGAAATAATCGGCGACGGATTTGGCGACCTGATGCGATATGGTTTCGATGTATGTAAATCTGCGGTTTTGGACTTTATGAAGGCGGGAAGCTTCTGTGATTGGGTCGATGGGGTTATTTGCCAGACCTATGTACCAATCACCGTATTCGCCGCCTCCCTGGCGGATATATGCCTCTATTTGAGCAATAATGTGCTTTTCGTTACCCATTGTTTTGTCCAGTATGTATGTTATTTTGCCAGTTTTTTAGTGAGATAAACAGTCACTAACGCGGTCTAACTGTTTTCCATGGACAGTCAGCGACCATGTTCATTATACACTATTAAAGGCGTTTATTTCGGAGAAAGTGTTGACAAAAAATTATTTTTTCAGGACACCCCGGTTTCTCCTGCCCACGATATGCGAGCGCATGCAATCGCGATTTGTGGGAATATTGAATAAAAATTTATTATTTTTGTTGCGGATGCGGGAATGTGCCGTATAATAGGTATTATGTAGAGCATATCTTTCCGCCTTTCAAGGGTATCCTCCAACAGCAAATGTGATAGGCACGTTATAAATTGCAGGCCGATTAAAAGGCCAAGGAGTATTATTGTGAGTACAGGAACAGTGAAATGGTTCAATGGTGAAAAGGGATACGGGTTTATCGTCGCAGACGACGGAGGAGCCGACCTGTTCGTTCACCACTCGGAAGTCAAAACAGCCGGATATGCGAACCTGGACGAAGGACAGAAGGTTGAGTACACAGTGGGCGAGGGCAAAAAAGGGCCATGCGCGACAAACGTAGTTCCACAACAAGCTGCTGTAAATTAACGCGAAAGAAAGGCCTCACCCGTGGGGGGCCTTTCATATTTATCTGGTGAATTACCTATAGGAATAACAATGGGAAAAATGCTAAAAACTTCGGCTGATAACAGGAAGTGCGTGTTTCCGAACTGCACGCGTATCCTGAGTATCTATAACCATGATGTTTGCTGTCATGTACATCAGGGGCAGATGCCTCAGGAGCAGAAACCCAAGATTCTAACTCATCAACTTTTGCCACTAAGCCACTAAGAAGGTTCCGGATAACGGAAGACAGAGGACAAATAAATGTTCGATGTCCAATGTCCAATGTCCAATATCCTATATTAAACTTCCAATCCGCCTTCGGTGATTAAATCTGCCACAGAACACGGCGGGCAAACCAGGGAGCTTATGCGCCCGGCGCATCCTTTTTATTTTTATTACGCTCCTGTTTTGCGTGCTCTTTTAATTTTGCCCATTTGGCCTGCTGTTCGGGGGTCAGGAGCGTATTTATTTTTTTGTCCGAAGATTCCCGGATGCCAGAGAGTTTAGTTTTCTGTTGTTCCTTAGAAAGAGAATTGTCCTGCAAGACAGCTTTAATTTCATTGGCCTCGGTCGCCAGAATCGGTTTGATGGCGGCCTTCTGTGTATCCGTGAGGTCCAGTTGTTCAGCGAGCATAGCGAGGCGGTTTTGGAGTTGTTCTCGCGTTCTGTTGCCCACTTGGCCTTTCATTTCGGCAAATTTTTTCTGCTGCTCCGGTGTCAGCAGCGCGTTTATCTTTTCTCTGCCGTTGTCCCGGATTTCTTTGATTTTCGTTTCTTTTTGCCTGTTTGGAAGCGAAGCATCCTGATTAACGGCCTTTATTTCGTTGGCCTCGGTCGCCAGAATCGGTTTGATGGCGGCCTTCTGTGCGTCCGTGAGGTTCAGTTTCTCGCTAAGCTCCTGCAAAAAGTCGCGAACGGGCCTTTGTGCAGCCGGACCTTTATTCCCGTGCGCGGGCGAATTGGAATCCGGGGCAGGCGCCGCAAAAGCTACGGCGCAACCCAAAGTCAGTGCGGCCAAAATCGCAACCGTTTTTTTTATGCAATCAATTTTCATATTGTCCATCCTTTCCGCAATCAGCGGTTTTTAAAAGTGATAAGCCGTTTATATCTTCAATTATTGACGCTTCGTAACCTGATAATATTGCACCTGAATTCGAATTACTGCGATATCCCGGCAATTAGCGGGCATTTGAGGCAATAAGCGGGGTAAATTCACCACACAACATGGCGGGTAAACTTCCGGGCTAACCGATTTTGCCGTCGCCGTCGATATCGATGCCCTGCATTTCCTCGAGTTTTTTTACAAGCGAACGCAGCGTGTTTTGCGTTGCAGTGAGCCGGTCTTCGAGAATCAGAATCCTGTCCTCAATCGTATCGGCTTTTCGTTTTTGGCCATACATCAGGCCCGTCTGAACAATTTCCCAAAGTAACCCCATTTTTATCCTCAAATTAGTTTCTGAGCGCAGATTATTGTTTCAAATACCTTTTTATTTTGCGAAGTAATTTGCCTTGACCCAGTTGAAGTTCAGGATGAAATGAAGGGTGATGAGGGCGAGCAGTATAAATCCGCCACCCTGATGTAAAATCTCGAATGCCCAGGGCGGCAAAGCGTCGCTGAATATGGCCGTAGCGGCCTGATTGATAAAGAACACGACGAGAACAGGGTTTAAAATTTTGTGAAAGGTATTGCGTTTCATAAGGATTTCCTTAATTTGCCACTAAGCCACAAATGGCTTGGCCATCCCTTTCGGGAGACGCGAAGTTTACATTGTATTTTAACTCCCCGGGCCCTTCGACAAGCTCAGGGTGAACAGGCCTATGGGATTAATCAATTACGCGTATTTTTGCTGGGCGTTTTCAATGTCGGCCAATTCTTTCAAGAATGTGAGCCAATTAGTCCAGGCCTTTTCGTAAGCGTCGCCTGTTTTGGGTTTCCCGGGTATGTGCCGATGACGCCTTTGGTGTCTGCCGATAATTTCGACGAATCTTTTGGGTTCATTTGCGGCGTCGTAAATCTCAAGGCCGAGTTCGAAGGGGATAATTTCGTCGTTTTTGCTGTGAATGACAAGGATGGGGCAGGTAACTTTGCGGACGTAATCGATAGTTGGGTAGTCGAACCTTGCGAACAATTTTACGGGCATATAGGGGAAAAATTTCTGGCCTATGGCTGAATAGGATGTGAAGGCGTTTTCGATTACGAGGCCTGCGGATTTGGATTTGGTTGCGAGATAGGCGGCGATGCTTCCGCCGAGCGACCAGCCGAAGAGGATGATTTGTTGCGGCGCGACGCTTTTTTTCTTTGTGAGCCATCTGTAGGCGGCCCTGGCGTCGAGGTATGTTCCGTTTTCGGAGGGGGCTCCCTGGCTTTCACCGTAGCCGCGGTAATCGAAGATGAAGCAATTGAGTCCGAGCTTGTTGAGGAAGTTAACGGTGTTGAGGAAATACATCATATTGCCGCCGTTGCCGTGGCAGTAAAGGACGGTGAACTTGGCGTTTGGCGCCGGGATGAACCAGCCATGGAGCAGGAGGCGGTCGGCGGTTTTGAAATAGACCTCTTCGAAATCGAGGCCGAACTTAACGGGGGTGCAGGAGATTTTGCGGATGGGTTCGTAGAGGAATCGCGGCTGCATACAATATATAAACAACCCCACGCCGAGGTAGGCCGCGCATATAAGCGCAACGACAGCGATGATGTCGAGAAGCATCGAATACATAGCGGTATTTTAATTTGATTGGTGGAATATAACAAGATACAATTCGTGATATGATTAAAAGAAAAAAAACGAGGACGGTTGATGTAGCCGGAGTCAAGATTGGGTCGTCGGCGGCGGTTGTGATACAATCGATGACGAAGGTGCCGACGACGGACGTGGCGAGATGCGTTCGGCAGATAGAGCAACTGGCCCAAGCGGGTTGCGGGCTGGTTCGGCTGGCGGTGCCGACGCGTGTGGATACGGCAGCATTTGCAAAAATCGTTCAAAAGGTGGAAATCCCGCTGGTAGCCGACATTCATTTCAGCGCAGAGAGGGCGATTGAGGCGATTGAGGCGGGTGCGGCGAAGATACGACTGAACCCGGGTAATATAAAGAATCGCGGCGACATACTGCGTATTATCGACGCGGCGAAGATGCACAAAGTCGCGATTCGCATCGGTGTCAACGAGGCGAGCATAAGGGATTTGAGAAAGGCGGACGTTGTTTCGGGCAGGCGGGTTGCGCTGATGCTGAAGGAAATGAAGGGTTACGTCCGGCTATTTGAGAAGCGAGGCTTTCACCAAATCGTTCTGAGCGCCAAAAGCAGCGACGCGGTGCGCACAATCGAAATCAACAGGCGGATATCGGAGACGTTCGATTACCCGGTTCACCTGGGTTTGACGCACGCGGGTCTGCCTGAGGACGCGTGTGTGCCGTCGGCGGTAACTCTGGGGGCGTTGCTGGCGGAAGGGATTGGGGACACGATACGGGTGAGCGCAGCGGGGGACCCGGTCATCGAGACGAGAATCGCCAGGCAAATTTTGATTTCGCTGGGGCTGTATCCTGCGCCTAAATTGCAGCTGATAGTGTGCCCGACGTGCGCGAGGACCGAGATTGATATAGCAGGGCTTGCGCGCAAGGTGAAAAAAGCGGTGAGTGGTATCGATAAATCAGTTCGAATCGCGGTAATGGGGTGTATTGTGAACGGGCCAGGGGAGGCGGCGGACGCGGATTTGGCGGTATGCGCGGCGAAAAACAAGGCATTCATTTATAGCAAAGGGAAGAAAATAGCGACCGTCGCGGAAAGCGAGATTGTGCCGATGCTGATGAAACTGTTGAAATAAAAAACCCCCGGGCAGGCCCGGGGGTTAAACAGCAAATCCGAACTATATCTTTTGTTTTTTATTGATCCGAGAAGTTTTCGAATTTCCCAAAAATCATTTTGCCAGCGGAGGTCTGCAATGCGCTTGTAACGGCGATGATGATATCTTTGCCGATTTTGTTTCGTGCCTCTTCGACGACGACCATAGTTCCGTCGTCGAGATAGCCGACGCCCTGTTGCGGCTCTTCGCCGGGCTTGATGATGCGGACTTTCATATTTTCGCCGGGCAGGGCGATGGTTTTGAGGGAGTTGGCGAGGTCGTTGATATTGAGGACGTCAATTTCACGGACGGCCGCGACTTTGCTGAGGTTGTAATCGGTAGTTACGAGCCGGCCGCCGCAGTTTTTGGTGAAGGGTATAAGTTTCTGGTCAACGCCCTTTACGC
The DNA here is from genome assembly GCA_903857265.1 of uncultured Phycisphaerales bacterium. GTDB lineage: Bacteria > Planctomycetota > Phycisphaerae > Sedimentisphaerales > Anaerobacaceae > Fen-1362. Next base: position 9,320 of record CAIODZ010000036.1, read on the forward strand.
CCTCGACATCCGGTACTACCGTATCATCGATTGTAATATCAATCGATGTATCCGTCTGCATTTCTTTGAGGATATCGAGGCCTCGTCTGCCGCGGTTTCGTTTGAGCTTGTCTGCGGAGTCGGAGATGAGCTGAATTTCGTTCAAAACGAACCTGGGTACAATGAGAGGGGAGTCGAAGAGCCGGCTTTTGTAGAGGTCGGCGATTCGGCCGTCGATGATAGCGGAGGTGTCGAGGACGAAGGGACGTGCGCCTTTGGTTTGCTTTGTGAACTCGACGTATGGAATCACGAAGCGGACGTCGTCTTTTGTGCGTATGACGATGGTGATAATAAGAAAGCAGATACATATTCCCATCATCCACTTCAGTGCGCTGGTTACCGTTGCCGTAAGCCCGATGCGATAAATATCAACAACCATATCGAGTACCTGTGCCAGCGCCCAGCTTATGACTATACCGACAAGAAGCCCGAAGAAAACGCCGGCCAGTGAGGCGAGGGATTTTTTGGGCGTCAGGATGTCGATAACAAACGTTACAACCACCATTGCCAGGCCGCTCCAGAGCAGGGCGTAAAAATCCAGCCGGCCCTTTTCCGAGGTAATCTCCTGCCCCGTCAGGTTCACAAGAAAAACCGCGACGATAATGACCACAAAAAACACTCTTAAAAATAATAGTAACATACCAGTGACCTCCAAAATTTATAATATATTTTTTATATTAAAAAATGCTGCTTGGCTTCGCCAGACGTTTTTCGCCGGCGGCACCATCCTAATCATCGACCATATATTGTCAACATCAAAAGTTTATTGTCCTGCGCCTGGGCATAATCCACATCACATCGATATAGTCCATAAAAGTTAAACCCGTGGCTATGATTATTATTTTTCCCAGTTTCATTTTTATGCCGTTATATTTCTTGTTAAATCTTATTTGCCAAGGACCGCTTCGGCAATTATTTTAGCGGCGTTTTTTCGGGCGACGGTTTTGCAGGCGTCTTTCATTTGCCGGCGTGTAGTTTCGTTTTTCAGCAGAGGTTCAAGCTCCTCCCAGAGCCATTCGCACCTGTCTTTGTCGTCACCCACGTCATCGACGATAACGGCGGCCCCTGCTTCGACGAGTTTTCCGGCGTTGAGGTACTGGTGCAGGTCGTTATGATAGGGATATGGCATACAAATACTCGGCGTTGCCGCGGCGGCGTATTCAGCGACGCTGACTGCGCCGCTTCTGCCTATTACAATGTCGGCGGCGGCGAGCAGGTCCGGCATATCGTCATAGTAATCGACAACTTTATTTCTTATGGGGGCGTTTGTATAGCCGGCGCTGACCTGGTCGAAGTTTGCCCTGCCTGTTAAATGCACTATTTGCCAGTTGTCGGCATAATTCGATAATTTTTCCAGCAGCGAGCAAATTGTTCTGTTAATGTTCTGCGAGCCGGTTGAGGCGCCTGTTATGAGGAGGATTTTTTTGTTGTAGTCGAGGCCGAGGGCGTCTTTTGCTTTTTGCGGATTCGGGTTGTCGAAGCTGCTTCGCAGGGGGCAGCCGGCGACGGTTACTTTTGTTTTTTGCTTTCCGAAGTATTCGGCGGTTTCCTCGAACTGGACGAAGATGCGTTGCGCCCATCGCCCGATGAGCTTGTTGGCTTTGCCGGGGATGATATCGACGTTGAGCAAAAAGAGGGGAATCTTCAATTTGTAAGCCGCTCGGCAGACGGGCGCGGCGACGAATCCGCCTACGCCTACGACTACCGGGTTTTCGCTTTTGGTTATCGTTTCGGCTGCGATTATTTGACTCGCCAGAAACATTTTGCAGAAATGGAGAAACTTGTCCGGCCTGATTGAAAGGCCTATGGCGGGCAGGGTGGTATATTGGAAGGCGGTTTTTGACAGGATGTGTTTATCAATATCCCTGCTGCTGGTGAAGAAATGGATTTTCGCGGCAGGGTCGAGTTCGGCGATTTTCTCCGCTATCGCCAATGCGGGGTAAATATGCCCGCCTGTTCCTCCGCCCGCGAAGAAGATGCTTTTGCCTGCCATTATGCGTTCTCCCTGAGCTGTGTTTTTTCGCATTGTGATGCGATATTCAAAAGAACGCCGACGGCGGCTGCGGACAGGAGCATGCTCGTTCCGCCCGCGCTGACGAAGGGCAGTGGCAGGCCTTTTGTGGGCAGGACGACGGTAACTACGCCAATATTGAGTGCGGCCTGAAAGCCGATAGCCAGAACGATGCTTGTAGCGAGCAATTTGCCAAAGGGTTCTTTGCAGCGATTTATTACCATAACCCCGAAAACGATAAGTATGATGAAAAGCGCGATGACTGTTAAGGTTCCGACCAGGCCCATCTCTTCGGCGATAATCGAGAAGATAAAGTCGGTAGTGTCTTCGGGAAGGTGGCCATATTTGCAGACGCCCATACCGAGGCCTTTGCCGAAGAACCCGCCTGAGCCGATGGCGATGAGCGACTGGCTTGCCTGGTAATTCGATGAGCCGGTCCACTGGTCGGGGTGCAGGAAGGCGAGAATTCGCATCCTGCGGGTGGGCGAGGCGAGTATCGCGGCGGCAAAACCAATCGCAGCGACGGGCAGTGGGGCAACGAGGTATCGCCAGTTCGCTCCACCTATCAATAATATGAAAAAGGCGAGCATTGCAATCAGGGCTGCTGAGCCGAAGTCCTCGATGATGATGAGTCCTACCACAATGCCGAGTACAATACAAACGGGCAAAAGGCCTCGTTTGAAGAACGCCAGGCGCTCGCCGTATTTGACGCAAAAGGCCGAGAGCGAGAAAATTACCGTCCATTTTGCCAGTTCCGAGGGTTGAAAACTGATTGTTGCGGGGCCAAGGGGAATTCGGAGCCAGCGTCTGGCCTGGTTGATTTGCGAGCCGATGTGGGGGATGAGCACTAACACCAGCAAAATTACGCTGATGCCGAATAAATAGGTAATGGGTGAACGCCACAGGCCCTTATCGAGATTGAATCGCCGGTAATCGATACGCGACACGAACAACATTACCGCGACGGCCAGGGGGAAAAACAGGGCCTTTCGCAGGTTGGCGGATTGATAGAAATGCGACAGGTTGACGCCTTTGGAAACCTCGACGCCCGCGGAAAAGACAAATACCGTGCCTATTGCCATAAGGGTAATGACGACCATGCCTATTCGCCAACCCAGGTTCTCTTTATAATCCAACTCGACCAATGTTGTTGCCGTTTCAGCCATCGCAGACCGCCACCTTAAAAAAACAGAGTATTCTTCTATTGTCGGCTTGCCTGCCCGAATTGCACCAAAAAATTGCTTCTGCTTTGAATACATGGTTTTTTACCGGAATTTCCCTTGACATTTTTCCCAAGACCCGGTATCCTATAATCACCCTGTGAAAAAGGGATGATGATGACTGTAGCTCAATAATGGTTGTCTGTGGGTTTTTTACGGGATACGGTAAGGGCAGGAGAAACAGTTATGAAAAGAAAAAACGCACTTTTTCCAGCAGCGGTGATTCTATTGGTTCTGGGCAATCCCGTTTTTGCATATCAGCAGGTCATTGACCTGAGCGCCCTTGGCGGTTATCAGTACAGCAAGGCCCAATCTATTAATGACAATGGTCAGATTGTCGGATATGCCTACAATAGTGCCGGCCAGTCTCTTGCCTGTCTTTTTGATTCTTCAGGCGGCGGAGCCAATACAAACCTTGGAACGCTTGGCGGCTCGCAAAGTTGTGCCTATTCAATCAACAACAACGGCAAGATTGTCGGCAATGCTATTGACAGTGACGGCCCGACCTATGCTTGTCTTTTTGACTCTACAGGTGGTGGAAACAATAAAAACCTGGGAACACTCGGTGCCTTACCTGCTCCCGGGGGCAATTACGGAACCGCTTATTGCATCAATGGTAATGACTATATTGTCGGACAGGCGAGCAAAAGTGTCAATGTGGGAGGCGTCATTTTGTCTGTTTCACGGGCGTGCCTTTTTAACCAGACAATACCTTGGTCTAATATTGACCTCGGATCAAGCTTAGCTTACTCGATTAATGACAACGGCCAGATTGTCGGTGGTGTCTATAATAGCTCCAATCGGTCCCGTGCCTGCCTTTTCGGCGCTCCTCACGACGGCACGCATAATATTGACCTCGGAACACTCGGCGGCGATTACAGTATGGCCTATTCCACCAATGATTCAGGCCTGATTGTCGGCCAGGCCGACTACGCGACCGTCTATACACCCTTCCTTACCTCTTATTATCATGCCTGTATTTTCGACTCTTCAGGCGATGGGGACAATATTGACCTCGGAACACTCGGTGGCTTAAAGAGCGTGGCTTTGTTTGCTAACGATGAAGATCAGATTGTTGGATATGCTTCTGATAGTTCTCATGCGTTCAAAGCGTGCCTTTTTGACTCTACAGGTCATGGGAACAATATAGACCTGAACACTCTGATAGACCCCTCTTCCGGCTGGATACTAAAAGAAGCCACTTGTATAAATAACAACGGTTGGATTGTAGGTTATGGAACTTATAATGGCATAGACCAAGCGTTTTTACTTACGCCCGAACCGGCAACGCTTTTACTATTCGGCTTAGGTGTTACGTTGCTGCGAAGGAAGAAATAGCAATCGCGGCCATCCGCTTTTATCTCCCAAACGTATCAATATAAGAACCTCTAATGGATTTGACCCGCATTTTTAATTTTTATCGGGGAAGAGAAAAGGGTATAATCTTTACTTTCTCCGATTATTAATCGCAGGAATCGATAACCCAATGTTCGAAATCGTAAATAAAGAGACAGTAGGGCCGAATGTGACCCGGTATGAGATAAAGGCGCCGCGAGTCGCCAAGTCGCGGCTGTGCGGACAGTTTGCAATCGTCCGGGGCCTGGAACATTCCGAACGCATACCTCTGACAATCGCGGACGTTAATACCAAAACAGGCACAATCACGCTGATTGTGCAGACGGTTGGCAAAAGCACTTTAGAGATGTCAAAGCTGAAAAAGGGCGATTCATTTTGTGATGTGGCGGGGCCTTTGGGGCAGCCAAGTCATATCGCCAAGTACGGAACAGTGGCGGTAATAGGAGGCGGGCTGGGAACGGCGGTCGTGTATCCGCAGGCGGTTGCGCTGCGGGAGGCGGGGAACAAAATAATCAGCATTATCGGCGCACGTACCAAAGAGCTGGTCATCCTCGAAGAATTACTTGGTTCGACAAGCGACAAGTTAATTGTCATAACCGATGACGGCTCATCGGGTAAAAAGGGACTCGTAACAGACGCGTTGCGGGAGCTTGTCGAAAACCCGCAGACGAAAGTGGACGCTGTTTACTGTGCGGGACCCGTAATAATGATGAAGGCGGTAGCGGAGCTGACCCGGCCAATGAATATCCCGACTATCGTAAGTTTGAATCCTGTTATGGTTGACGGGACGGGGATGTGCGGGGGCTGCAGGGTAACTATTGATGGCAAACGTAAATTCGCATGCGTCGATGGCCCTGAATTCGATGGCCACAAGGTTGATTTCAATGAGCTTATGGATCGGCTCAAAACCTATAAGGGACACGAAAACAAAAAATATGAAGAGCATAAATGTGAACTTTTAAAAGGCAATACGTGAGCAGCGAACCAAAAAAAATGACCGCAAAAGAGCGGATGGCGATACCGAGACAGCAGATGCCGCAGCGTGACGGCATTGAGCGAAGCAGGGACTTCAAGGAAGTCAACTTGGGGCTTGCGGAGCAGGTCGCAATCCGCGAGGCGCAGCGATGCCTTCAATGCAAAAATCCGAAGTGCGTCGAGGGCTGTCCCGTCGGTATTGACATACCCGGTTTTGCGAAACTCGTCGCTGAAGGTGATTTTCTCGCGGCGGCGGAACTGGTTCGCAGAGATAACGACCTGCCCGCGGTAACGGGACGGGTTTGCCCGCAGGAAATTCAGTGCGAGGCGTGCTGTGTGCGATGCAAAAGCGAAGCGCCTGTTGCAGTCGGCTGGCTCGAACGGTTTGTCGCGGATTACCAGATGCAGAAGCAGAAGACAGAAGACAGAGGACAGAAGGCAGAGGTTAAGAAGACGGGTAAAAAGGTCGCGTGTATCGGTTCGGGGCCGGCGGGGATTACCTGCGCGGGCCAGTTAGCCAAACTCGGTTACGATGTAACCATTTTCGAGGCGTTTCACAAGGCGGGCGGCGTGCTTGTTTATGGAATACCCGAATTCCGTATGCCCAAGAAAATCGTCGATGCAGAGATTCGCAATCTCAAGGCGCTGGGCGTGAATATCGAGACAAACGTCATCGTGGGCAGGACGGTAACGATACCGCAGCTTATGAATGACGAGAAATTCGAAGCGGTTTTTATCGCAGTCGGTGCGGGGCTGCCTGAGTTTATGAATATACCAGGCGAGAACTTCAAGGGTGTTTACTCCGCGAATGAATACCTCACCCGTGCCAATCTTATGGAGGCATACAACCCTGAATCCGATACGCCGATTATACGGGGTAAACGCGTTTGCGTTATCGGGGGAGGCAATACCGCTATGGACGCGGTGCGTACGAGCAAACGACTGGGGGCGGACGAGAGCATAATTGTTTATCGCAGAAGCAGAAAAGAGATGCCCGCCCGCGTCGAGGAAGTGCATCACGCGGAAGAAGAAACAATCAGGTTCGAGATGCTGACCGCGCCACTGGAAGTCCTCGGCGACAAAGAGGGCTGGGTTGCAGGGCTAAAGTGTATCAGGATGCAGTTGGGCGAGCCGGATGCCTCGGGCAGACGAAGGCCAGTGCCAATCCCCGGCTCGGAATTCGTAATCGATTGCGACCTTGTGATTGTAGCAATCGGCATCGGTGCAAACCCGCTGCTGACGAAGACGACGCCGGGCCTGAAACTTAACAAGTGGGGTTATATCGAGGCCGACGAGAATCTTATGACCAGTATCCCCGGTGTATTCGCGGGCGGAGATATTGTTCGCGGCTCGGCGACGGTCATTTTGGCGATGGGCGACGGCAAAAAAGCCGCACAGAATATTCATAAATACTTATCACAATAAAAAGTTTAGCCATCGCCGGCACGGCGATGCAAGTTCTCAATTCTCATCTCTCAATTCTGAATTCCTCTGCATTCGACATTTTTCATTTGACTGTTCTCCGCAAAAGAGTATAATCTACCTCGCCTTTGGGCTCTGGTGAGCACAGTCGAACCGCGTGGGGCAAAAGGCAATGATGTTTTGGTTGTGTAGCCAAGTGTTTAATGTGGGAAATCCCAATTAAGAACAGTTGGTTTAGCTTTTTGAGGAGGTTCGTGACCTCAAGAAGGCTTGCAACAAGAAATTGCAGACCTGAGTCAGTCGTCGGTGGCCGTGGCTCAGCTTTGGACCGTTAGGAGGTTTACGCCTTATGAAAGCTATCGTTTCATTATTACTTTTCGCCGTTTGTCAATTTTGTTTCGGACAGACGGACACCAATCTGATTGCTGCTGGTGATTGGTCACCGGCGGTCAGTGACAACGAGGGTTACATACTTCGCGGGCGTTTGCTGGTTTATGACGAGAACGCCGCGCCGTATCACGCAAGAATTTATATCGAGTTGCAGCACATCTTTGATGGACATGGCTGGCCCGGCCCGCTCGAAATCTATTACAACATCGGCTACGGCGACGAACTAAGCTTTGAAATGCGAGATAGTCTCGGCCACCCTGTTTCTATGGAGCCGGTCGCGATAAGAGGCCCTGTTCCTCCTCCCTGCTGGATTACGTTGACGTGTGATTCGACCGAACGTTTGCGTGCCGACACATACACCTTGGGGTCTCCGTCCCAACCCGACGGTTTGGAAATACTGGTTGGGAACGGGTGCTGGCTGATACGACCAAATGCGACTAATGACTTTTTCTTGTCTGCGTCATTTACGCCTCCAAAGGATCATCCCAGTCCCTTAAAATATCACATCTGGCAAGGAATACTGAAGTTACCTGCGGTGAAGATTCCGGTAAAAAAACCATGAATGCGTCGCCTAATACCGCGCTGGAGCCAACGGTCACGGCCTATTGAGTTTTAGGTTGAGAGTTGTGAAATTTGAATTTCAAGATTATATTTGTGAACCAACGCCCGAGCCCGCCTCGCTTTTGCTGTTCGGCCTCGGTGCTGCGGTAATCAGAAAATTCAGATTTTGAAAAGCCGTGTTAATCCGTTTCTAAAAATTCTCCGCCTCCGGCGGCTTCCTCATTCCCAAATCCGCAATCGAAAATCGCCAATCGACAATTTAACTACCCACTACCCGCTATACGCTGTTCGCTGCCTGTGGTGAGCTAACCCTTGACCAAACGCATTATTCCTGCTAATCCTTATTATATGTCAGTGAATTTTAGCCAGATACCGGAAGTGATTGACGAGCTTCGCGCGGGGAAAATGATTATCCTTGTTGATGATGAGGACCGCGAGAATGAGGGTGACCTTGTCTGCGCGGCGGAAAAGGTTACGCCTCAGATTATTAATTTTATGGCGAAATTCGGGCGGGGGCTGATTTGCCTGCCTTTGACGGGCGAGAAATGCGACGCACTCGGGCTTCATCCGCAGGTCCAGGACAACACCGCTCGGATGCATACAGCTTTCACGGTCAGTATCGACGCGGCTGAAGGTATTACTACTGGTATCAGCGCGGCGGACAGGGCGCACACAATACAGATGGCGATTGCCGATAAAACGAGGCCCGCTGATTTTGCCAGGCCTGGACATATTTTTCCGCTTCGGGCACGTGAGGGCGGGGTTCTTGTTCGCGCGGGGCAGACCGAAGGTGCGATTGACCTGATGCATCTGGGGGGGATGAAACCGGCAGCGGTGATTTGCGAGATTATGAACGACGACGGGTCGATGGCCCGTGTGCCGGAACTGCTTGAATTTTGCAAAAAGCATAATCTGAAAATTACCTCGATTGCCAAGCTGATTGAGTATCGGCTGCAACGAGAAACACAGGTAAAGCGCGTCGAGGCGGTACATTTGCCGACCGATTTTGGGGATTTCAAACTTATCGCTTACGAATCGCTTTCATCGCCTGAGCCGCATCTTGCGATTTGCAAAGGCGGGGTAGGCGAGCTTGATGAATCAGGCAAACCGATTCAGCACGATGAGCCGGTTCTCGTCCGGGTACACTCGGAATGTATGACGGGTGATTTGTTCCGGTCACAGCGATGTGAATGCGGCAGGCAGCTGGAAGCCGCGTTGCAGTTGATTGAAAAGGCGGGCAAAGGCGCGCTTGTTTATCTCAGGCAGGAGGGCAGGGGGATAGGCCTGACAAATAAACTTCACGCGTATAAGCTCCAGGAACAGGGCTTTGACACCGTGGATGCGAATATCGAACTTGGCTTTTCGCCCGACAAACGCGATTACGGCATAGGCGCACAGATTCTTCGCGACCTGGGCCTCAAGCAGATTAAAATACTCACCAACAACCCGAAGAAAATCAATCGGCTCGAAGTTTACGGAATAAAAATCGTCGAGCAGATTCCTCTTCAGGCAGCCCCAACGCCCCACAATATCGACTATTTGCGCACCAAAAAATATCGCTTCGGCCATATCTTGGACAACGATTTATGACCCTTCGCCGTCAGGCAATACAAAGATTGAAATCCCTCGGCTTCAAATACGTCACGATTGGTTTGCAGGGCCTTCGTAGCGGGGCAATGAATGAATCTTTATTTGATGCCGAGAAATGAAAGAGCAGTTAAGACCAAAGGTTGGAGTTAACTCTGTCTTTTATCCAATATCTTGCTTACATCTAACAAGTTTCTGAACTGGATGAGCGTTATATTGTCCGTTCTCTGTAGTTTCGTTTTCAAGGCAGCAATATTTTCCTTTGCTTTTCCTGGATACCCAATTACGACTATAGCGCCACAGACTGGCAACGAGATTGTCACAGAAGTAGTCGCCGACGCTTTGAATAAACCCAATTCCCGCTTTTGCTTGTAATTCACCTCATAACTGGCCTTATACGATTTAAAATTATCGTTTATCTGTTTGATGTACCTATCGATTTGATCAACTACGGAGCCCTCAAGTTCCCGGTTATTACCGAGCTTGACCTCCAATACACAGAATTGGTAAATCCCTTGTCCGTTCAGAATCAGCGCCAATAAATCCATCCTGCCAGAGACACCCGGCTCGCGCACTTGCCTGTCGATGATTATGATATCTTCTCGGTGGATGTTATCCGTAATTAGCGATTGTTCGAAGATTATTTCTTCCTGATAATTCACTTGTTTCACTTTCTGTGACATTATTGATAGATTACTTTTGCTGTAGAAATTCCTCAGTTGTTTTGCTGGAATGTTAAATCTCAGGTAATCGTTGCTTGCACGAGTTTTTGCGCCAAATTGCCTTCTCATTTTTTCGGTTACAAAAGCAGTATGGACATTGATTGTGTACAGACTGTTTCTTTTTCCATATGATATCTTCCCCAAACTATTACCTTTGTAATAGAGATTGAATGACGTAGCTCTGAGTTGAAAGTCATATTCGAATTGTGAGTTTACAACCTCTTCGACTAAGAAAGCAAAATCTTCCTTGATATTGTCAAAAAGCTTTTCGGGGACGTACCTTTTTATAGTTTTGTCATTCATTTAATTCGTCAGTCCTGCAATTGCCGCGCCGATGAGGGTGGCGTTATCGACGCTGACAATCTCGTAATAAATCCCGAGTTTGTTTTCGAGATATTGTTTCAGATAAAACTCGACGCGATTCTTTAAGCCCTTCATCTGGTAAAAGGTTGTGCCTTCGGCGACGATGCAGATTGGGCGTGAGGGGTCGGTTCCTTGTCCCGATTTGATTGCCATAGCGGAGAGGTTAATCGCGGTGAGTTTGGCGGCTCGTTCGGTGAGGCGGTCGGCTATATAATATAAGGTAAGGGAGTCATCGGCATTGCCCTGTTTTGCGGCGTCGGCGAGGGAGTTGTTGCCATAGGGGTAGAGCAAAAAGGCGTTCATATCTTTTGTGTCGAGTTCGGAGATTTGCCAAAGTGCGGTTGCGATGCCTGTTGAGAACAGATTGTCATCGCAGGCCTTGTGGATGGTGGCCAGACACAGGGGGCCGAGGTATGCGCCGGAAATCATCTTCTCGAATTTGTGGATGCCGGGATTGGCGGTGGATTTGTCGAAGGCGGCGTCGATTTTGCCCTGTTTGATTTTGCCGAAGTTGCCCGATTCGGTATTGATAATCTGGCTTTTCAAAAGGTCGAGTCCTTTTGTCTTTTTGATGTTGGTGTTTTTCTCGACGTAGCAGGTGTTGGTGCCTGTGCCGAGGATGAAGCCGATGTATGAGCCGAAGGAGCGATTCTGGCAGCCGACACCGGCGAGAAGAGTAACGACGGTGTCGTTGAGCAGGACAATATGTTTTTCGCTGCCAAGCCCCATAGACACGATGGCGCGGTTGAGGTTTTCGCCGATGAATTGACCGACGACGTCTTTGGCTTTTATTTCTTTTGAGAAGCGTATCAGCCGGCCGTCTTTGTTTGGGAACATTTCGACTGCGTATGAAAAGCAGAAGCCGATATTTTGTGCTGCGCCTGCGACATCCTTGAGATAGCCCGCTATAATCTTGAAGAATTCGTCTTTGCCGATTTCGTGCTGGACGCCGGGCATCTTGTAGAGGCGCAGGTTTTCGATAATTGCTTTTTTCTGGTTGTCGAAATAGACGGTAGCGACCCGGAAATTTGTGCCGCCCGCGTCAACGACGATTACACGTTTGTTCGTGGGGACATCAGCACCTACTTCGATATACGTGGGTATCATATCGAGCGTGCTTTTTTTGCCCGCCAATCCTCGCTGCATCTCCGACAGAAAGGAATCAATTACCAGGTCGATATCGACATCGAGATAATCCATCCGGTATTTTCTAAGGAAGCGGGTGACATTTTGCTTTATTTTCTTCATTTGCACGTATCCTTGTTATTCGGCGTATCCGTTCGGATATTTGCTGTGCCATTTCCAGGCGGACTCGACGATTTTTTCGAGGTTTGTCCATTTGGGCTGCCAGCCGAGTTCGGCCCTGGCTTTGGCGGAATCACAGACAAGTGCCGGCGGGTCACCGGACCTGCGAGATGATTCGATGATCTTGAAGTTTTTCCCCGACACCTTTTTTACCGTATCAATAACCTGTCGGACGGAATAGCCCTTTCCGTTACCGAGGTTGTAAATCGATTCGGGCTGCTTATCGAGTTTTTTCAGCGAGAGCAGATGCGCAAGGCAAAGGTCTTCGATATGGATATAATCGCGGACGCAGGTGCCGTCGTCGGTGGGGTAATCAGTGCCTAAGATTTTGATTGCGTTCATTTTGCCCATCGCGGCGAAAATCGTCAGCGGGATTAAATGTGATTCGGGCTTATGGTCTTCGCCAAGGGTACAGTTGTTGCCTGCGCCGCAGGCGTTGAAGTATCGCAGCGAGACATAGTGCAGTTTGCCCGCGGCGGCCTGATAGTGGCATACTTTCTCGATGGTCAGTTTTGTTCCCCCGTATGGGTTGATGGGTTTTGTGGCTTCGTCCTCGGTGATGGGCTGTTTGTCGGGCATTCCGTAAACCGCCGCGGTGCTGCTGAATACAAATTTCCCGATGCCTGTTTGTTCCATTGCGCTAAGCAGTGTCAGCGTATTTGAGACGTTATTAATGAAGTATTTGAGGGGATTGATTACTGATTCGCCCGCCTCGATGAACGCGGCGAAGTGCATCACGGCTTCGATTTTATGTTTTTTGAGGGTCGCGGTAAGGAGGTTTAAATCCGCCAAATCGCCTTTAACAAACTCGCATCCTTTTATCGCGGCTGTATGTCCCTTGCTTAGGTTGTCGTAGATGATTGGCTGATGTCCTTCGGCGGCCAGACAAGCTGCCATATTACTTCCGATGTACCCGGCTCCGCCGGCGACGAGTATTTTCATTTGTTTTGTTCCTTCTTGGTCGCTGCGAGTTGTTTCTCGATGCGTTTCAAAATTTCCGTTTCCAATTGATTGTCTCTGCCGAGGTCCGTCCAGGTCAAATTCATTTTTTGCTCGTGGGTTAGTTTGGGATTTTTCGCGTCCCTTTGTTGGTAGGACATCGCAGTGTGCTGGTCTGTCGCGGTTTGACTTTGGGGCAAGCTTAGTCGATGCGTGGTTGCTATGCAGTTGATACACAGTTGGCCGGCTTGTTCGCTTATGTTGATTTCGACTGCCCTGCGGATGCTTTGCATGTCGGCTTCGGTCCGGTTGAATGAGCCGACGCTGTCGGCTCGCCAGAACTCGAATGACTGCGCTCCCGACAAGGGGGCGGTTCTTATGTAGCCCACATTAACATCGAATTTTTCAATACTGAAGTGCATTTCGGCAAGCACCTGTTCGGCGGTTGTCATTGCGGCTGTTTTATTCGCGTCAGGCGGGCAGAGCTGCTCGATTGTCTTTGCGTATTTGTTTTGCGCACAGCCGGCGAGCCAAAAGAGCAGCGAGCAGGTTAGCAGTTTGTTCAATATCAATTTATTCATTTTTAATACCTCAGTCATTTCGCCAGTTCGGCATCCGCGGAAGATTATATTGCAAGAGGCAAGCGGTGTTAAAGGGTTTTTTGAATAATGGTCGATGAAGTTAATAATAGTATTAGCGCGGAATTTCTATGCCTTCAGTCCAGACACAGACAATTACAAGCAAACTTGATGAATTGCCCCTGGGTCGGCTGGTTCGGGACTTTTTAAGCTACCTGACAGTCGAGGGGGGATTGTCTGACAACACAATTCAGGGTTATGGGCGAGATTTGAGAGATTTCCTGGAATTCTGTAAATCCGGCAAGGTTGACGAAATTAAACAGATTACGCCCGCCCTGATACAGAAATATATGATGATACTGGCAAAGGATAACAAGGCGGAGGCATCGCAAAAGAGGGGTTTGGTTGCGATTCGGATGTTTTTGCGGTTCGGCAAGCTAAACGGGCTGGTTAAGGATGATTTTACGGGGATTCTGGAAGGGCCTAAGCTCTGGCAGCGGCTGCCAATAATATGCAGCAAAAAACAGGTAGTGGATTTGCTGGAGGCGCCCTCGCCGAAGGAAAAGTATTACCTGCGCGACAAGGCAATCCTTGAATTGCTTTACGCGACCGGGGTCCGGGCCAGTGAGGTTGCGGGCTTGAAAATAGCGGATTTGAATCTTGACGTGGGATATTTACGATGTATCGGCAAGGGCAGCAAGGAACGGGTGATACCGCTCGGTAAGGTTGCGGCTGCGGCGACGCTGGAATATATGAAAAATATGAGACCCAGATTGGCAAAGTCATTTAGCGGGGATTTTTTACTGCTTAGCCGAACAGGCAGACCTATGGGGCGTATCGAAATCTGGCGGCTTATAAAAAGATACGCGGCACGCGCCGGTATGCCGAGAAATTTGACTGTGCATACGCTGAGGCATTGTTTTGCGACTCACCTGCTGGCGGGCGGTGCGGATTTACGGAGCGTTCAGGAAATGTTAGGACACGTGGATATATCGACGACGCAGATTTATACGCACGTTGACAATGAGAGATTGCGGGAGATTCACAGGAAATATCACCCGCGGCCGTAGATTTTATAGGACTATTTCGGAATCGGCGGTTGACGTGTGTGGCGATAAGGGTTTATTATCAGAGGTGATGGACGTAATGATGAATAATCAGTTCAAAAAGATACTTGGAATAACGATACGACGATTTTATTTGGTTATCTTATTATTATTGGCGGGATGTGAGCAGGGGGCGGCTAAAAGAGTTGAGAATACAAATATACCTGCCCCTGCGCCTTTGGCGGAGACATTGCCGAGCGGTGAGACGGACACGCAATTGAAGGTAAACCAGGAGGCGTTGCTGAGAGGGGCGACGGATGATGTTCGCCTGGATGCCGCGATGGTGATGCTTTTTAGCGATAGCGCCGGCGCAAGGCGGATACTGATAGAGGCATTAAACCAATCGGAAAACAAGCAGGCAAGGATGGCGGTTTGCAGGGCGCTGACAGTCAGCAGGGAGACCAGGCGGCCGATAAGGAACAAGAATGATTTTATTGGGCCGTTGGCAAATATTTTGAAAACGGAAGAAGGAAATCCCGCCAAATTCGCAGCAGAGGCATTGCTGATTTTCGATTATGACGCGATAGCGAATGTTCTGGAACCAATGGCAAAAGACGAATCGATGCCCGCCAAGGCACGATTAAACGCGATATATGCGATGAAGGTGCAGCTCGATATAAGAGCTATAACGCGGATAGCCGAGCTTGTGGAGGACAAAGATAAGCAGGTCTCAGGTGCCGCAGGTGATGCGCTTCGGTCGTTAGGCGTACCCGTCAGCAGGGACGCGAGGAGACGGGCGCAGATATTGAGCGAGCTGCGAACGAAGGGAATGGAGCGGTTTCAGCGCGACTGGCTTATTCGGCAGGAATCGCGGGTAAACGACCTGGAGAAGGAACGAGACCAGTGGCGAAAGCTGTATTTAGGTTCACTGGACAGGATATATGAGGGAATCAGCGACGATGGGCAGCGAGGTAAATTCCTTATAGAGCAATTGAACAATTCTGAATCTATGATTCGGCTGTGGGCTCTGGATAAGGTGTCGCAGTGGCGGATTGGGACGCAATCGAAACTGCCCGCGGAGCTTGGGCCGGTTCTGGTAAAGTTGGTTTCCAGCGACAACAGGGACATTCGTCTTGCGACGGCGAAGCTGCTTTCGCTGACGGGTGAATTAAGCTCAGCGGAACGGCTGGCGGAACAATTCAAGGTTGAGCAGGACGAAGAAGTGAAGACGGAGTTATTTGTTGCTCTTGGCGCAGCGTGCCATTATGCGCTCGTTCCGACATCGGGCAGCCAGCTTTCTCCTGAGCTTCGAAAGCAGACGCTGGAATGGGCGGCCGGATACCTCAATGACGAGGACGCTAAAAAGGCGCACAGGGGGGCGGAAGTAATCAGGAAACTGATTGAGCCGGGCGGACTTTCGGATGACGATGCCGCCAGGTATATGGATATGCTTGTGGAAAGATACAGTCGAGACAAGCAAAACGGCAATAGCGCTCTGCGTGGAGATTTGTTAGGGACGATGGCGAGATTGTGCGGGCAGAGCGCCTATAAGCCGGAGTCAGCTAAGCGATTCGCTGCGGTTTTTGAACAGGCGTTAAACGATGAAAGCGACCTGGTAAGGGAGGCGGCGGTTGACGGACTTATATGCGTTGACAAGCCCAGGGCGCTAAAACTGCTGGCAAAGGATTTTGTTAATGACAAAAGCCAAATAGTCAGAGACAGGGTTATGGAGCTTGCGGGGGACGTAGGAGGTAAAGACGACCTTTTGTGGTTGTGGGACAAAGTGGGGGCTAATTCGGAAGGTAAATCGGCGTGGCAGGCGATGCTGAAGATATTTAACAACTGCGATACGAATGTTATTGAAAACTGGGTTGGCAAGTTTGATTCTCAGTTGGTCAATGGGAAGTTGCCAGATGAGCAGTATGTGTCGTTTTTTGAGCTTGCGGAACGCAAGGCGGCTGCTGAAAACAGGGCGGACATGGTGAAAGCCACAAGGGAGAAACTTGCCCAGCTTTACGCAAAGTCGGGGCAATTTGAGCAGGCGGCGGAGTATCTTGGCAAATTGCGGGAATCTGCCAGGACCAAAGAGCAAAAGGAAATAATTTTAGGACAATTAATAAATGTGTATCTGCGCTGGCCAAAGGTGGAGGCGGCGGCACTGCTTGTAGGTAATTCCTTACTGGAAAAGGACTTAGGTAGAGACAGCGCGGTTGTTCGCTCGATAGATGCGTTTCTGGATAATCCGTCGGGGGGGGCAGAGCCCAATATGGTTTTGAAATTGCTGTGGAAGGTCAAACTATCTGATCAACGGCCTTTGTGGCGTCAAAACCTGGCCCGATGGAGTAAACGATTTGATTTGGCTGAAGACCCAAATACAGGCGGATAACAATACTGATATCGGTGTTGGTCAGGGGGTAAAGTAATATCTGAAAACCCGGGAGATGGAGGGGGGGCAAAAAAAAATATTATTTTTTTGTTTTTTGTGTTTGCAGAGTGCCCCGTATTTTTGTAAACTACCCTACTCACATTAGTTTAATAACGGATTGGTGGCTGTCAAAAGCCGGGTTTGAGGCAAAGACAGCGTGGTTTTAGAGGCCTGCGGCCGAGCGCGGGGACTATTTTTAGTTCCTGCCTGTGCTTTTGCGCGGCGCAGAGGAATTGTGTTTAAACTGCTGCTGTAGCTCAGTTGGTAGAGTGCGTCCTTGGTAAGGACGAGGTCATGGGTTCAAATCCCATCAGCAGCTAAGTGCAGCGTTTTCAGGCCGGCGTGTTGGCTTGGTGGCCAGGGCCGGCTGTGAGTTGATTTTATAAAAACGTAAATTTAAAAACAGCGTAGGACAGTAAACGGAAACTAAAAGGAAACAAATGATAGGAGGTTTGTAAAACCATGGCTAAGGCGGTATTTGAGAGAACTAAGCCCCACGTCAACGTCGGCACGATCGGACACGTCGACCATGGCAAGACGACGCTGACGTCGGCGATGACCAAGGTAATGGAACTGCAGGGATTTTCTAAGTTTAAGAGCTATGATGACATAGCGAAGGCCTCGGAGTCACAGGGCCGGCGAGACCCAACGAAGATTTTGACGATTGCGACCGCGCACGTCGAGTATATGACAGCAAACAGGCATTATGCCCACGTTGACTGTCCGGGCCACGCCGATTACGTGAAGAACATGATTACCGGCGCCGCCCAGATGGACGGAGCCATTCTTGTGGTCAGCGCTTATGACGGCCCGATGCCTCAGACACGAGAGCACATCCTGCTTGCACGTCAGGTAAACGTGCCGAAGGTTGTGGTATTCCTGAATAAGGTTGACCTGGTTGATGACAAGGAGCTTGTTGACCTGGTTGAGATGGAGGTGAGAGACCTCCTGAATAAATACGAGTTCCCGGGCGACACGACGCCGATTATTCGCGGTTCATCGACCGCGGCGCTTGCCGCCAAGACGATAGATGACCCGGCTTGTAAGCCGATAATTGAGCTGCTCAAAGCGATGGATGAGTATATTCCAATTCCGCAAAGACAGGTTGATAAGCCGTTCCTTATGCCCGTTGAAGACGTATTCAGCATTAAGGGCAGGGGAACAGTCGGTACAGGAAGAATTGAGAGAGGCGTTGTGAAGGTCGGCGAAGAAGTGTCCATAATCGGGCTTTCACCGGATATTCGTAAATCGGTTGTTACCGGCGTTGAGATGTTCAACAAGACGCTGGATGAAGGACAGGCGGGCGATAATGTCGGATTGCTTCTTAGGGGCGTCGAAAAGAAGGACCTCGAACGCGGACAGGTTATTGCCAAGCCGGGAAGCATTACGCCACACACGCATTTCATGTCGGAAGTTTACGTCCTGACGAAAGAAGAAGGCGGAAGACATTCCCCGTTCTTCCCGGGATATAAGCCGCAGTTTTATTTCAGGACAACAGACGTAACGGGTTCCGTAAAGCTCATTCAGAGCCGAGAAGGCAAGCCCGCTGAGATGTGTATGCCCGGCGATAACATCGCTATGGAAGTCGAGATTATATCGCCCATCGCGATGGAAGAAGGCCTGCGGTTCGCCATTCGTGAAGGCGGCAGAACCGTCGGCGCCGGCGTTGTAACCAAGGTTATCGGTTAATGAACGAATAAAGGACGATACAGCAGGGTCGTATGGCTAAGAAAAGTAAAAGAGAATTTGTTTGGCTTGAATGCAAGGATTGCGGGCAGCGAAACTACAGGACCAATATCAGTGTCGCTGAAGGCACTCCGAAACTGGAGTTGCAGAAGTATTGCAAGTTCGAGCGAAAACATACGACTCATAAGCTGAAGCGTAAGTAATACGGGTTGGTACAGAGACAATGATAGGCCAGTAGCTCAATTGGCAGAGCGTCGGTCTCCAAAACCGAAGGTTGGGGGTTCGATTCCCTTCTGGCCTGGTGTGGGCCAGCCGCCGGCGCTCGAAAGCTACCGCTTTTATCCTGATAAAGCATTGGGAATATGGGCGGGCAAGGCAGGGATGGCGAAAGAGCGTTCAGGCAAGGAATCAGGTGTATTATGATGAGTGTATATAAAAGAGGTCAGGGCAAATATACGCGGATGATTACCGTCCTGAGCGGTGCGCTGATAGTGGCGATAGGGTGTTTTTCGCTTTATCGAACGCTCGATGCGGCGGATATCGGCCTGTGGGTTTCGACGATGGTGCCTGTCGGACTGTTTATCGGCTTGTCGGTTTTGATTATGTGGCTGATGAACAGGCCAAGCATCGCGGATTTTATGATTGCCGCTGAAGGCGAAATGAAAAAAGTTAACTGGTCCACAAGACAGGAAGTAACGGTTTCGACGATTGTTGTGATTTCGGTGGTGATTCTCCTGGCGGCGATGCTGGGCATCGCGGATTTTGTTCTACAGCTGTCTGTTGCCTGGTTAGTGCAGTAAAACGCGGGAGTAAACCCGTTTAAACCGTTTTTCGTAATTGAGTCGGGGCGTTTTAATGAAATGGTACGTGCTGAGAGTTGCATCCAATAAGGAGATGCACGTCAAAGAGGTGCTTTCGCAGAAGGTCAATGCGGCCGGTCTGACGGACATTATCGGCAGGATAGAAGTTCCTGTCGAGAGGGTCAAGAAGGTTCGCGGCAATAAGCAGACCGTTCACAAGCGAAAGCTGTACCCCGGCTACGTTTTTATGGAAATGAATACCTCTGAAGACGGGAAGGTTCAGGAAAAAGTGTGGTTTGTGATAAAAGAGATTCCCGGCGTAGGCGATTTTGTGGGTACGGAAGGTGTTCCGACGGCAATGCGGGATACCGATGTCGCCAAGATGATGCAGGAAGTTGAAAAGCCCGAAGAGGCGCCGAGCATCAAGGTTGATTTCAAGAAGGGCGACCAGATTAAGATTCGTGAAGGTCCGTTCGAGAGCTTCGAGGGAACAGTTGAGGCGATTGACCAGGACAGAGGCATTGTAAAGGTTATTGTGGAAATATTCGGGCGAAGCACTCCGCTGGATATCGAATATTGGCAGATTGAAAAGGCATAAGGCCTGTTCAGCGAAGAAGTGCGGCGTGTTTTGAGGTTGAATAATGGCAAAGGAAAAACCGGCAGCAAGAGGCGGCGTAAAAGAATTATTAGTCAAGATAAAACTGCAGGCGTCCGGCGGGCAGGCGACCCCGGCCCCCCCGATTGGTCCTGCGCTTGGCCAGCACGGCGTTAATATCGGGCAGTTTGTCTCGCAGTTCAACGAGCGGACAAAAGAGCTGAACGGGACGACTGTGCCGGTGGTGATATCCGTATATACGGACAAGACATTCACCTTCGAGGTGAAGAGTCCTCCGGCGGCGGTATTGCTGAAACAGGCGGCGGGTGTTGCCAAAGGCAGCGGCACGCCTAACAAGGAAAAGGTCGGCAAGGTAACAGCCGAACAGGTGCGCCAGATTGCACAGGCAAAGATGAAAGA
This sequence comes from uncultured Phycisphaerales bacterium, assembly GCA_903857265.1. Taxonomy (GTDB): domain Bacteria; phylum Planctomycetota; class Phycisphaerae; order Sedimentisphaerales; family Anaerobacaceae; genus Fen-1362. The sequence goes on from CAIODZ010000036.1 coordinate 29,760, forward strand.
CCTCAACGCATACAGTTTGGATCAGGCGGCGAAGATTATCCGCGGCACGGCTCGCAGTATGGGCGTTGACGTTGTGGATTAAAGAAAAAGTAAAACAAAGGCGATTCGAGAAATAAAATTATGGCGATTACTACCAGAGGCAAAAGATACCGCAAAGACGCAGAGAAGACCAGCGAAACGCCGGTTGCTTTGGCTGAGGCGGTAGCAAAGGTTAAGACGTTTAACTCAACGAAGTTTGACCAGACGGTCCAGTTAATATTCTGGCTGGGTATCGACCCGAAGCAGTCGGACCAGATTGTCCGCGGCGCGCTATCGCTGCCTCACGGGATAGGTCAGCAAAAGAAAGTCATTGCGTTCTGCGAAGGAGCAGACGCCGACGCAGCCAAGCAGGCGGGCGCTATTGAGGTAGGTGTGGACGAGCTGATTGCAAAGGTAACGGGCGGCTGGTCGGATTTCGACGTGGCGATTGCTTCAACGAAGGTTATGGGCAAGGTAGGCAAGCTGGGCCGGGTTCTTGGTCCACAGGGCAAGATGCCCTCGCCCAAAAATGGCACGGTAACTGCCGACGTCGCTACCGCAGTGCGTGAGTTCGCGGCGGGCAAGGTCGAATTCAAAAACGACACGGGCGGAAACGTCCACGTTGTGGTAGGCAAGGTGAGTTTTGACGCGCAGAAGCTGATAGACAACATCGACGTGGTTATAGCGCATATCAAGAAGATTAAGCCGGTAAGCTCAAAAGGAACATATATTAAGAAAATCAGCATTCACGCGGCGATGAGCCCGGGCGTGCTGGTTGTCGTATAGGCGGATTTGAAATTTGGTTGTGCGCAGAGATTCGCTGCGCATAACGCGTTTGTGAAAGAATCAGGCAGGTGAAAATATGAGCAAGTTCGTAAAAGATTTACTGTGTTCAGAACTGGAAAAAAGAATCGTTAACGAAAAGGTTACCGATTTTATCGTTATCAGCACGCAGAAAGTAAACGGCGTTGATAACAACGTAATGCGTGGGGCGCTCAAGAACAAAGGCATTAAGCTGTTAGTCGTCAAGAACGCCCTTATGAAAAGGACACTGACAAAGCTGAAGATGGAATCAGCGTCGTCGCTTTTCGTCGGGCCTTGCGTAGTTGCATACGGCGGCGACAGCATCGTTGATGTCGCAAAGGAATTAAGCGTCTGGACAGGCAAGGTGAAGGCGATTCATATAAAAGGCGCATATCTCGAAGGCGCTTCGCTGGACGACAAGAGGGCACAGGGGCTTTCGAAGATGCCGAGCCGGGTGGAATTGCAGGGCAGGATTATTATGTTGGCCAAGTCGCCGGGCGCGAGATTGGCCGGGGCGATTGGCGGACCTGCGGGAAGAATTGCCGGCTGCGTAAAGACGATTGTGGACAAAGGTGAAAAATCGGAGACCAAGGCCGCATAAGGGGCGGCTCAAAACGAATACAAACAGCTCAGACGGCTGCCCCCGGATTTTCGGGGTTAAACGGGACGGCGTAGTTCCGGCTACCATCGGGCGAATTGATATAGGAGTTTAACGAACATGTCAGAAGAAACAAAACAGGCAAAGAGCTTCAGCGATGAAACAAAGAAACTCGGCGACGCGATTGTAAAGCTGACGCTGATGCAGGCCAAGGAGCTTGGCGACTATCTTAAGGAAGAGTACGGCATAGAGCCGGCAGCGGGCGGTGCGGTAATGATGGCAGGCCCGGCGGCAGCGGTTGAGGCAGCACCGGTGAAGAGCACGTTTGACGTTATCCTCAAGGCAGCCGGCGAAAAGAAGATTCAGGTCATCAAGGAAGTCAGAGCATTGACATCACTGGGCCTCAAAGAAGCGAAGGACCTGGTTGATGGTGCACCGAAACCGGTAAAGACCGGCGTAAGCAAGGACGAGGCAGAGGCCGCCAAGAAGCAGCTCGAAAGCGCCGGAGCAACGGTAGAAATCGCCTAAATATTGAATGTGCCCCAGAAGGGCCAAAAATAAAAAAATCGGACAATTTAACGATTGCCGTTTAATTCGGGACTGAAAAATGGCTGAATTGAAAGTTCGTAATTTCGGCAAAATGCTGGAGAAAGTCGAAATCCCTGACCTTGTTGTCGTGCAGAGGAAGGGCTACGGAGAGTTTCTGCAAATGGACGTAGCCCCTACGAAGCGTGCGAACAGGGGCCTGGAAGAGTTGTTTCGTGAGACCTTCCCGATAGAAAGCTACGATAAAGGGATAATCCTGGAGTACCGTTACTATGAGCTTGAGCAGCCGAGGTACAACATAAACGAGTGCAGGCAGCTTCGCCTGACGTACGGTTATCCGCTGAAGATTACCTGCCGGCTTCGCAACAAGGACGGACAGGACATAGCCGAACAGGCGATATACCTCGGCGAAATCCCCGTCATGATCGGGGGCGGTGAATTCATTATCAACGGAGCCGAAAGAGTTATTGTAAGCCAGCTTCACAGGAGTCCCGGCGTTGATTTCCTTGTAGAGAGCAAAGAAGGCGACCGCATACTTCACGGGGGCAGAATTATCCCCGAACGCGGAAGCTGGATAGAAATCAGTGTTACACACAAAGACGTTCTGGTTGTGAAAATCGACCAGTCGAGCAAGATTCCCGCGACGATTTTCCTGCGGGCGTTAAGCGCTGAGTTTGGCGAAACCGAACAGATAATCAGGCGGTTCTACGAGACCAAAGAGGTTCAGAAGAACAAGCTGACGCCCGATATGTGGGTGGTACGAGACATCGTCGATACCGAAAGCGGCGAGATAATCGTAAAAGCCGGCGCACAAATCGGCGATAAGGTTTCGATTATTCAGCAAAGCGAAATAAAGAAAATCGAGGTAGTCGAAGGGTCGTGTGATGCGCTGGTGTTCAATACGCTTGCGGAAGATGACTGCAAGAGTCACGAGCAGGCGTTGTTGAAGTTTTACGTCAGGTTACGGCCAGGCAACCCGGCCAACCAGGAAAAGGCCAAACAGTTCTTCGATGAGAAATTCTTTGATGTCAACCGGTATCGGTTAGGCAAAGTGGGCAGGTTCCGGCTGAACCGCAAGTTCGGGCAAAACGTTGGCCTTACCGAAATGACGCTGCGGGCCGAAGATTTCATCAATGCGGTGAACTACATAATCGGGCTGCGGAACAACAAGGGCGAGGTTGACGATATCGACCATTTGGGTAATCGCCGGCTAAGAACAATTGATGAGCTGGCTGGCGGCGAAATTCGCAAGGGGCTTTTGAAGCTTCGCAAGACCGTGCAGGAACGAATGAGCACGACGAAGGAAGGCGAACAGCCATTGCGGATAGCGGACCTTGTCAACTCGAAGAGCGTATCGAGCAGCATAAACTTTTTCTTCGGACGAGGGGAATTGAGCCAGATAGTTGACCAGACCAATTCGCTTAGCCAGTTGACACACGAAAGACGTTTGTCGGCGCTTGGGCCGGGCGGTTTGAACAGAAGACGCGCGGGCTTTGAGGTTCGCGACGTTCATATCAGTCACTACGGCAGGATTTGCCCGGTAGAGACGCCGGAAGGCACAAACATCGGTCTTATCAGCTCGCTGGCGATATTCGCCACGGTTGACGAGTATGGGTTCCTGTTGTCGCCTTATTACAAGGTTGACAAGGGCAAGGTTACAGGCAGCGTCGCATTCCTGCGGGCGGATGAGGAAATGAAAGCGATATTCGCTCCGCCAAGTGCGGTTGACCCGGAAACAAACAGGATACCGGAAGGTATGGTGCTGGCACGACAGCAGGGCGAACTTGCACAAGTAACACGTGATGAGGTGAACTACGTCGATGTTTCGCCAAAGCAGATTGTGGGTTTGTCGGCTGCGCTGATACCGTTCCTCGAGCATGACGACGCGAACAGGGCGCTGATGGGTTCGAACATGCAACGCCAGGCGGTGCCGCTGTTGAAGTGCCAGGCGCCGCTGGTTCAGACGGGTATGGAAGAAATGGCGGGGCGGTATTCGAGTATGGTCGTGCGGGCGCAAAAGGCGGGAACAGTTACCGCGGTTGACGCCACTAAGGTTGTGATTAATCATACGGATGAATACAAGCTGGAGAAATACTTCGGCTTGAATGAGCGGACGTGTCTTAACCAGAGGCCGATTGTCAAACTTGGGCAAAAGGTCGAAAAGGACCAGACGCTGGCCGACGGCGGCGGCACTGAGAACGGTGTGCTTGCATTGGGCAGGAACGTGCTTTGTGCGTTTATGTCATACGAAGGATTCAACTTCGAGGATGCTATCATTGTCAGCGAGCGATTAGTCAGGAATGACAGCTTCACAAGTATTCATATCAATGAGTTTGACGCCGAGATACGCGAGACGCCGTTAGGCAAGGAAGAATTCACCAACGACATACCAAACGTAAGCGAAAAAGCGTTGCGTAATCTTGATGAGCACGGCGTGGTTCAGGAGGGCACGAGGGTTCAGCCGGGCGATATCCTGGTGGGCAAGGTTGTGCCGAAGGGCAAGACAGAGCTTACGCCGGAAGAAAAACTGCTGCATGCGATATTCGGCAGGGCCGGCGAAGACGTTAAGAACGATTCGCTTGAGTTGCCCAACGGTTACGAAGGTGTCGTCATTAAAACCGAACGGTTTGTGCGGCGGGGAGCAGGCGGCGAAGAGGGCAAAAAGGTTCTTAACGCCCAGATAAGAGAAATTGAAAAAGATATACGGTCAAAGCAGTGCGTGATATTCAGGCAGATGGTGGTCGCGATTCATGAGAAATTCGAGGTCGATATTGTTGACCCATCCAGCAGGCAGAAAGCCGGCATCAGCGAAGACGACGAGGTTGTTTACGAGCAGGTTACCAACTGGGATATAAAATGGGTAAAGCCGGCTCCGATGCGGGAAAAGGTCGAGAAGCTGGCGGATAAGTTCATTGAGAAAATAAAAACGCTCGATGAGGAGGCCAAAAAGCGAGTCGAACGGCTGAAACATGGCGATGAGCTTCCCAGCGGCGTTATCGAAATGGTCAAGATATATGTAGCGACCAAGCGGGTTATGTCGATTGGAGACAAAATCGCGGGTCGCCACGGCAACAAAGGTGTTATCGCGAAAGTGCTGCCGCAGGAAGATATGCCGTTCCTTGAGGATGGTACGCCGATTGACATACTGCTCAACCCGCTGGGTGTACCGAGCAGAATGAACGTCGGCCAGATTCTTGAGACGCATCTTGGCTGGGTGGCAAAGGCATTGGGCTTTACGGCGGTTACGCCTGTGTTCGACGGAGCCAAGGAGCAGGACATCAGAAACCTGACCGAGGAGGCCAACGAATTGATGGCTCGTCGAAAGGTTGAGCTTGAGAAGGCAGGCCAGGCACCCGCGGATAATGAGCTTTTTGTGCAGGTTCCCAAGTCGCTGAAGACACAGTTATATGACGGGCGGACGGGTGAGCCGTTCGACCAGCAGGCGACGATTGGGTTTATCTATATTATGAAACTGCATCATTTGGTTGACGACAAGATTCACGCTCGTTCGACGGGGCCTTACAGCTTGATAACGCAGCAGCCGTTAGGAGGCAAGGCGAGAACCGGCGGACAGAGGTTCGGCGAAATGGAAGTTTGGGCGCTGGAAGGTTACGGCGCAGCTTATACATTACAAGAAATGCTTACAGTGAAGAGTGACGACGTTGAAGGACGCACCAAGATATACGAGTCGATGGTAAAGGGGCAAAATACGCTCGAAGCCGGGACGCCGCTGTCGTTTGACGTGCTTTGCAATGAAATAAGAGGGCTGGGTCTGAATATCCAGCTCGAAAAGAAACGGCTGGGCGGAACAACAACTTTGTAAATGTCGATAGAGTGTCGGGAACCCTTGTTGATTATATTGGCAATAGTGTCATTAAGGAGCCAGAGATAAATGATAAGCAATATCTATGATCGGATAAATGATTACGGTTCGGTCAAGATTTCGCTTGCCGGTCCCAATGATATTCGCAGCTGGTCGTTCGGCGAGGTTCGCAAGCCCGAAACAATCAATTACCGAACGTACAGGCCTGAGAAGGACGGTCTTTTCTGCGAACGTATATTCGGGCCGGAGCGGGACTGGGAATGCGCATGCGGCAAGTATAAAGGGACGAAATACAAGGGTATCATCTGCGACCGCTGCGGGGTGAAGGTTACGCACAGCAGGGTTCGCCGCAAGAGAATGGGGCATATCAATCTTGCGTCTCCTTGCGTTCATATATGGTTTTTCAAGGCAGTTCCGAACCAGTTGGGGACGGTTCTTGGAATGAAAGGAATGGACATTGAGAAGGTAATCTATTACCAGGATTACTTAGTTACCGACCCCGGTCAAAGCCCGCTCAAACTCGGGCAACTGCTTTCGGAAGAGGAATGTCGCGACGCGAGCGCCAAGTATGGCAGCAGTTTCAAGGTTGCAATGGGCGGCGAGGCGATAAAGACCTTACTTGCCCGGCTTGATTTGGACGGCATCAGCACTGAGTTGCGAACAGCGATAAGCAAGACAAGCTCGGTTCAGCGAATGAAAGATCTTAGCAAGCGTCTCAAGACGATTGACGCGATAAAGAACAGCAATAATAAAGCGGAATGGATGGTGCTGGAGGTGGTTCCGGTCATACCGCCGGATTTGCGTCCTCTGGTGCTGCTGGAAAGCGGCAATTTCGCGACGAGTGATTTGAACGACCTTTACAGGCGAATAATCAACCGTAACAACCGGTTGAAAAAACTTATGGACCTCAACGCTCCTGAAGTAATTATTCGCAACGAAAAGCGAATGCTTCAGCAGGCGGTCGATTCTCTTATGGACAACGGCAGATGCAGAAGGCCGGTTCTGGGGAGCAACAACAGGCCGTTGAAGAGCTTGAGCGATATGATAAAAGGCAAGCAGGGACGATTCAGGGAGAACCTGCTTGGCAAGCGAGTAGATTATTCGGCGCGTTCGGTCATTGTAGTGGGGCCGACGATGAAGCTGCATCAGTGCGGTTTGCCGAAGAGAATTGCGCTTGAGTTGTATCAGCCGTTTATTATCCGCCGGCTCAAACAAAGCGGGCTTGCGGACACAATTAAGAGCGCCAAGAAGATGATTGAGCGTCGCGGCGAGCAGATATGGGATATTCTCGAAGAAGTGATTCATGAGCATCCCGTGCTGCTGAACCGTGCGCCGACACTGCACAGGATGGGTGTTCAGGCGTTTGAGCCGGTGCTGGTGGAAGGCAACGCGATTATGCTGCATCCGCTGGCCTGCAAAGGGTTCAACGCGGACTTCGACGGCGACCAAATGGCAGTGCATTTGCCGTTGAGCGTCGAGGCACAAACCGAAGCCCATACACTGATGATGACCACGAACAATATTTTCTCGCCCGCCAACGGTTCGCCGATGGTGGGGCCTTCTCAGGATATGGTGCTGGGCAATTACTATCTGACCAGTATGCTTTCGGGCCAGAAGGGCGAGGGAATGGCGTTCCGTGATACGTACGAGGCAATGCTTGCTTATGATATGGGCAAGATTCAGCTGCACACCAAAATCAAGGTCCGGATTACCAAGCCGGTAATCAAGGAAGGCGAAAAGGCGAGAGATTTAAAGAGTAAGGAGATTTCAAAGCCAATCGTGGTTGAGACGACGGCCGGCAGGTGTATTTTCAACGATATTTTACCTGTGAAGATGCCATTCTATAACGGGACGATGGGACAAAAACCGTTGAGCCAGGTAATCAGCGATTGTTATGCGATTGCCGGCAGCGCGGCAACGGTTGATTTGTTAGACAAAATTAAAGAAAAGGGATTCAGGCACGCGACTTTGTCGGGGTTGAGCTTTGGCTTAATAGATTTGAAAATTCCGCCCAAGAAGAAGGATATTATCGAAGAGACGGAAAAGCGTGTCAAAAAGATATTGAAGAACTATCAGGCTGGCGTATTGACCGAAGGCGAGCGGTATAACCAGGTTATCGATGCCTGGACCAACGCCCGTGTCGCTGTAACAAGCGAAATGATGCGGGGCCTAAAGGAAGACAAGAATGACGATGGTTCGGCTTATCTGAACCCGATTTATATGATGAGTATCTCCGGCGCAAGAGGCAGCGTTGACCAGATTCAGCAGCTTGCCGGTATGCGAGCGTTGATGGCCAAGCCCAGCGGCGAGATTATCGAGACGCCGATTAAGTCGAACTTCCGCGAGGGGTTGACGGTTCTCGAGTATTTCAGCTCGACGCACGGCGCCAGAAAAGGTCTTGCGGATACGGCGTTGAAGACAGCCAACTCGGGTTATCTTACTCGCAAGCTGATAGACGTTGCTCAGAATATGATAGTTACCGAGCGGGATTGCGGGACGTTGCAGGGTATTACCAAGAGCACGGTTACCAGGGGCGAGCAGGTTGATGTGCCTTTGGCACAGCTTATCGTCGGCAGGACCGCAAGGGACAACATCCGCAACCCGATTACAGATGAGATGATTGTCCGGGAAAACGAGGTCATAACGCCTGATGCGGCCGTGAAGATTGAGGCGCTTGGGCTTGACGCAATCAGGGTCAGAAGTCCGCTGACATGCGACAGTCCGTTCGGCATGTGTGCGAAGTGTTACGGCTGGGATATGAGCACGGGGCAGCTTGTTGAAGAAGGCCTGCCCGTTGGGATTATAGCCGCCCAGTCAATCGGCGAGCCGGGCACACAGTTGACACTGCGGACGTTCCACACAGGCGGAATTGCTTCTCGCGCCATTCTGGAGCGCGAACAAAAAGCGACTCAGCCGGGCAAAATACTTTATCGTGATTTAAACGCGGTAGTGTTTACTGCTGAGGACGGCAGTTCGAGGGCGGTTGCCCTGAAGCGTAACGGCGAGATTGCTATCTTGGATGACAAGGACCGCGAGCTTGACAAGTTCAAGGTGCCTTATGGCGCGATTGTCAGAGTGAAAAACAATGAAGAGGTAAAAAGCGGGGCGTTGCTGTTTGAGTGGGACCCGCACCGCACGCCGATATTGGCGGAGATTTCGGGTTTAATCCGCTTTGTGGATATTATCGAAGGCGAGACGATTCGGCTCGAAGAGGAGCGCAAGGGCCAGTTGGGCAATAAGCCGGTCATAATCGAGCACAAGGGCGATAAGCACCCGCAGATTATGATAGAGGACGCCCAGGGCAAGATTCTTGACGTTCACTATCTGCCGGCTGGCGCCCGAATAGAAGTTACGGAAGGCCAACAGGTCCAGGCGGGCCAGTTGCTTGCTCATCAGCCGAGAGCCACGGGCGGAACACAGGATATCACGGGGGGACTACCGCGTGTTACGGAAGTGTTCGAGGCACGCAAGCCCAAAGACCCGGCGGCCATAGCGGAAATCAGCGGACGCGTCGAGCTCAAGAGCGACAAGCGCAAGGGCAAGATGACGATTATTATTCGTTCCGAATCCGGTATGGAAAAGGAGCACCACGTGCCGCGTGACAGGCATTTGAACGTTCACACGGGCGATGTGGTTGAGGCAGGTGATACGCTGACTGACGGCCCGTTGGTTCCGCATGATATTCTGCGGATTAAGGGCGAAGAGGCGCTGCAGAGATATTTGATAGGCGAAATTCAGAACGTTTACCGTTCGCAGAACGTCAATATCAACGACAAGCACATCGAGATTATATGCTCACAGATGATGCGAAAGATTGAGATTGAGTCGGTGGGCGACAGCGAGTTTTTACCTGGCGAGGTGGTTGACAAGTTTGAGTTCCGCAGGGAAAACACGCGGCTCAATGAAAGCATTAAGATAGCCAGTGTGGGCGAGGCGAACGAGCTTAAAGAGGGTCAGGTTATTGATAAGGCCAAGCTGGCGACCATCAACGAAAAGGTTGAATTAATCGGCGGCGAGCCGGCGAAGGGCAAAAAACCGAGAATGTCAACAGCCAAGACGCTGCTTTTGGGTATTACCAAGGCGTCGCTGCGTTCGGACAGCTTTATCGCCGCGGCCAGCTTCCAGCAGACGACAAAGATATTGACCGAAGCGGCGTTAGGTGGTAACATAGACAAACTCGCCGGTTTGAAAGAAAACGTTATACTTGGGCATTTGATACCGGCAGGCACGGCGTTTAAGCCGTATCTGGAATTGAAGGTTAAACACCTTGCCGAGGCGCCGCTGCCCAAGGAATTCAAAGAAGTGAGTGAAATTGAAGAAGTCAAGGCGGCTGAAGCTCAGAAGGAAGCCAAGATGAAGGAAGCCCTGGGCATTAAGTAGTTTTTATAGACGTTGGAGTGACAGATTTATGGCGACAATGAACCAGTTGGTAAGAAACCCGAGAGCCAAATCAAAGGGCCAGAAAAGACGGTCGGATATAAGCGGCTCGCCCCAGAAACGAGGGGTATGCCTGATTGTCCGGACGATGACTCCCAAGAAGCCGAATTCGGCTTTGCGTAAGGTTGCTCGTGTTCGGCTGACCAACGGCAAGGAAGTAACGGCTTATATACCGGGAATAGACCACAACCTGCAGGAGCACAGCACGGTGATGATACGAGGGGGCCGCGTGCGTGATTTGCCCGGCGTGCGTTACCATATAATTCGCGGGGTGCTGGATTGCGCGGGCGTCGCCAATCGCAGGCAGGGCAGAAGCAAATACGGCGCAAAGAAAGGCAAATAATTTACTTTTAAGGTTTGAGTAAGGGTATCGAGGAACAAAAGAATGGCAAAAAAAGCAACAGCGTCAAAAGAGCAGTTGAAGGCAGACGGCAAATATAACAGCCGGCTGGCAGGGAAATTTATCAACTGTCTGATGTGGGCAGGCAAAAAGAGCGTTGCGCAGCGGATATTTTACGATGCGATAGATATCATAGCCGAGAAGGAAAAAGCCGCTCCGGCGATAGAAGTTTTCGAGGCCGCGGTAAATAACGTCAAGCCGGCGATTGAGGTTCGCAGCAAGCGAGTCGGCGGGGCAAGTTATCAGGTCCCGATGCAGGTAAGCTCGAAGCGTCAGCAGTCGCTGGCGATACGATGGATACTCGACGCGTCGAGAGGCGCAAAGGGTAAGCCGATGTGCGAACGCCTGGCGGCGGAGCTGATTGAGGCCTACAACAAAAAAGGCGGCGCAATGATGATGAGGGAAAACGTACACAAGATGGCGGACGCCAACAAGGCGTTTGCTCATTTCGCGTGGTAGCAAGGACGTATTGAACTGCCATGGTGCCTTACGGTGAACCGTGGCAGTTTTTTTTATTGGAATTTTTTCGGTGACGACAAACAGATGTTAGAAGAGCTTAAGAAAATACGCAATATAGGCATTATCGCTCATATTGACGCCGGCAAAACGACGGTGTCGGAGCGAGTTCTTTATTACGCAGGCAAGACATACAAAATGGGCGAGGTTCACGACGGCACAGCGGTGATGGACTACCTCGAAGAAGAGCAAAAAAGAGGGATAACCATTACGTCGGCGGCGACAAGATTCCCGTGGGCCGGCGCGGAAATCAACCTGATTGATACGCCGGGACACATTGATTTTACGGCGGAAGTGGAAAGGTCGTTGAGAGTGCTTGACGGGGCCGTGATTGTTTTTGACGGCAGCGAAGGTGTGCAGGCGCAGAGCGAGACGGTCTGGAGACAGGGACAAAAATACGGCGTGCCCTGCCTTTGCTTTATCAACAAGATGGACAAAGTTGGCGCGGATTTTGAAATGAGCGTTGACAGCATCAGGGAAAAACTCGCTGCCAATCCGCTTGTCGTGCAGCTTCCAATAGGGGCTTCGGACACTTTTACCGGGGTTATAGATTTAATCAAGATGCACGCGGTTCTTTTCGACACGAAAAAGCTGGGTGCTGATTTCGAGGTGGTTGAAATCCCCGCGGAGTACCACAGCAAAGTGGAGCAGGCCAGGCATACGCTGCTTGAGCACGCGGCCGAGCACGATGAAGAAATGATGGATAAATACGTCCACGACAAGCCCATTGATGAAGAGCTGATTCACAGGGCGATAAGGAAGGGGACGATTGCCGGCAAGCTGCACCCTGTATTTTGCGGGTCGGCGCTGCAGTATATTGGCATTCAAAAACTGCTGGACGCGGTTGTGGCATATTTGCCTTCGCCGATGGAAAAGCCGCCGATTATTGCCCATACGCCCGGCGACGAAGAAAAGAAAATCCCGGTCAAGTGCGATCCTAAAGCCAGTTTAGTGGCTCTTGCCTTTAAGATTATCAGCGAGCCGCACGGAGACCTTAATTTTATAAGAATATATCAGGGTACATTGAAGTCAGGCAGCAGGGTGCTTAATGTTACTCGCGATAAGCGGGAAAATATCACGCGTATGTTCGAGATGCACGCCAACGACCGTAAAATTCTCGAAGAGGCCCACGCAGGGGATATAGTGGCTGTGGTTGGTCCTAAACATACAATTACGGGCGACACGCTTAGCGACCCGAAGCATCCGGTGCTGCTTGCCAGTATTACTTTCCCGCAGACGGTAATCAGTATGTCGATAGAGCCGAAGACGGCCGGCGATAAAAATAAGCTGGGCGACGCTCTTGCGGCATTGCGGCGGGAAGACCCGACTTTTGAATCGAAGGTTGACCACGAAACCGGCCAAATGATTATCAGCGGGATGGGTGAGCTTCATCTTGAAATCCTGCAGCACAAACTGATGAAGGAAAAAGGTGTTGATATAAAGGTTGGCAGGCCTCGGGTGGCATATAAAGAGGCGATTACAAAATTAGCCGAGGCGGAAGGCAAGTTTGTGCGTCAAAGTGGGGGGCATGGGCAATATGGGCATGTTATTTTGAAGGTTGAGCCATTATTTAACGAAGAGGGGCACTTGAGCCGGGAGATGGAGTTTATCAATGAAGCAGGAGGAGACAGGGTGCCCAGAGAGTTTGTCGGGGCAGTTGAGAAGGGCGTTGAGGATGCCCTTGGGACGGGCATTTTAGGGGGCTATCCCGTTATGGGGATTAAAGTTACGTTAATTGACGGCTCATATCATACTGTGGATTCATCGGATATCGCATTTGAGCAGGCGGCTGCGATTGCGATTAAGGCGGCCCTCGAAAAAGCGAAGCCAATACTTTTGGAGCCGGTTATGAAGATTGAGGTTCTTGTTCCGGAGGCCCATTTCGGGGTTATCCAGGCCAGTTTGCTTTCCAAGAGGGGGTTTATCACAGATAGCAGGATTCACGGGAAAACGCGGACAATTGACGCTAAGGTCCCGTTGTCCGAGATGTTCGGGTATTCCAGCGAGATAAGAAGCGCAACGGCCGGTCGAGGCACGTTTACTATGGAGCCCTTAAGTTACGAGAAAGTGCCTGAACAGATTGCTGAGCAGGTTATATCGCTGTAGAAAAAAATATTAATTTCTTTGAAAATTTTTTATGATTTGCTGGTTGACGTATAGCTGACCGTATGTTAAATTACTAATCTTTCAGCCGTAGCGAGCATCGCCAGGGATGGCTTTGCGATTGACGAGTTGGGCTGTAACACGTCTTGCGAATCGTGGTCGTCAAGGACGGTTTGATTGGTTATTTGGTTTAATTAAGGGGTACAGCAGGGGTTGCCAATAAACCCCGTAAGGGCTGGGATGAGTTGTCGGTTTGGCTGATGGCCAGACAACTTTGTCCAAAGGATTAGGACCCCGATTCGTTAAGGAAGGCGATTGTGGCGTCGGATGCCTGTGACCGCAGGCGTTTGATGACCAGGTCAGGTCCTTCCTGCCAAGAAGGCAAGATAGAACGCTGAAACCGCAGGGGTATTTTTGTCGGTGCAGTGATAGAAGTGTAGTAGTCGCGGTCAAAGGTGTTAAAAAACAGGTTGTAATAATACTGAGAATGTGGGCACAGTTATATGGCCGGTGAAACAGAAAGAATAAAAATAAGGATGGAAGCATACGACCACAGGATTCTGGACGCATCCGCAAAGGAAATAGTGGAACACGCCAGAAGGACCAACGCTCGTATCAGCGGACCTATCCCACTGCCGACACGCATCGAAAGATACACCGTGCTGAGAAGCCCACATGTCGACAAGAAATCACGTGAACAATTTGAGCTGCGAACACACAAGCGTCTGATTGATATTCGCGAGGCGAATGCGCGGACGGTTGAGGTTCTTAATCGGCTGGTTGTGCCTGCCGGTGTTTTCGTAAAGATTAAGGCATAATAAAGCAGGTCAGTAACAGGGAAGATAAAAGTGGCAATGCTGCTTGGAAAAAAAGTTGGAATGACACAGGTTTACGATGAGAAGGAACGGCTGTTGCCCGTTACGGTCATACAGGCCGGCCCCTGTGTCGTTATGCAGGTAAAGACCGTTGAGACAGACGGCTATAATGCGATTCAGCTTGGATTTGACGACGTGAAAGCGTCTCGCAGCACCAAGGCCGCGATTGCACACGCTGAGAAGGCCAAGACGGCCCCGAAGAGGTTTATCAGGGAAATGCGTCTTGTCGGCGATGCGAAGGCGGAAGTAAACCAGGGCGACGCTGTAACGGTAACGACATTCGCAGAAACGAAATTTGTCGATGTTATCGGGACGAGCAAAGGCAAAGGATTCGCAGGCCCGATGAAGCGATACCATTTCGGTGGCATGCCTGGTTCGCACGGCACAGAACGCAAGCACCGTTCGCCGGGTTCGCAGGCGGGTTATGGAACCGACCGTGGTCACGGTGGTGACATAAAGAAGGGCAAAAAGATGGGCGGACATCTGGGGGCGAAGAGAATCACAGTCAAAACACATCAGCTTGTTTCAATAGATCCGGAAAATAATCTGCTCGTAATCAAGGGTTCAGTACCAGGACCTTCGGGCGGTTATGTCATAGTTAGAACTTCACAGAAGAAAAAACTATAGGTTGGGCACAAGGATTAGTAGATGATAAGCTTGCCTGTATATGATAAAAGCGGTAAAGAGGTTGGCAACCTGAAGGTCGCGGAGTCGGCGTTCGGCGGGCGCGTGAGATACGCGCTGTTGAAGCAGGCGATAGTGATGTACAACGCGAACAAACGGGTGGGGACGGCCGCAACGAAGGGCAGGGGGCAGATTGAAGGTTCGACCAAAAAGATATACGCACAGAAGCATACCGGTAACGCCAGAGCCGGCACAGTCAGGACGGGCAAGCGCGTTGGCGGCGGCGTGACATTCGGGAAGAAAGCAAGGGACTTCAGTCAGGACATGCC
>CAIODZ010000037.1 GCA_903857265.1 uncultured Phycisphaerales bacterium
AAAGCTCGTTATAGTGATGCATAGTGACTATCACAATTACTTCCCGCTGCATTGCCTGGAAGATTACCCAGTCCATTCTTGCGAAGAAATTAGGGTCTATTGTGTAAGGTTTTTCAGTCAGTGCGTGGGTGGACCAGCAGACGGGGAAACGGAATGAAGTAAACCAGGCTTCTCTTGCGATGTTAAAATATTGCTCTTTGATGGTGACGCCCCAGTCGCCTTCTTTCGGCGCCTCGAGGGCATTGCCGAAGTTGATTCCGCGATTGATGATTTTGTTGATTTCAAAAGTGTTCGGCTCTACGTAGTAGGCATTGCAGGCGGACTCAAACACAACTATTACCATTAAACATACGGCAAAAAATACTCGCTTCGACATAATTTTTCACTCCATCCAGTTCTTAAAATACGTAGTCCGGTTCAAAATTGCGCCCCGGTGCCGTTTCCAAAACGATAGTGTAACATTTTGTCATTTCCGTGAAACTGGTCAAGTTTAAAATCCGCTCACAAAATTGATTACTATTTTTGCTCGTCTCGCTCGATTTTTTTTTGACAAAATCACCTTCGGCTGTTACACTCTTCCCTGATTTACTCATGGATGGTCATCATACAACTACAGAGGGTGATAAAAGGTTTTCGGCTGTTTCAATAACACGGACGTTATTTGTAACGGGTAACCTTTGTTTATAGTGGCGTCGTTTTATCCGCCATTGGCGGATTTTTATAAAGGAGCGTGTCTTGGCCGGCGGTGAAGTTGAAAATATCTTCGCTGAAATACTGGACCGAGCAAGAACTCTCGACCCATTAAATGCGCGGAAATGGTTTGAAAACCTTCACTTGGTGCATTTGACGGGCGGGTCGCTTGAGGTCGGCTGCCCGGATGAGGCGTGCGCCCAGTTTTTGCAGAGTAAATGCAGAAGCGCCTTTACCCGCGCCGCGCAGCAGATAACGGGTCATCTTGTCAGCGTGCAGTTTTCCACCAACGGTCAGGTCAAACAGGAACCCACCGAACAAGAGCAAAAAGACAGACCTACCCTTCACCCGGATTATACCTTTGAGAATTTTGTCGTCGGGCCCTGCAATCGGCTCGCCCACGCAAGCTGCATAGCCGTAAGCCAGTCGCCGGGCGATACGTATAATCCATTGTTTATCTATGGGAATTCCGGATTAGGCAAGACCCATCTGCTTCAGGCGGTTTGCCACGAGGTAAAGCGAAAATCCGCTTCAGCGGTCATTCAATTGTTAAGCTGCGAAGAGTTCGTCAATCGTTTTATCCAGGCAATCGAAAAGGGCGATTTGCCCGGCTTCCAGAGCCGCTTCCGCACCGTCGATACCCTTATTATTGATGACGTTCAGTTTTTGCGCGAACGCGAGCAGAGCCAGGAGGAATTTTTCCACACCTTCAACGCCCTCTACAGCAACGGCAAACAAATCATCCTCAGCGCCGACAGCCCGCCAGGCGAAATACCCTCTCTCGAAGAACGGCTCATCAGCAGGTTCAACTGGGGCTTAGTAACCAGAATCGACCCGCCGAGTTACGAGACGCGAATAGCCATCGTGCAGAAAAAGGCGCATCTTCGCGGGCTTGACGTCAACGAGGAGGTCGCCGGCTACATCGCGCAAAAGGTGCACGCCAATATCAGGGAGCTTGAAGGAGCATTGACGACGATATACGCGGTATCAATGACGACAGGCGAGAAAATCACCCTCGATATGGCGCAAACCGCGCTGGATGGTCAGGTTGACCTTGGCACAAGGCACATAAGAATCAGCGATATAATCGATACTGTCTCCCGCCATTTTAACGTTCGCCTCGCTGATTTGCAGAGCCAGAAGCGAAGCCAGAGTATCGCCGAACCGAGACAGATTTGTATGTATCTTGCCAGGCAGCTCACAAAACACAGCTTGGAGGAAATCGGCGGCCACCTCGGAGGCCGGGACCATACCACAGTTATGCACGCCTATGCTAAAATCGAGGACCTCCGCAAAAACGACCCCAAAATGCACGCCACCCTCGACCAGTTAGCAGGACAAATCACGCAGACCGCGAGAGCGTAAATTTCAATTTCCGATTTGCGATTGCCGATTGTCGATTTTGGGATGCGGATTTCTGCACCAACGGAAAGATTGAAAAAGGTTAAAGAAAAGGGTTGAGATAAAATGAACAATAACATTGTAAAATTTTCTTCCAAGTCATTTTTGAAATCTTGCACACAATATTCTAAAAATTGGGAGTTGACTGACCAGACTTTATACAATCTATGCCAAGAGAACTTCGACCATAGTTCATTGAATGCAATAAATGCGAAATTATGGATAATAGGAAGAACTTATGCTACTGGCATTGAAAGAAAAATACCAACTGATGGTAATCAAGGGGGCTCCTTAACTCGATTGGCTCAACAACTATATAAAAAAAGGAATACGATTAACTCGATTTTCCAAAAGTTGAGTAATATTTCTGAATCACTAAACGTGGACTCTCTACGTGATATTTCGATTCTTCATTGGAAATTCACCCAAATCATAAAACAAATAACACGTAAGAATCACGTGCCACGTTCTTTCGCTTCTAAATATATGCATTTTCATTGTCCATCTGTTCCTATTTATGATAATTACGCTGCGCGAGCGTTGAAAAAATTGGTGCCATGGAGGAAGGAGCTACTTGTTTTTGACAAGTCCCCAAATATGGATGAAGAATATTTATGGCATATTTTGAGATTTTGGAATTTATATAAGACCGCATTGCAAAACGGTAATCCAGTAAAAGTAAAACATCTTGATTTTTATTTACTATGTGTAGCGGAGAAACTTGCTGGCCCAAAAAATCAGAAATAGCAAATCGGCGAAAAAGGCAAAGAACAATTTACAATATGGAAGTTAAACGAGGTTGCAGGCGTCGGGGGGCATCCAGTGGGCGTCTTTGCCATCCCACTTCACATTACAACCTATCGGGTTTGTCATCGGCGTAGTAACTTTTTTGCCCGAGGTGATTTCCGTCAGGGCGTTTTCGAGGTCATTTACAGTCAACTTGGCTGTTTCACGGGGATTATCAACGCCTCGGCCGGTATAAACGAGCTTCCTTTTTTCATCGAATACAAAAAAGTGTGGCGTACGCAGCGCGCCGTAAGCCCGTGCGATATCCTGGGTATCGTCGTAAAGATACGTCCAGGGGAATTTGTGCTCTTTTATACGTTTGACCATATTATCAAACGAATCTTCCGCGTATGTATTGGGGCTGTTGGAGTTTATGCCGACAAACTTCACGCCCTTAAGTTCGAATTTCTTCGCGGTCTGTCTTGTTACTTCATCCGACCCGATTACATCGGGACAGTGATTGCAGGTGAAAAAGACGACTAAGATTTTGGCGTCCGCGAAATCTTTGAGTGAATAAGTTTTGCCGTCGGTGGCCCGAAGCGAAAAATTCGGAGCCGCTGAACCAATTGATAGCGTAAAGGCCATATTAACTCCTGCTATTAATAAGTTTTCTTAATTTTTTATATATCTGTCGTCCTCACTTTACGACTATTCACATTCTATTGTTCAGCCTCTTTAATTAACAGCCCAAATTTCAGATTTGATGCCATGAAGATTAAAAAACAGCGTAAATCGGCGTTAATCTGCGTCTAAATAATCTCTCCGGCCCGGGGGAGAATAAACGGTTTGCAAAAAGCGTGGGAATTCGTTAAATTACTGGATTGTGCAGAAAACAGATGTTTTCTGTTGTAGTGATAGTTGAGCAGTGGACCGCCCCCGTTGCTGTCTTGCGACAGCAAGGCGCGGGGGCTCTGTTGGCCAAAAGCCAACCGGCCGAGTGGCGGAATGGCAGACGCTGGGGACTTAAAATCCCCTGTCCTCACGGGCGTATGGGTTCGACTCCCATCTCGGCCACTATTAAAGAGTTTTGAGTACTTCGTGTTTGGGCGGCGGAAAGATTTTAAAACGAGGTGATGTGGGAATGGCGAAAAAGGTTTTCAAACTTGCGGACGTAGCAGAGCCGAATCTGTATAGGGAAGTTTTTCCTTATACCGAGTTTCCGATTACGAAATTCGAGAAGCGCGGCGTGCCTTATGAACTGCCCGAGCAGATATGGATAACGGACACGACTTTCCGGGATGGCCAGCAGGCCCGGCCGCCATATACGCCTGAGCAGGTTTTGAGGATATACGACCTGCTTCACGAGATAGACGGCGATACCGGCCTGATTCGCCAGTGCGAGTTCTTTTTGTATTCGGACCGCGACCGCAAGGCGGTTGAGCTTTGCAAGGCACGCGGCTACAAGTATCCCGAAATCACCGGCTGGATTCGCGCGGTCGCGGAGGATTTCAAGTTAGTAAAACAGATGGGCCTTGCGGAGACCGGGATTTTGACGAGCGTGAGTGATTATCACATATTCCTGAAGCTTCGCAAAACCCGCGCACAGGCACTTGCCGGGTATTTGGATGTTGTTAAGGCGGCTTTGGACCAGGGTGTTTTGCCGAGATGTCATTTTGAGGATGTAACGCGGGCGGATTATGATGGATTTATACTGCCGTTTTCCGCGGAACTGATGAAGCTGAGCGAGGAGTATAAAAAGCCGATTAAGATTCGGCTTTGCGATACGCTTGGTTTCGGATTGCCCTGGGCGGGTTCGGCGCTGCCGAGAAGCGTGCCTAAACTTGTCGCAGGGCTTCGCAAAATCGGCGTGCCTGGCGAGCAGTTGGAATGGCACGGGCATAACGATTTGCACAAGGTCGAAGTCAACGCCGCGACGGCGTGGCTGTACGGTTGCTGTGCGGCGAATAGTTCTATATTCGGCGTGGGCGAACGGACGGGCAACCCGCCACTGGAAGCGATGATTATCGAGCATGCGCAAATCAAGGGGATGACGAAAGGCGTCAATTACGCGGCGATAACCGAGCTTGCGGCTTACGCGGCCAAAGAGCTTGGCTTTGATATACCGAGCAATTATCCGCTTGTGGGCAGGGATTTTAACGTTACGCGTGCGGGTATTCACGCGGACGGCCTGCTGAAAAACGAGGAGATATATAACTGCTTCGATACTAATAAATTGCTGAACAGGCCCGTTGAGGTCGCGATTACGGACAAGACGGGGGCGGCGGGGATAAAGCACTGGATTGAGTCGCGGTTCCAAATGGAAATTATGAAGCATGACCCGCGAGTGATAAAGATAAGAGACCGGATAGCAGCGGAATACGCTTCGGACAGGTCGTCAGCGATATCGGACGACGAGATGTTCAAGTGGATAAAAGAGGCGTTCGGGGACGAGATGCCTCCTTTGAGGTGATAAAATTAAACCACAGATTACTCAGATTAGAGCGGTGGTGTTTGACCTGGGTGAGACGTTGCTGAATTTCGGCAAGGTAGAGACGATGCAGGTCTTTCGTCAAAGCGCGACGCAGACCTACGATTACCTTATGAGCCACGGCCAGCCCGCGGGCAGTTTCTGGTGGTATTTTATTCGGAACCAGTTTGCCATCCATGTGAGGACTTTGTGGGGCAATATTACGGGGAGGGATTTCGACGCGTTATCACTGCTGAAGAAATATGGCTTGAGGCGCGGGTATAAGCTGGGCGAGGAACAGTGGCGGGAGGTTGGGTGGCTGTGGTATGAGCCGTTGAGCAGGATTGCGAAGGTTGAGCCGGATATAAAAGAGACACTTGCCAAACTGAAGGGGATGGGGCTTAAATTGGGCATATTGAGCAATACGTTTGTAAGCGCAGGGTCATTAGACAGGCAGCTTGGGCAACTTGGTATGCTGGAGTTTTTTCCTTATCGGCTTTATTCTTACCAGTTCGAGTATCGCAAGCCGGACAGGCGGATATTTGAGGCGGCGATAGCGAAGGTGGGTGAGCCGGCGGAGAATATTCTTTTTGTGGGTGACAGGATATACATCGATATCAAGCCGGCGTTGAAGGTGGGAATGCGGGCGGCGTTGAAGTCGGCTTACACGAATAGGGGTAAAGAAGCGCCGGACGGCGTATGGAGAATAGAGCAAATCAGTGAATTGCCGGGGATTATTAAAAAAGTTAATGCGGAAACAGTGACTCGTGGCCCGTGGCCCGTGACTCGTTTTTCGAGCGACAAGGTCAAAGAGGTGTTGAATGGGTAAGCAGGTTGTTTTTCAAAGGTGTATAAACCCGGATTGTGCGGCGGAGTACGACGTAAGCAAGGTGATATTCAAGTGCCCGAAGTGCGGGGACCTTTTGGATGCGCAATACAACTGGGACCAAATAGAAATCCCGAAGAAACTGGCTGATTTCGGCAAACGCTGGGCGAACAGGGATAATCGGCTGGATTTGTCGGGGGTGTGGCGGTTCAGAGAGCTTTTGAATTTCTGCGATGATAAATACAAAGTAACGATTGCGGAAGGTCAGACGATTTTGCAGGCCAACGACGAAGTGGGCAAATACGCGGGGATGAAGGCGGGGCGATTATTTTTGCAGTATGAGGGATTGAATCCGTCGGGGTCATTCAAGGATAACGGTATGACGGCGGCGTTCAGCCACGCGAAAATGGTGGGGGCGAAATCTTGCGCGTGCGCATCGACGGGCAACACGTCGGCGTCGGTCGCTCTTTACGCACACAGCTGCGGGATGAAATGTACGGTCTTTATCGGGTCGGGGCGCATCGCTTTCGGGAAATTATCGCAGGCGATGGATTACGGTGCGCAGACGATACAGATAAGGGGCGATTTCGATGACTGTATGAAGCAGGTGCAGGACGTATGCACGAAACTTGGGTTATATCTGCTCAATTCGCTCAATCCTTTCCGGCTGGAAGGGCAAAAAACGATAATGCTTCGGATTATCGAGGGACTTGGGTGGGAAGTGCCTGACTGGATAGTTGTGCCTGGGGGCAATTTGGGCAACTCGAGTGCGTTTGGCAAGGCGTTTTACGAATTGAAGCAGCTTGGTTTGATTAAGCGTGTGCCGCGATTAGCGATTATCAACGCGACGGGTGCGGATACGCTGACGGATATGGTGAATAACAAGAAATTGGTATGGAACAACGGCAATGTGAATAACAAGATTATCGCGGATTACTATGCGGACCTTACGGCGAGGAAGTTTTCGCCTCATACGTGTGCATCGGCGATAGAGATTTCGCGGCCTGTTAACCTGAAGAAATGTCTGCGTGCTATAAACGTATGCAACGGCGTTGTGCGGGCAGTGAGCGACGAGGCGATTTGCGACGCCAAAGCGGTGATAGGCAAATATGGTCTTGGCTGTGAACCGGCATCGGCGGCGTCGGTGGCGGGTCTGAAACTATTGCAAAGCGAGGGCGTCATAGGGGCAGACGAGCGAGTCGCGTGTGTGCTCACTGGGCATGCGCTGAAGGACCCGAATGTTACGGTGAATTATCACAAGGAAAAACAGGGGCCTTTCAGCAACCCGCCGATTGAGGCGCCGAATGATTTTAATGAGATATTAAAGCTGATAAAGTAGCAAGTAATTGCTGAATGTCGATTTAGGGATGCGGAAACCGCCAGAGGCGGCAAAGTAAGACCACCCTCATTTTTACGCTAAAAAACGTACTTTGGCATTGTATTTGGTACTTACGGTTACTTTTGGTGACAGGCAAAGTTGACCCCACTTGGCAAAATTGCCAACCCTGTCTTTTTCGTTAAATATGCAGTATTTCCTGATATACGCTTATTTCCTATATAGGAAAATGAACAAAAACAGGAAATATTACTCTTGACACTTTCCTAAAAAGCCGATATATCCTACATAGGAAAAAGGCCGTTTTTAGGAAAATAGCGATGCGACTCAAAGAGAACGAAATAATAGAGCAGCTGAAAAACGACATCGACAAATATGCTCCACTGACAATCAAAAATATCGAGCGAACAAACTTGCTAACACAAGATATTGGGGCTGATGCCATTGTTGATTTTTGTGTTAAAGATGGTCCATGCTTCAAGGCCTTAGTTGAAGTTAAAACTGTTGCTACGCCAAGAATTATTTCAAATACGGTGCTTCAACTGCGGGAATATCTGAGAAGGATAGATGATAAAACAATTGTGCCTGTTGTAGTAGTTCCTTACATGGGGAAAGAGCAGGCAAAATTGCTGGAGCGGGAATTTATCTCCTGGATAGACCTTAGCGGCAATATGTTTATTCGAGCGATAAATGGAATTTATATCGAACGCACCGGTAGAAAGAATCAATTCCCCGACACGTCCTCAATCAAGAAAATATTCGAAGGGACTTCATCTTTAGTCAGCAGGGCGTTGCTTCTGAAAAAGGAACCGTTTCGTTCTCTGTACCAAGTCGTTAATTTTATCAATGAACGAGACGGAAACATAACTCTTTCAACTGTGTCAAAAGTTTTGAGTTCTCTTGAAGAAGGATTGCTCATAACGAAAACCGCGGCAGGTATATCCGTTGCGAATCGGGAAAAACTTCTTGATAGCATCCTTGAAGGATACATCAGTTACACTAAGCGAAACAAAAATGTAACCTACACTTTTGCCATCCCCGGTAGAAGTTTTATTTTTAACAATTTATTTTGTGAGCAAAAGGTGGATTACGCCATGTGCGGGTTTTCCGCGGCGCAACTCAAAAACCTGGCAACGACGAACCGCACTACTGTGTTCATCAAGTCCATAAATGAAGCGAAAAAGGCGTTTGAACGCAATAATGTAAATATCAAGCCAGATACCGAATTCGGCCAGTTAGACCTTATCGAAACAAGGAATCCCTGTGTGTGGTTCAACCTATGGGGAAAACCCGATTATAGTGTTGTTGACGATATAGAACTTTATTTGGAGATGATGGTCGATACGCCGAGAGGGCCGAAGATAGCGGAGATACTTAAGGAACACATACTGGGAGGCCAGAGTAATGGATGACGCTGTTCTTGGACAGTTGGTGGAATTAGCGAAACCATTCAATAAAATCGGCGTCAAGCCGGTTATTTGCGGAGGATTGGGCGTCTTTCTACGCTTTCGCGATAGCGATGGTGCTGCACATAATATTATAAGAGCCACGAACGATATTGACTTGATGATTATAAAACAGCAGGTTGCGGAAATGTCCCGCAGGGAGGCCATTGCGGAAATAATCATGGGTGAGCTGGAATATGTCGTTCGCGCAGGTGGCGAGCATTTCCGTTTCATAAAAGCCCCTGACAGACGATTAGATATTTTGTCGCCGCCTATGGAGAACTTTCAAATCAAAGAGCATCGAGTTAAATTCGTAAAGTCGAAACTGCATGGCCGCCTTACGGTAGAGGCGTGTTTTATTGATGAGGATTTGAGAACAATTGCTCTTTCGAATGATGGTGTCGAAGTACAGGTGCCGTCGCCTACAAATCTTCTTATATTGAAGTTATGCGCATTCGATGACCGCGACAGAGACAATGAAACAGAGCGAGCTCAAGCGCACGCATTCGACATTTATATTACCGTAACACTGGCAAACAGAAATGATTATCTCGAAGGGCAAAGATTTCTGGCTCGTCACAATGATTGGCCGGTGATTAAAAGAATCACGTCGATAGTTAATAATAAATTTAATTCCGTTGACCAGCCGGGCTGGCAGCGAGTTTTTGAAACGAGTTATTTTTATCCTAATATGAGCGTTAAGCAGAAACGCGATGAGCTGGAACAAGCCAAGAATCGTTTGGTAAGGTGGTTCACGTTGTCAGAACACCACTAAACGAAAACCATTATTAGATGTAACCACCCTACCCGCGCTGCGCGAGACCACAGGCGCAAGACCGAAGACCCCAGACGTAAGACGCCCCCCGCCGTTTTGCTTCTCAAAACGAAACGGGGGCAGGCAGGACAGGTGTGCCAGAATGACAGTTATTAAATGTGTTGTAAAATGTCTTGCCGGTAGTTTGTAAAACAACATAATATGGTGCGATTTGAGGCCGGTTGAATTCTTCGGGTAACTACCTTTGGAGCAGGAAAAAATGGATTTGAGTATTAGTGGTTCGACACTTCGGCAAAGCTTAGTGCAGGCCAAGCTCACCACAGGTCGCGGCAGGATGTTTTGGATTACAGGGGCGCTGCTATTATCCGCGATACTCGCGGGGTGGAAGCTTTCGGCGGTTCCGCTCGATGACCACGAGAGTTATGTGTCGGTTACTGCACGCGAGATGCTGGGGGGCGGGAGTTGGATTGAGCCGACGTTCAATGGTAAACCACGACTGCAGAAGACACCCCTTTCGTACTGGCTTGTGGCGAGTATCGCCAGAGTTACGGGTAAGGTTAATGAGTTTGCGGCGCGGCTGCCGAGCGCGGTTTTCGCGTTTTTGTCCGCTTGCGCGGTGCTGTATTTTGTGAATCGCTGGCTGTCGCTGCGAATCGCGCTGATAGCGACGGCTGTTTGGGCGACATCGATTGGATACGTTCACTGGTCACATTCGGCGAGGCCTGAGATGGGGCTGGTTTTTTTTGTGACGCTGTGTCTTTTGTCTTTCTACTCAGCCGTAACCAGCGAAGAGCGCAGGAGTCGTGTTGTCTTTATGCTTGTTTTCTGGGTGAGTTTTGCGATGGGTAATCTTGCGAAGGGGCCAGCGCCGGTTGTTTATGTTTTGCTGCCTGTGGGTTTATATATCGCGGTCAGGAGAGAATGGCGAGTAATTCCGAAGTTGCTGCCGATATGGGGGATAATCATTTGTCTTGCTGTTGTATTGCCCTGGCCTTTGGCGGCGGCGCATAAGGTGAACTGGGACGTGATGATATGGAAGCGTGAGTTTTTTGACCGGTTGTTCGGCGAATACGCTGCGGGCAATTATCCGTGGTATTATTACCTTGGGATGGTTTTCAAATTTACGTCGCCGTGGTGTATTTTTCTTCCGATTGCCCTTGTTGCGCCTTTCTACAAGTCGTGGGGCGAGAAGCGTCCCGTTATGCAGTTTTTATGGCTGTGGTTTGCGGCGGATTTTGTGTTTCTGATGCTGTCGGGAGGCAAGCGTCAGCATTATCTTTTGCCGCTGATTCCTGCGATGTCGATATTAACAGCGATACTGATAGATGAGATGGCGTTTGTGCGTCAGGTATTCACGCTTAAATATGCGGCGAATATATTGCGGGGTCACGTATTATTTTCCGTTTTGGTTTCGATAGCGGTTCCTGTTTATTTCGCCAAGGCGAAAATTCCGGAGCCGGCATCCGCGACGGTGTGGGTATATGTGATTAGTTTTTCTGTAATTTTGATTGTTACGACTATAGTTGTTACAATTCTTTTTGTTAAACGGTATTCGAGCATTGCCTGTGTTGCGCTTTTTTGCGGAATCACCGTTTTAATGGCGCATCATTACACCAGCTTGCTGAATATTCTTAGTCCCGACCAGCCGGTGAAGCAATTCGCACTTAAAGCGGCAGAAATAGTACCGACGACGGAGGAGGCGGTTTCATACGGGACCGTGCCCTCCAATTTCATACATTACTTTGGCAGGAATGTTGTGAGGGTGCCGGATGTTTCAGAATTAAACAATCTTTATCAGCAGAATTACTGGGTTGTTTCGTTCGGCAAGGGGATGGATGAACTGTTGAGCACAGGGCAATTCAAGCTTGTGTATATGGATACGAACGCCAAGAAGCGCGGGGAAAACATATCTGCCGGGGGATTATTTCACGTGCGGTCGGCGGTTATTGAAAGCGCAACAAAACCATCTCTTTGATGGTTTTTGGGTGTTGGATAAGGGATTAGCCCCGCGGTATTTGGGGCATCGTTGCGGGGATTTGGTCAATGACCCCGGCTTGTTTGAGCCGCGTAGCCAGTTCCGCCATATTATCGTTTACAAATGAGCGAAGAACCGGTCTGTCGTCGATGGCGCATCCGTATTTTTCGATTTCATCTTCGACGATATTGGGGTCAATTTTTTCCACCAGAAGCCGGTATGCCGCGATGACGCCGCCTGTTCTTTGGGCTCCTGCGGTACAATGCACAAGGACGGGCAGGTTTTGTTTTTCCGCGTTGGCGATTGCAATTACAGCATTGGCGTAATCGTTTATATCACCGGTGCCATTGCCGCTCATAGTAAATCTTAACACCTTGATGTTCAGTTCGGCTGCGGCCTGTTTCTCGGCCCGCTTGTCGGGGTCTTTAGGGTCGGCGGAGGTAAGGTCAACAATGACGCGAATATTGTATTTTGTCAGAATTTTTTTAACAAGCGGGGCGGAAATTTGTCCGCTGCGATAAATATGCCCCGGCACCACGACACCGAATCTTTTTGGGACAAAGCGGTATTTGATGAAACCAAACCAGACCCATACCGCTAATCCAATCACGATTGCGGGCACGGCGACAAAGAGCCATTTGTGCTCGGCTCCGGAATATGTTTGTGAAGCATTAAGATTCATTGAGCAATCCTGTCGGCATTGCGGTTTATTTGAATAAACCGCGGATAAAGTTCTTCTCCTGTTCGGTAAGCGGTTCTTCTTTAATCTCTACGGTGTTGGCGAAAACCTGTTCGAGGGGAAGTCGCTGTCCTTTGGCAAGCCATACGGCGGTGAATATTGCGACGCGGCCTTCGCCTTTTCCATCGTGGACCAACACGGGGAGATTTTCCTTGTCAGCCATTATATCGAGGAATTTTTGCTGCATATTGGCATCGGGGAAATGCGCAGAGTCGTTGACGTTTCTTTCCAGCGGGAACTCGAAGTATTTGACGCCGTTGCTGTGAATCCAGGTCATTTCCTCATTATACCAGTTCTGTTCGCGGTGTTCGGCGGACGAGCGGAGGTTGATGATTGTGCCGATATGATATTTGTAAAGCAGCCGGGTGTAGTCCATACCTCTGGGCTGGCCGCTTGTATAAAGAATGCCCGGGCTTATACAATTGAAGTCGGGAATCCAGAAGTTTTTAACCAGCAGCACGATTGCGCCGGTGATAATCACTATTGTTATAATGGTTCGCAGGGGGGTTTTCTTTTTCACCTTTTTTACTCCGGGCCAAGTGTCTGGCGAGCGTGAATTTTTTTGACCGAATAAATTTTTCTGTCCGTGGATTCAAAGTAAACTCTGCTGACCATTTCGCCAATGAGTCCTGTAGCGACAAAGACGGTTCCTACCATAAGAAGCACGGCGGCAAGACCTGCCAAGGGGCCGTGCGCGACGAGGACGGGAACTTTGTAGTATAGTTTGTCGAATAGTATGTAGCCGGCCATAAGGATACTCGCGAGGACGCAGTAGAATGCTGCTCTGCCGAAGAAATGCAGGGGTTTTGTGAGGTAGCCGAGGAGGAATCGGAGGGTAATTAAATCGAAGGCGACCCTGAAGGTTCTGCCGATTCCATAGTTGCTCGAACCGGAGGGCCTTACGATATTGGTAATGGGTATTTCGATTATTTTTGCGCCGCTTTGGCTAATCAGGGCGGGGATGAAGCGGTGCATTTCTCCGTAGAGGTGCAATTCCTCGATTATTTCGCGGCGGTACGCCTTGAAGGTTGTGCCGAAGTCGTGGATGTCAACGCCGGAGATTTTTGAAGCAAGCCAGTTTGCGGCCCTTGAGGGGATTTTTCGCATAACGAGGTTATCGACGCGGGTTTTTCGCCAGCCGCTGACGACGTCGTAACCCTCGTTGAGCTTTTCGAGGAAAATGGGTATTTCTTCGGGCAGGTGCTGGAGGTCGCCATCCATTGAGATAATGATTTGTCCCCGCGCGATATCGAAACCGGCGGCGAGGGCGGGTGTCTGGCCGAAGTTGCGTCGAAGCTCGACAGCAAGGACTTTGCTGTCTTTGGAAGCGATTGATTTGAGGAGCTGGAGCGTATTGTCCGAACTGCCGTCGTCGATAAAAACAAGCTCGTAATAAAGGCCTGTCGCGGCGAGTGTTTTGGTCAGGCGGTCGTAAAGTTCCTGCACGACTGCGGATTCATTGTAGAGAGGCACTACGACGGAGCAATCGATAGTCGGGCCCGTTGCGGATTGCGGTTGTTTTTCAAAGTTGGCCATAGTTTATCAGTTTTATACCTGCTTCATTGAAAGATTGTTTTGTTTTTTCGCTGCAAAGGGCCTCAATCTCGATTTCACGCTGTTTGACTAGGCGAGTTTTATTTGCATCGAGGTCGTAAGTATATCCCGGATGCGTCATTACCTCTGCCGTCGAGGTGATATTATACAATGAAACAGCCCGCATAAAAGCGGTATTTATTTTTCCGACGTGGTTAACGCCGAGGAGGCAATCGGTTTTGAAGAACGCGGAATTTTGGAAGCGGTTGATTTTTGCCATTGTTCGTATGAGCGACGCTCGTTTTCTGCTTTCGCGGTCGGTTAAGGGCCAGGGCGGCCGGCTCAGTTGTTTCGGTTCGAAAGTATAGCGAATCGCGGGAATACTAAAGCGTTTTGCTAATCGACAGACAACCGGGAATATGGAGGGGAAGGAATGAATGTGTTTGTGCGAATCGAGGTGTGTGGGTTTTATGCCTTTGTCGATTAGCCATTGAATCTGGGAGGTCAGCTCGGCTTCGATGGCGGTTTTGACTTTGCCATTTACGAGGGAGGCGAGAGCGAGCTTGCCCGGCGATAAAGCGAAATATCCCTGCGAGTCGAGGATTAGTTTTACGGTGTTATCTTGGCAGAGGGGTTTTCCGGCGGTGAGGTTGAGATGGACGCCGAGGCCGAGCGAGGGAAGATTTTTGGCTAATTCGACAGCTTGGTCGGCAGCGGGCATATTGGCCATAATGGTTGTGCTTGTCAGGACACCTTTAGTGTGTGCCTCGACAATTCCCTTGTTGACGCTTTCGGAAAGCCCGAAGTCATCAGCGTTTATTATCAGTCGTCGTTCCATTGCGGGCAAGTTTAAGGCGGCTTCGTATCGTCGTCAACTTATTTGGCGAAGCATGAAGCTGCTGATGATAAAGCCGATGGTGAGGGCGAGGGAGCCGATGAGGTGGAGGATAATGGTGATTGCGCAGGCGCGATGCTGAGTCGGGCCCGGCGTGGAGACGTCGTGGACATTGACGAAGTTTATCGCGGCTACAGAGACGGGCAGACCAAAGAGGAAGTACAGAAGCAAAGGCCAGGTCATAACCCTACCGACAAAGACGCCCGCGACCATAATCACAAATGTGCTTATTACGACAATTCGGTAAATCCAGACCGATACCAGGACACCAAAACGAACAATAAGGTTTTTTTTGTTGACGGCGGAGTCGGCGGGCAGGTCGGGAAATTCATTTACGAAGATTATAAGAAAAATCAGGATGCCGACGACGCAAGCGGAGGGCAGGGGTGTGATGTCGATTAGGCCGGTTTGGAGATAGTAAGAGCCATAGACGGGGAGGATGCCGAAGAGGAAAGCGATAGCGATTTCGCCGACGCCACGGTAGCCGAGTTTTACCGGCGGCGCGGTATAAAAGAATCCGCCGAGGAGGCCAACAATGCCGAGGATTAAAATGAATAAACTGTGCGTCAGATACAGGATGACCAGGCCGAGCGATACGCTGAGGGCGAGGCAAAGAATTGATGCGGCCAGCGTCGCTTTTGGCGAAAGGATATTTTGCTGGATGAATTGTCTGCCGCCAGAGAATGGTGTGACGTTTTTGTTGAGCCAGTCGTTGCCGGATACGGAGTCGAAGTAATCATTGGCGATATTGGCGCCGGCGTGTAATGCCATCATGCCAAATAACGCCAGCAGAAACAAGGGCCAGTTAAACGTTCCTGCGATTGCGAAGCCGAGCGCTGAGCCGACGAGAACGGGTGATGCGCTTGCGGTGAGGAACTGTGGCCTTGAGGCCAGAATAAAAGTTTTTAGTTTTGAGTTTTTAGTTTTGAGTTCTTCTGAATTCTGCATTCTTAACTACCAATTTTAAATTCTTGATTCAAAATTCCCTGCGCACGATTGAGAACCAAATCTGAGGTTTCGTCTGAGGCGAGGTCGAGGGAGTTGACATTTTTGAAGGTTTTAAACCATGTTCGCTGTGCCTTGGCGAGTTTGCGGGTGTTTTTCTTGATTAGTTCGACTGCGTCATCGAGAGTGGTTTGGCCTGCGAGATGGTTGATTATTTCAGCGTAGCCGATGGCGGAGCGGGCCTGTTTGCTGAGCGGAATTGGTTCAGCGAGGAGTTGTTTGACCTCATCGACTAAGCCGGCGTCAATCATCTTTTTGATTCTTGTGTTGATGCGTTTGCTTTCCTCTGTTTTTTCCCTTCGTAAGCCGATGATTGTCCAGTCCTGTGAAGCGTTTGTATCCCATTGCTGCTGAAAGGCAGAAATGGGTTTGCCTGTGAGTTTATAGACCTCAAGGGCGCGGATGATGCGTCTGGGGTCGTTTGCGCTGATTTTGGCGGCGGCGACGGGGTCGATTTTTTGAAGCTGGGCGTAAAGCTTGTCGAGGCCTTCGGCTTGTGCCTGTGCTTTGAGTTCCTCGCGGATTTGTTCATCTGCGCCGGGGCCTTCGAAAAGGCCGTAGAGGAGCGATTTGATGTAGAGGGCTGTGCCGCCAACCGCGACGATGGGTTTGCTACGTTTTTTTATGTCATAAATAGCGGCCTGTGCAAGTTCGAGGAATCGAGCGACGCTGAATGAGTCGCCGGGTTCGACGACGTCGATGAGGTGATAGGGAATCTGGTCGCGGTTTTCTTTTGGGGGTTTGGCAGTGCCGATATCCATTCGGCGATAGACCTTCATTGAGTCGATGCTGATGATTTCAGCGCCGAGAGATTTTGCCAGGGCGAAGGCGAGTTTGCCTTTGCCTGAAGCGGTGACGCCGAGAATAAGAATCATTTTGGGGTTCATAATTTTTTATCGAAGCCCCGCGGGGCAAGTGTATAATACGGTTTTTAAGATTGTAACGCAACGTTCAACGGGGCTGGTGTTATGAAGTCAGACAGTAAAACGCAAAAACGGTTTGAGAGGGACCTGGAGCGCAAGGTCAAGTTAGTCAATAAGACGCTTGGCCAGGTTTTGTCGCGGAGGGATTTAATCAGCAAAGAGCTTAGAACGCCTATTCGTTACGCGTTAATGGGGCCTGGCAAGCGCATACGATCCGCGATAGTGTTGTGGTGCTGCGAAATGATAAGCGGGAAGGTTAATCGTGATGCCCAGATAGCTGCGGCGGCGATAGAGATGGTTCATACGTATTCGCTGATACACGATGATTTGCCGGCGATGGATGATGATGATTACCGGCGGGGTCGGCTGACGTGTCATAAGAAATTTGACGAGGCGACGGCGATACTGGCGGGGGATGCACTGCTGACGCTGGCGTTCGAGGTGCTTGCGAAGGAAATAAAAAATCCTGCGACGGCTGCGCGGCTGGTTGGCGAGCTTGCGGAGGCGGCGGGGCCTGCGGGGATGGTGGCGGGGCAAATGGCAGACCTGGATTTTGAAAATAAAAACGCTGATGAGAAAATGCTGCGATACATTCACACCAACAAGACAGCGAAGATGTTTCGCTGTGCCGCTGTTATGGGGGGGATATGTGGAGGGGCCAACGAGAAACAATTGAAGCGGCTGCGGGAATACGGATTAAAGATAGGACTTGGGTTTCAGATAGCAGACGACATACTCGACGTGTGCGGGACGAGCAAACAATTGGGCAAGACCAGCGGCAAAGACGCAAGGCAGGGAAAACAAACGTATCCGGTAGTGGTGGGACTTGATAAGTCGAGAGGGTTAGCCAAAAAAATAGCTGATGAAGCAGTCGTTGCGTTGAGACCCTTCGGCGAAAAAGCAGCTATGCTTCGCCTGCTTGTTGAGGCGCTTTTGAACAGGACGAAATAACCCCCACAAGGACCAATTAATAAAATTAAAATCTCAAAACGGCTGACACTTAGGGGAACAGCATTGTCGATACTGATAACGGGGTTGAGGGATAAGGTTTTTCGGCAATTTAGGGTGAGAGATTTTGACTCATAAAAAATTAAAGGAGTTGTCGATGAGACAAACAGAACTATGGGAGCTTGATTATGGAAGTGCTGATGTCGCCTATAGGGCTGATGATGGTGGTTATAAACCTCTCGCTACCGGTGGGTTTAATTGGCGGGAAGGTAGTTTTTGAATATACAGAAGATTCACAGGTTTTGGGGAATTTTTATGGAGCGAGTCATTTATCTTACAGGATACGACCTCCGCCGAGGCCTCCTTAGGTAAGTTGAACTTGTAAGTTTTACAACTGTTTTTGCGAACCAACGGGCCATCCAGATAAATCAGGATGGCCTTTTTATTGATTATTTAAAGAGGCGCGCATCTGCAAGTCATCAATTGTTGACGCTGTGGTCGTGCCAGCCGGCGGGGGCGGGGATGTATTTGCCAGATAACCAGATATCGCCCGGCAATATGCCCGACATCAGCCGGGTATCGAGGTAGTAGTGTTTAATATAGCCATCATTATTAAGGTGTCCGACGATGCCTCTGATGACCTCAGTGATACTGCCGCGGACATAGAGGTCGTCTTGTGGGGTACTGACCACTCTCCTGTCGCCATAGTAATTGCCGCTGCTGCCCGCATAATCTCTGACGTTTTCAGCGCCCCAGCCGCCGCCGCCGATGGTAAGAGCGGCTTCGATGACTGTTGGGTCTGGAAGGATGCGGTCATAGAGTCCGCTGCCTCCGGATTTGAGATTTGCTACCGGTTGGTAAGTATAACCGCTTACGGCGGAGGGCGGTCCCGGATAGTTGTTGGGAAGATGGCCCGGAGAATAGGAGGTAGCGTAAGACGATAAGCCGGGGTCGATGACTTTTATTACGCCCTGTGCGATAAGGCCGAGGATATTTGGATTGTCCGCGGAGGGCATGCCGTTGGCGTCGCGTTGAGCGCCGCCGTTATCGTCAACTTTTATTGAGTCGGCTATCCATATATTTCCGGTAGCGACTACGGTGATTTTGCCTTTTACTATCATATCTGTATAATTACTGCTTCCTATGACAACATTGCCGTTGACGTAGATTTGTCCACCGGGGTCGCTTGTATAGCCGCCGAAGGTCTGAGTTACATAAGTATTTGTGATTGGTACGGCAGTATTGGAATCAGTGGACCTTTTGTAGTGATAGGCATAGATATTATATGGCTGGAAGGAGCTTCCGCCGCTGCCTGAAACCACATTGAAATCACAGGTGTTACTCATGGAGCGTTGGTATCCTATGACGGTGCAGTTGTTGAGGATTTTGACCATTCCGACGCCGCCTTGGACGTAGAATTCGAGCTGAACGGCCGGGAGTTTTGCAAAGCTTGTGTAGTGCGAGTCGGAAAATGTTGTGGTTGGGGTAAATTGGTAAGCGGCGGCAGTGCTGTTTTGGAATCGAGTAACTTTGCTTTGGACGGCTGTTGCATCGGTAATGCGGACATTGGGCTGGTCGAAAGTTATACCGCTTTGAAAGAGTGACATAACTGAGGAGTATTTGTCGGCGCCGCCTGAGGTTTTTCTGGATTCGCCCATTTCGACTTTTTCCAGGAATGTAGGGCTGCCATTTGAGGTGCTTATAAAAATATCGGCGACGTCCGGGTTGTCGTTTTGTTCGTTTATATGCAGAGGCATATCTACTATCTCGCCATTGCCGAAATAAACCCCGGTTGTGGAGGTGGAGGATGTTCCGTCGGGGACCGTGCAGGAGCCCATAGCCCAGCCGCTGGTTTCCTGAACTACGTCCACGTCAACGATTCTTGTGAAAGATGGCCTGCCGCTAACGCCTGTGGATACGATTCTGAAGATAGATTTTCTACCCATGAAGCCGTGGAAGTCAACTGTATAGCTGCAGGTTGAGGTTCCGAAGTTAATGGAGCCGTTGTCGCTTCCGTTCTGGATAGCGGTGAGGATATCTGTCTGCTGGCTCATCCAGAAGATAGCTCTTTCGTAGCCGGCTTCGGCGGCGAGCATAGCTTCGGTCTGTGATTTGGTCTGGACGGCCTGAAGGCGGATGTGATAGTCGGTCATTGTGGTACCGATAATGAGCGCCATCAGTATTACGACAGCCACGAGGACCATCGGCAGAACAAATCCTCCTTCGCTATTGCTATGGAGGACAGGTCCGTTACTCGTTGCTCGTCGCTCGTCGCTCGGATAGGTCGAGTTACGGGTCGCGAGCCGCGTATTACGAGTATCGAACTTAAAGTATTTAGTATTCATAATATGACTCCTGTGCTGCACTACTATGGCCAGACGTTTCGGAGATAAGTGGCCGCGAGGTAGGTATTTATTTTATTGTCTGCGGGGTCGTTAATGACCAGCGTCATCCTGACGCAGCCATTTCCGTCGCCAGCCATATCTTTTGCGGTATGGCTAAATGTAACGCTGGTAACGTTTTTGGCGAGGGTGACGGTTGTTACGCCCGTTCCAGTTACTCTGTGTTTGGCGGCGTTGATAGCGCCGCCGGTTAGGCCGCCGGTCGATGTGCCAAAGTCGAGCTTGAGCTGGCCGCTGTCGAGATAGAAAAGTGCGTATCTGTCAGCGACGCTTGTGGGAGTCAGCATAGCGGCGGTAAGGTCTGTACTCCAGTATCTAAATTCAACAGCCTGACCGGTCAGGATTTCTTCCGGGTTGGCGACGGGGGTCTTGCGAGTGAAAGTAGTGCCGGAGACACCGTAAACATAG
The DNA here is from genome assembly GCA_903857265.1 of uncultured Phycisphaerales bacterium. Lineage (GTDB taxonomy): Bacteria > Planctomycetota > Phycisphaerae > Sedimentisphaerales > Anaerobacaceae > Fen-1362. Next base: position 20,495 of record CAIODZ010000037.1, read on the forward strand.
TAGTCGTTTTTATTGGATTTGCGTCCGAATGAGCCGAACTCAGTAATTGTGCTAATAGAATCGAGCCTGGAATCGGCGTTAGCGGTGTTGTACGACTTGTTCCGGCTTTTTTGGCCGCTTTGGACCAGCATGGCGACTGGAAGCATAATAATACAGCCGAGGGCTATCGCCGTCATTATTTCAATCAGTGTAAATCCGTTTCTTTTCATAAATTTTTTCCGGTGAATCGAGGTGAATTACGAGTCGCGCCTTACAAAAGTGGTAAAGGTTAGAGTAGGGTCTGAACCGCTGACGGTTCCGTTTCCAAAGTCCTTTCGCCAGCTTACAGTTATACTGAGCTGCTGAAGCGTTACTCCCGCAACCGGGTCGGGGTTGGAGCCGCTGGTGACGGGGGCCAGTTGCTGGGCCAGTTGAATATAAAATGTCTGATAATCAAGGGTGATTTTATAGTTTCCTGTAGTTACGAGCACAAAACCAGGATCCAGCATCAGGTCATTGGGGTCATAATCGGAATCGCCGCCTGTGCTTTTCCAGTCCTCAAGCAGTAGTTGGCCGAGGCGAGCGGCAGTAATCTGTGCCTCTGAAGTGCGGCTTTGCCTTACGTTATTGTACTGGAATGACAGGGTGCCGAGGGCGACTATTATGACAACCGCCATAGCGGCCATTACTTCCACAATAGTGAATCCGTGGAGTCGTGAATTTTTGCGAGAGTTATTTATCATAGCATTCATTAATCGGCCTAAAAAACCGGCGGTGCCTGGTTTGTAAAGCTGCACAACCAGACCCCTCCACTCTAAAGTATTGCAGATATTTATGTTATATCCAAAGATACCTATACGGTTTTACGTCGTATAAATCGGCGTTTTTTATCGATGAGTTGGTATAGAAAACGTTTAGTTTGCCTTACTGTTAGTTGTGCGATAAACGCTGATATTATAGGGCATAATGCTGGTTTTTCGGGAAAAGGCCAAACAATATGGGGTATTTTGGGATATATAGGCAAGCTGGGTGGATTTTCGTATAAGAGAAGGGATTTGCGAAGTAATTGGGGAATGTTGTAGCCGCAAAGATGGTCTGGGTTTGGTTGAAGTATCAGGTAGAATGGTGTATAATCAAGAGTTTGTCTGGAATTGGGTTAAGTAATGCAAAATTCAAAAGAAGCGTATCAGGAATCGGGTGCCGGGAGGCCAGCGGAGGTGCTGCGTCCGGCATCGACGAGTCCGGCTGACGTAGAACCCCTGAAGAGAAATGAAGTGGTTAGCGACGAGGGCTGGGAGGGGTATCCTCTGCTTGGGGGGATAAACGGGCCTGCGGATGTGAAGAAGTTGACGGTAGCCCAGTTGATCCAATTAGCCGATGAGATACGCCAATTCATAATCGAGACGGTGGGCAGGACCGGGGGGCACCTGGCGAGCAGCTTAGGGGTGGTTGAGATAACACTTGCACTGCATTATGTGTTCGATTTTGAGCTGGATAAATTGGTCTGGGACGTCGGGCATCAGTGCTATGCGCATAAGATAGTTACGGGGAGGAAAGAGGAGTTCAGGAATCTTCGTCGAGCCGGGGGGGTGAGCGGATTTCCGAATCCTGAGGAAAGTCCTTATGACCAGTTCGCGGTGGGGCACGCGGGGACGTCGATAGGCACAGCTATCGGGCTTGCACTTGGTGAAATGAAACAAGCAAAGCAGAATAAGATTGTGGCTCTTGTCGGGGACGGGAGTATCGTCAATGGGGCGAGTTTCGAGTCGCTGAACAACCTGGGCTTAGTCAAGCGACAAACGCTGATTGTGCTGAATGATAACTCGATGGCGATAGACGCGACGCAGGGCGCGGTGGCGAAGTATTTTTCGAAGATTCGGCTTAGCCAGACATACGAGGATTTGCGAAGGACGACGAGTGACATATTGGAACATACGCCTGTGATTGGCAAGACGGTGGAGGAAGCGATAGAGCGAATCAAGAAGAGTATTCGTATGGTGCTTCCGGGCGGCCGGCTGTTTGAGAGTTTGAATGTGCCGTATTTTGGGCCTGTGGATGGTCATGATATAGGGGCTTTGGTGCAGTTATTCAGGGCTTTGAAGCAGATTGACCACCCGGTGCTTTTGCATTGCCATACCAAAAAAGGAATGGGATTTACGCCCGCGGACAATCATCCGAGCAAGTATCATTCGACCGGGCCATTCAAAATGAACGGCGACGTGGTTGAGCCGGCGACGGAGAAACAGGGGCGAAATTTCACGGATGTTTTCGGCGATGAGTTAGTGAGATTGGCTGAGAAGGACAAGAAGGTTATCGCGATAAGCAGCGCGATGTGCGAGGGGACGGGGCTGAAAAAATTCCGCGAAAGATTTCCTGACCGATTTTACGATGTTGGAATAGCTGAAAGCGCGGCGGTAGAGATAGCGGCGGGCCTTGCGAAGAGCGGATTGCGGCCTGTGGTGTGCATATATTCGACGTTTTTGCAAAGGAGTTTCGACCAGATATTCCAGGAGGTTTCGCTGCAGAAACTGCCTGTGGTATTTTGCATAGACAGGGCGGGAGTGGTAGGGGCGGACGGGCCGACGCATCATGGCCTTATGGATATCGGGTATTTACGTATGATGCCGAATGTTGCGCTTGTTTCGCCTGCGGACGCGGTTGAAATGGGGGGCGTTTTGGAATTCGCGTTGAACGCGGACAGGGCCGTGTGCGTGAGGTATCCAAAAGAAATAGTTGCCAGCGAGCGGATAGTAGAGTCGAGCGTTGAGCCGTTTGTTCTGGGTAAAAGCGTGGTCGCCAGAAGAAGCGACAGGTCTGCTGCGGTAATAGTCAGTTACGGGAGCGTTCTTATTGAAGCGATAGCGGCTGCGAAGGCGCTGGCCGAGGAAGGCATAGAGGTTAACGTGATAAACGCGAGATTTGCGGCACCGATTGACAGCAGGATAGTTGAGCTTATGGGAGCGGGCAAGCCGGTGATTACGGTTGAAGACCACGGGGTGGCTTGCGGATTTGGCTCGGCGATAATGGAGGCGGCGGGTCAGCACAGCGGCGGATTTGTGCCCCGGCGGGACGGGGGAGCGATTCGGATTTTAGGGGCGCCGAAGCGGTTTGTCAGGCACGATTCACGTACCAACCAGCTTATGGAGGTGGGGATAAATGCCGATAAAATAGCGGAAGCGGTGTATCAGATGCTAAATAGACGTGAGAATCAATGACAAAATCGAGCCGAGCCAGAACGTTGAGATTGGCGATTTTCGGAGACCGCAGAAAAGGGCACGTCGCGGAGGCGATAGCGGAGTTTGCGGATTTTGTAAAAGGCAAGGTCCGGACGATAGTTAATTGCGGGATTGATGAGTGCGCACCTGAGAATTTGCAAGAGGCGGATTACGCGGTGGTTTTTGGCGGGGACGGGAGTATCATCGCTGCGGCGAGGCGATTAAGCCGAAGCGATGATAAGACGGGGATTCCGGTAATAGGGGTGAACCTCGGCAAGCTGGGATACCTGGCGGAGTTCAGCGTTGAGGAGCTGAAAAAGTTTTTCCCGGAGCTGGTGAAAGGGAAGGCGAAAATTGAGAAGCGAATGATGCTTCTTTGCCGGGTGCTAAGGAAGGGCAGGGAGCGATTTTGTTCGACGGCAGTGAACGACGTATTCATAACGGCGGGGCCGCCGTTTCGGATGATAGACCTGAAGATGTTCGTTGACGGGAAGCATCTGGGTGATTGTGTCAGTGACGGGATGGTGGTATCGACGCCGACTGGTTCGACGGCGTATAGTTTGTCCGCGGGGGGGCCGATTCTATCGCAGAAGATGGAAGGGATAGTGATTACGCCGATTTGCCCGCACAGCTTGAGTTTCAGGTCGATTGTTATAAAAGCGGACAGTGTTGTTGAGCTTCGCGGGGAGCGTTTGAATGAGGGGACGACGGTCTCGATAGACGGACAGGTGTCGCTGGAGCTGGGAATTGATGATGTGGTGCAGATAAGGCGACACAAGAGGGATTTTCTTGTTGTGAATAATCCGCTTCGTTGCGAGTGGGATACTCTGGCGACGAAATTAGGTTGGGCGGAAAGGCCGAAGTATCAGGGTATTTAGCTGAAATAGATGAGCGAACAGGCCAGCTTATTTGCGGTAGATAATAATATGGGAAGAAGAAATATAATTTGTGTTTCGGCGTTAATTGTGGCAGTTTTATGCGGGGTAGGTTTATCGTTGGAAAATCCATCGGTTGGCAACCCCGTTGGGTCGGGGACTGTTCCGCCGACGGCGTATCAGCCGGGATTAGTGAAGAGCCCAAACCCGATTGACACGAGCGGTAACCTTGTGGTTACGGGCAACGTTGCCAACGGTATGCAGTTCAGGGGCGTTGTGCCGTATAATAGCCCGACGAGTTTTTACGCGCCAGCGAGTTCGCTTAATCGTACATCAGCCGGGATGGATTCGTTTTTGAGGGATACCGCGGGTTCGCAGAATTTCGGGTCGAGCAGCGGCGGATTAACGCCTTATTATTCACCAACGTGGACGGTAACGACGATGCAGCCGGGCGGGCAAGGAGTGGTTACGACAGGCGGTTCGGGGGCGAATTCATTTACAGGCACAAATTTACCGAATGCCCAGACAGGATACTACCGACCCGGGTATAATTCTCAGATTGACAAGCGGCCGTTGTCTATGAGCCGGGAGGATTTGGAGAAACTTGTAGAAACGGATGTTACGAAATATCCGCAGGGGGGCGAGGCGGATTCGCAGTCGCAGGACCAGTTCTGGCGTGATATGGGAGTAAAGATTCAGCGCAAAGAGGAAGCGGCTGATACGACTGATAAGCCGGGGCCGGAGCAGGCGACGAACAGTGATCCTAGTTTGGAGAAGCTGCTGGGCGGGAATACTCAAGGATTACAGAGGTCGAAGGACAAGCAACGGGTTGATAAAGAAGGATTGACGGGTCGGCCAGGCGAAACACTGAAGCCGGAGCAGGGGGCTGATGTATATGAACAAATGAAGGGGCGGCTGGGCAAGACCATTGAATTACCCCAGTCCCAGAGCGTACCTGCGACAAAACTGGCGGAGGCGAATGAATCGACAGTTTCAAGGCCGGGCGTTACGCAGGCGGAGTTCGCGAAGTCGTATAAGAGTTTTGCCGTTTTAAGCGATGACAGGTTCAATCGGCATATGAGGGAAGCAGAAGGTTTTATGAAGCAGGGGAGGTTTTACAGAGCCGCGGACGCATACACTCTTGCTTCGATATATAAGCCAAATGACCCGCTGGGTTACGCGGGCAAGAGCGTGGCGTTGTTCGCGTCGGGAGAGTATCTGAGCAGCTCGCTGTTTTTGGCCAGGGCGGTAGAAATTTTTCCTGAATATCCGAAGGTAAAAGTGGACATCGTCGGAATGGTTGGAGATAAGGACACGGTTGAGAATAAGATACTTGAAGCCCGTGACTGGATGGATAAGAGCGATTCCGGTGAGCTGGAGTTTCTGCTGAGTTACATTTATTACCAGATGGACCGGCTGGAGTTTGCGAGGCAGTCGATAGAGGCAGCGGTGAAGAAGATGCCGGATTCGCCGGCGGTCGCTGCGATGAAGAATGCGATAGATGAGCGCCTTGCAAAACCTTAACGTATAACGTATATCGTATTGCCGAAGCGGGCTTTGCGCTTCGCCACGTGTTGTATAACGAACCGCGAACGACAAAATACGAAATACGAATGACTAACGACGAAATACAAAGCATCGCTTTAAATATAGATGTTTTTTTTGCGCCTGGAGGGGTGATAGGCCGGGCATTTGAGGGATACGAACGGCGTCAGCAGCAGGTCGAGATGGCCAGGGCGGTGCAAAAGGCGCTATCGACGAAGCGGCATTTGGTGACGGAGGCGGGGACAGGCGTCGGGAAAAGCTTAGCATATCTTGTGCCTGCGATAGAAAAGGCAATTCTTGGGGCAAATCGAGTAGTCATCAGCACATTCACAATTGCTTTGCAGGAGCAATTAATCAATAAGGACATTCCCTGTTTGAACCGGTGTTTGCCGTGGGGTTTCAAGGCGGCGCTGGCGAAGGGCAAGGGGAATTATCTATGCAAACGCCGGCTGGAGTTTGCAATTCGAAGGCAGATGGGCTTGTTCGACCAGTTCAGCGATGCTCTTTCGGAGATAAATAACTGGGCGAGAAGAACAGCGGACGGGTCGCTGAGCGATTTGCCTTTTATACCGGATAGTCGGGTTTGGGATGCGGTGAGGGCGGAACACGGCAATTGCAAAGGCAGGAAGTGCGGGCACTGGACAAGCTGCTTTTGCCAGAGAGCGAAGCGAGAGCTTGAGAACGCGAATGTTATTGTTACAAATCACGCATTATTATTCAGCGACCTTGCGCTGCGGGAGGAAGAGTTTTCGATATTGCCTGATTATAAGTGGGTGATTATAGATGAGGCGCACAACATTGAGCGGGTGGCGGAGGAACATTTCGGGATTGAAATAAGCAGCGGGTCGGTGAGGTTTTTGCTGGATGGGCTTTATAATCCGCGAACACACAAGGGGCTGCTGGTTTATACGGGAGCGGGGAATTTGACAGACATGGTTGTTAAAGCTGGAGAGGCAGCGAAGGAATTTTTCAAAAGCGTTCGGCAGTGGGATGAGCGGCACAAGACACAAACTAATGGACGATGCTACAAGAATTTTGTTGAGGATAAGTTGTCTGCGCAGATTAAGGAATTGCGGGCGGGGTTGTCTGGTTTGGCAAAGCAGGCAAAAGACGAGGACGAGCGGTTTGAATTGACGCGATATGTCGATAAGTGCGTGGGATTACTGCAGGATTTGGAGGCGTTTTTGCCACAGGCCAAACAGGATTATGTTTATTGGATTGAGGTTAGTGATAATAAACGTGAGGCGGTTTATCTGAAAAGTGCACCGTTAAATGTCGGTGCGGATGTGAAGAGGGGTTTGTTCGACAAGTTTGAGTCAGTGATAATGACGAGCGCGACACTTAGCAGTGGAGGAGAAAAGGGGAAGGGCGGGTTTGAGTTTTTCGCTGGGAGGGTTGGTTTGGCGGATTATGACGCGGTGAAGTTAGGTTCGCCTTTCGATTATCAAAAGCAGGTTACGATTTATATCGAGGGTGATTTGCCTGAGCCGAATGATGAGAAATTTGCGGAGTCGGCGTGCGAGGCGGTGAAGAAATATGTGCTGCGAACACAGGGGCGGGCGTTTGTGCTTTTCACGAGCTATAAGATGCTGGGCGATTTCGCGGAGCAATTGGCGGAGTGGTTTAAGGAGAATAATATAGAATTACTTCAGCAAGGGGTGGGGCTTGACAGGACATCATTGTTGAAACGATTCAAGATGGACGGGCGGTTTGTATTGTTCGGGACAGATAGTTTCTGGCAGGGGGTGGACGTGGCGGGCGAGGCATTGTCGAACGTGATAATCGTGCGATTACCCTTTGCGGTGCCTGATACGCCTTTGCTGGCGGGGCGGTTAGATAAAATCAAAGAAGAGGGCGGCAATCCTTTTGCGGAGTACCAGTTGCCTTTGGCGATAATAAAATTCAAGCAGGGCTTTGGCCGACTGATTCGGACGAAGACGGATACGGGTATTGTTGTCATTCTGGATCCTCGCATATTGAGCAAATCATACGGCAGGAGTTTTTTGGCGGCGATACCGAAATGTAAGACCGAAGTAGTTGCTCGCGGCAGGTAGCAATCTGTCATTTGTCCGTGACGGGGACATTGGCATCACAGGGGAAATCGGGAAGTTTTTGTCCTTCAACGTATTCGGTTACAAAGCAGGAACTCTTTACAAGACCTGATTTGCGCAATTCAATATAGGCCAGCGGATTTGGCGTGGGGATTTTGAGCAATCTGGCTCGATGGGCGTTTAGCCAGGTTGATTTAGCGGTGGAATTGCCGATGGTTTGCCGGAGGGAGTCGATAAATCCTTTTGTTTCGTAACGAGCCATGGCTATGTCTGAGCCGTTCCATTTAAGGCGGGATACGATGCAGTTGTTTTTAAGAATCTGCCCGCTTTCAATTACCTTGTCGAGGTTTTTTATAAAGTCGAGCGGGCCGGTTTGTTGCCAGAAGCTTTTTGCAAAGACGCCCCGGCAATTGGCGGTTTTAACAAGGGCGTATTTTGAATTCGTTCGGATGGTTTGGCCGAGGGCTCTGCGTATTATTTTTTCTTTGTTTAATCGCCGGCGTGTTTTTCGGAGCACCGCTTTAATAAGGACTTTCCTTAATTTTTTGCCTGTTCCTGTCGGGGTACAATATTCCGTGAAGAATCTCATTCGGTCTGTTCTGCTGAAGAAATAGGAGGCGCTGATATTTAGCTGCACGAGATTTTTGACGCGGAGCCAAAAAGGGAGCAGGATAAATTTTTTTGTTCTGATGTTGTCGATGAAGAAGAAACGCCAGGAAGCCCCTTCGGGCCTGAGCAGCACATTGCCGAATCGCAAATCGCCGTGAAAGATTCCTTTCGCATGTATTTTGCCGATGGTTAGGCCGAAATTACGTACCAGGTTCCTGTGGCCAGCTAATTGTTCAGGAGTCGCAATTTCCTGTGTTTGGCGAGCGATATCAATGGCTCTTTTTGTGTCTTCGATTCCGAGTGTGACCGAGAAGCTTTCGGAGTGGAAAAGGCCTGAGCCGGATTCCCCGATAGCGATAGTTACGGGGACATCAAATCCGTTTTGCGCAAGCATGATTTCCGCTTTATATGCACATTTCGCCAAACTTCCGAAGATAAGGGATTTAAGAGAGGAGAGGCCCGATTTGCGAAAACACCGCTTTATGTAAATATCCCTGTTGACGCCTTCGATGGGGATGTTGAATTTGCATACTTGGCTGAACTCGGAAGGCCACAGAGTTTTGAGTGGGTATTGTTTTCGCAGAGTTTCTTCGCCTGCCAAAAGGGCCTGCCCCAGGTCGCTGTTGAGGAAACTCTTCCTGATATACAGAGTAAGATTATTTTGCTTAATTTTTACAAAATCAGCGTCCAAGGTCTCATCCTTATTATTGCGATGGCTCACGTGATGTTTTCCAGACGGTGGAATATAGCGGAATTGGGCGAAAGAAACAAGATTTTAGAATACAGCGTGTTTTTTGACGCTGATTAACGCTGCTTTTTGTTAAAGCACTACCGAAACGGTGTTTGAGAATGGGCCTGTTCCGGCGTTGTTGGCAGCCCTTACCCGGTATTCAAGTCGTATCCCCGATGGCTGAGTTCTTAAAATAACTTTTGTTTCATACAAGATTTGAATGATCGTCCAGTTGCTAATCTCTTCGCCATTCTCCTGTCGACGCTCAACAACATAATTTCGTATCCTTTGGTCATCTTCTGGCCTGTCCCATTGCAGGTTTATGGTTTGATTATCTTTGGCGGTAATCTGCAGATTCATCGGCTGAGCCGGTATTTGAGCGGGCTGCGGTTCGGTTCTCGGTCCCCAGCCGATTTCCTTTAATTTTTCAGGATTGCTTGCCGTATCGACCTCGGATTTTTGCAGGCAGTTCTTCATCACCTGTACTAATTCCTGCAAAGCTTCTTTAGCGGCCTTTGACGCAATTCTCAAATCGGCGTGTTTACGCTTATGGTTTTGTCTGGCCCCGATATAGCCGGTACGAAATGCATATAGTTTCGGGCGAATTACTTTGGGGAAATCCGTCGCATACCAGAAGTAGCCATCCAGCATCTTCTGTGAAAGCGCCATTATGTCAGGTTCGGTTGTCGGAAAGTCCATATTTTCGTTCCTCGATTCTTGTCTCTCGTTACTTGTTCGAGCATCCAGTATCCAGCATCGGGTATCTTTCTATCTATGATTCCTCCCTTACCGACATTGATTGTCAGCAAGGGAATTGAGTGTTCTTTATGGTAAAACCACCGATACGGTATTGCTTGGCATACTTTCGCCTGCGGTATTGACGGCCTTGACGCGGAATTCCACGCGGATACTGTCCGGCTGTTCGATCAGGTTGATTTCCGTGTTATAGGTTGTCTGAACAAGCGTCCACGGGCCGAATGTCTTATCCTGCTGCTGGTCGCGTCTTTCAATGATGTAGTTTCTAACAGCCCCGCCCGAATCGACTGCTGGTTTTGTCCAGACAAGCCAGAGCAATCCCTGTCCTTCGGCTGTCGGATGAAGCTCAGTCGGGCTTCCGGGCGCCGTAATCGGCATTGGCTGAGTTCTTGGCCCCCATCCGATTTCGTAAAGCTTTTCGGGGTCGGCTGTTGTATCGACTTCCGACATCTTGAGGTCGTTTTTCATCAGCTCAGTAAGCAAATCGAGCTTTTCATCCTTTGTTACCGTTGCGATTTGTGCCTGGCTTTCAGCGTTTTCCTTTGTTGTCCTCTGGGTCTTGTAGTTGTTTAATGCAGTGGTGAGCGTTGCCACCGTTACAGATGGGAAGTCGGCAGCGTGAGCGGTATAGCCCGCTACCATTGCCTCTGCTAATGCTACTACATCCGGTTCTCTGTTTGGAAACTTTGGCATTGTTTTCTCCTTTCGTGTTTAGTTAGACACTGATTAACACAGATTTACACTGTTATTTCAGACGCTGAATAACGCAGACAGACGCTGTTTTTTAGACAGAAACTATCCGCTACCTGCCCCCGCGTCTCGTTTTGATAAACAAAACGGCGGGGGTACGCTATACGCTGCGCGCTGTTTTTAACTGGGGACAATTGGAAGTGACAAAGGGTGTGGTAAGTTCGGCCCTTCATACTTCTCTTGATAGCCGTCCCGTTGGGGGACATTTCGGAAAAACTAAAAACCGACTTGAGGAAAAATATGAAATAATTTAAAAAATATATGTACCCCCATAGTGTCATATATTGTCACTGGTAAAGGAATATTCTAAAGTCGTTTAGGGGCGCTGATTCCGCAGACCTGCCTGCCCTCACATTCCTTTGGTGGGGGTCCTCCGTAGCTTTAGCGAAGACGGAAGCGTGTCTGAATTCTTGCGGAAAGGAAGGGTGCCTCGCCAGCCCGCTTAGAAGTGGCTTCCTTGATGAAGCTTAGGGCGAGAGAGTTAGAATGAGCATGCTTTTACAGTTATCAGTTTTCGTAATTTAACACCCGACCTGATAGTAAATTAAGTGATAGTCAATAAAACAAACGGAAGATAAACCTCATTTTTAGCTGAAAAATGAGGTTCAAGGCGGAAAACTGGACTGAAAACAGGTTTCATGCCGATACGAACATAGCAGATTTTGCTGGAGTAAGTATAATACAAGGTTGGTTGAAAGGTTGGCTGTTGCTGATCGTTCCGGTTGAATTTGCGTGAGGAGTGAATGAATTTTAGGTATGAATCAGAAATGACCAAGCCGGTTGCAGACTGGCTATTGTCGCAAGGTTTGCAGGTCAAGCGAGAATATCCTACGCCATGGGGAATTTGTGATTTGGTTGGATGTTCCTTAAATAAGAACAAAATCAGAAAACGGCTTAATCTTGGACAAAAGCGCCCGGTTGGTTCTCAATTCCGAGTTTTGTTGCTTTCGTGTATTCCAGATGAAGATGAAGGGATCAGTTTCACAGATCTTCACAAGCAATTTGCATGTTTTCTCGATGAATCTTTTATAGAAAAAGAGCTGGTTAGGCTTATAAAAGACAAATTTGTAAAAGAGGTTCAATCGGGTAGTTTTCAGAAATTGAATGGCTGGTTTCCTCTGCATAAACGAATCGTAGCTGTCGAACTTAAACTGGTGCGTATTTCAGAAGTTATTTCCCAAGCTTGCAGCAATTTGGAATTCGCCGATGAATCTTATGTGGGGCTGCCTTACGATAATGCAAAAAATCTCTTCGCAAGTCGAGACAAGAGACAACTTGCTGAGAAGGGAATAGGTATTATTGGCGTTCGCAAAGAAGGTATTAAAGTATTTTTGAAATCCAAATTTAATGATGATTCAAGCCCAGTTTCGAAGATGCACTGCGCGGAACGTTTTTGGCTTACACATCTTATAGGCAATTTAGCATAAGGTATTCTGCGACTTTCTCAGGCCTTCTCGCTTTGCCGCAAGATGCCGGTAAGGTCCTTAAGTGTTTTCCAAGGACAAATGCGGATGATAAGTCTTGGTACAACGCTAGTGCTCGCCCCGCCGGATCAATCGCATTAATTTTGTTTATCCACTTTTTGTAAAAAATCGCCACTTGATTCTTTGCTACTACCGTTTCGACACCCATTCCAACATCATTAAGGCATTGCTCCAATTCAGTTCTCGCTAGCTTAAATTGGTCAAATGCCGGATCTCCGGTACTGATTTGTTTCACTGCTTCATCTAACCATTTTCTTAACCCAGGACTTACAACGGCACATCTCCTAAGAGGTGGTAAAGCAATCCGAGATGTGCCTCGATGCAGTTTGCCTCCTGGCAAATGATATTGATAGCCTGCTCCAAGCCCAATTGCTGGATAATCTATAATTCCCCTTGCCCACAAGACAAGGTTTAATCCCCAATATGGGCCTGCTATTAAAAATGCTTGTGTGTTATCTTTAAGATATTCATGCAGAGCAATCAAACTTGGGAAACGATCTACAAAACTTCCCTCAGCATTTTGGTCAGCAAGACTTTTGTCTACAATCCATATTCCATTTGCTTGTGCTGCTTGAGACGATTTGATTGTTGCATCTACACGTGGTTTCCAATGCGTTTTCAGCATTACTTGTTGTTTGTGTGTAAATATCAAAGGTAATAATAGATATCCCCTAAAATTGTTGTTTAACTTCCATTTTAATGTAGCTTTAGCAAGGGATAGATTGATTTTGTTTCGCTCGTTAGAATCTGAGACAGGAAGCTGTGGTATAGTAAGCCATTGTGGATTGTACTTTATACATTCATTCAGAACCGATGCTACAAAGTCGTCCACGATCGTTTGGTTTGGTTGAACAAGATGGTTTGCTTCAAAGATTTTATCACTATTATTGCACTTCGCTAAGTATGAAGGAATTTGTTCTTTTTCCTGTTTGATGTGGTGTTCATATCCATCTACGCCAGCATCTAACCACAGCTTGATATGACCAGGCAAGTTACCTTTGATATCATTGATTTTTTCTAACGTAACATGTACTGCTGTCGATTCTGAATAATGCGAATTTAATATTCTGACATCTGAATTGGTATTGACAAATGGTATATATGTAGGCATGTTATTTGTCGTCCTCGGTAATCTCTAAATTTTCTCGCCATTTTAGATAGCAGCACATGTGTTCAGCTTCAGGAAAAATAGACATTTCATTGATTCCAATCCGTTCTAGCTCATCTAATAATGTTTGTTTATATTCTTTTCTGATTTTTACGTAGACCAAGGAAGGCGCTTGATTGTCATTTAATGTAAACATCCTAGAGCCATGTAGCGTGAAAACACCTTGCTGGAGCATGATTCTTTCTGAATTCCATGGAGGATCGACTGCGATTGTTTTCAATCCCTTTTCGTCTTTTGCGCCATCCAGTTCAAGGTATTCTTTTATTAATTCGGCGTCTTGATTGGGATCAAAAATCCGTGGCTCTTTTGGAAATGCTTCTCTATTTAAATCGATAGGATTAAGAATAAAAACAGCACCATCCTTTTCTTTTCCTTCTTCATCTATTGCTCGCTGACAGGCAAAATAAAGAGCAATTGCTGCGTTTTTAGTCCAGTCAAGTAGACGAGTAGGCAAACCATAATGTTGTGCTAATTGGACCCATTTGAATTCTTCATCAGAATTTGGTGTTTTTCTTAATTTTAGTTCGCCGAATCTTTTAAAATCATTCAATAAATTTAATGCTTTATTTCTTCTGGATAAAGAAGTGAATCGCAAAGCTGATGGTCTTAACGGCCACGATAAATCTGCGTTTCCTCTAAACCAAAAAGTTGCATCTTTTTGTAGTAGGCTGTTTAATGTAATAAAATATTCCCCTAATCCTGTTATTATGCTAGGAACACGACGGCAATCCGGAAACCTTATTATTTTACCATCTTTCGTGCGAACCTTTGGCATAAATTATTATATCCACCTTTTGTGTTTTTTCTTATGCTTTTTATACATAGATTATCCTATCATTCTCTCTCAACCGCCATTAGCTGTCAAGCTTCCCTTTAGAAGAACTTTAACTCTCTCGCCCTCAGTTTTCTCAAAGGATAATACTCTAAGCGTTCTGGCGAGGCACGTTTTTCAAGCCGAAAATGAAGATTTTTAATCTCATTGTCCCATAAGTAGAAAAGGATATATCACGGATGAAGCTTGATATGCGATATATCAAACTTCATATTTGATAAATGAAGCATGATCTTTGGAATCCAAAACTTCGTATGCGATGGATTAGGCATCATATACGAGATATTAAGTCGCCGAGATGGCTTACGCCACTTCATCTTTGAAAGATGAAGCATCATAATAAGTAAACCATATATGATTTGCGACAGATGATTCCTCCGATAAGGCGGATAAAGTTTAATATGCGACATACGAAGCTTCATATATTGCTTTTCAAACTTCATACATAGTATCTTAAGCCCCGTTTTAGACCTAACTCTCTCGAACTAAGCTTGCTCAAGGTAGAAAATCTTAGCGTTCTGGCGAGGCACGCTTTGAAGGAGATTGTTTTGGCCAATGAGATTTTCAAGAAGACAAATCCCGATTCGGCGGAGGCGTTCAAGGATGCGCATAAGAATCAGTCGCCTCTGACGAAGCAGATTGTTACGGAAGCGAAGAGCGGGGCGTAATAATTTCAGATTTGTGATTGCGGAGTGCGGATTTTCAGGGAGGATGACGTATGAAGACGAACCAGGATTTTTATTACGAGCCGGATAAGCTGATGTAGTATTTAGTTGGCGAGTTTGATATCGACGAGGATTTTGATATTGGCGACGTCGGCTTTGTTGTGAACCTGGAGACGTATGCCTCGGCCTTCGGGGTATTTTTTGGCGTTTAGCAATTCATCCTTAATCGACTGCGGCAGTGAACTATTCTGCACGGCGTCAACGCCCTTGTCGCCGAAGATGAACGCCACCATTATGTGGTCTTCTCTCGGGCCCATATAGATTATGTTGCGTTTTTTGTCTTTTAGCCGAAACGACCAGCCGTATTTGACGCCGGGGTATTTCCATTCCTTAATTGCCTTGGGATATTTTTCTATGACGTATTCGGCGATATCGGTCCACAGTTGGTATTGCTTGCCGAGTGCCTTGGCCAGCATTTGCTCCGTCGGCTGTTTCGATTTGTCATCAAATAAGCTCAGCGCCATTAAATCTTCTCCTGTTCTTATTTCCTGACCGGCGTAATGATACCGTATTCGCGGGGGAAAACGAGCAGAACTTCCCAGCTTTCGATACAACATACTCGACGATTACTATAGTTGTTATCGTATGCCCTAATGTTTTAAAACGATACTGTCGTATGCGGTCGCAGATTCATTTTCCGAGCCGTCTTTAACTTTGAAGTAGATGGTTTTGGTCCCGGAGGTTGGGCTCATAGTAAAGGAAGGAGTTTTCGAGTAGGGTAGCCAGACCGCGCCGCTGAAGTCGGCGGATTCACTGGTCATGTACTGAGTAGGAGTACTGCCTGTTATGGTGTTGTTCAAAGTGACAGTGGAACTCCTGGTCGAGCGAGCCTTGCTATTAATACTGAAAGAATGGACAATCGGCGAAATTTGCGAGATCTTCGCCTGCATTGCGGGACTCAATTGTTTTACAAGCTCCGCATTATAAACACCGGAGCATGGATCGATATTAGGTCCCTGTGCCACTACATTTTTGAATATTTGCTGGGTTGCGATCGCATACGAACGCGAGGTCCACGCGGGTGAAGTCCAGCCGTTCTGGAGACGGGCGGGATTGACCGCGGTATCGACATCAATCGCGAAGATTGAAATATTATTGTCGCTGTTGCGCACAATCTGGAAACGCCGCAACTGCTGAGGGAAGTCCCTTAACGAGGGGGTCTCAACTTCCCAGAAGCCGTAGTTGGGATCGCCATTAGGATCCGGTTGTGGGGTAATGGCGTTGCGGTGCACATGTCCGGACATCCACAAGATGAGGTTTTTATAGGTGTGGAGTTTGGCGAGCAGGGTATTCTCGGAAATTTCGGAATACGAAGCCCAAAGCGACCACAATGGATAAAGTGGATTATTAGAAGGCGGCGGATTCTGGGGTGTCGCATAGGGCCGCAACGGAATATGCGAGCAGATGATCATGAGTTCACCGGCGCTCTCACCATCATCGAGTTCCTGTACGAGCCAATTGTAGCGTTTATTGTCGAGAGCGCCTGCTGCACCGCAGCCGACTTTGTCGGTATCGTCGAGAACAATGACCTTTATCGGGACATCAGCCCTCGGATAGAAGTGATAGCAGACGAAGCTGTCTTTGACCATTTGCTTTGTGAATCCGTGACCAACCGGTTTCGACGTGGTGTGGAAGAATTGCTTCATCCAATTCTTCACCGAGAGAGAGCGGCGCTTCGCGTCGGCGGTAACCTTCGGGGGTTTGGGGAAGTTCTCGACCGGCCCCGCATCGATGATCTCCCCATACCATGTTGACCCATCCACGACACCCATATATAAACCACGCTGGCTCAGGACCGTATTAAAATCAGGGGGTAGTGAGATTATCGGGCCGGTGTTCAAGACACGCGATCCGACGTAGGTTTTTCGGAGGTAATCGTTTACCTTGGCAGAGCCTTTCCAGAACTGGTCGTGGTTGCCGATGGCCTGATACCAGGGGATCGACTTGTCGAGGCCGGCAGCCTGGTAGCGTTGCTGATAATCAATGGTTTTGGCTCCTATGTGAGAGCCGGAACTGGGGGTAATCATTTTGCCGTCGAGAACATCGATGTACCATCTCAGCTCGTTGTACTGAGTGTTGTCAATCGCATCGCCGAGAGCGATGCCGAAATCAAACGGCGTCTGCTTGTGCAAAGCGTTGATTGTCTGGACAGCGGCATCAAGGACCTGGGTCGTATAAAGGATAATCCCTGAATAACACGCAGAATTACCTACAGGTAGTCCGTTTGGGCCTGGTGTGCAGGGCTCCGGAAAACGGTAACCCGGGTAGATAGCCTGAGCCGGGCTTTCTTTGTCGGCAATATGGACATCGCTTATGGAGAAGAAAGACAAAAGCGTCGTGGCCAATGGATCAGTGACCGATAACACAGAGTTGTTACTCTGCATGTTGGGGTCGGGTTTAATGACGGGATAGCCGCCCAAATCCCACTCCCATTCACCATAGTTGTAGGTCGCGTATTCAGGGATGTCACACGGATCCAGCCTCAGCGTTACCGTAAGCGGGGTCGTGGCAAAGACCGCCTTATCGACTGTCGTGTTAATATCTGCTGAGATCGGGTACGATGGCGCCTTGGGTGCCTTGGCGAGGACCTGGACTGTGGCGGCCAAAGACAGCATAAATACTATGACAACATATCTTTTAATGGTTTTAACTTCCATTTCTTATTGTTATCCCATGTGCTTGTCAGACGCTCTTTGCTGACTTTCAAGGCGATTAGCAGCACCGAAAACAGGGTTATGCGCGGCTGCAATATAAAATTCGATTTCCATTGCCCTTTTTTGTCCAGGCAAACTTGAATTATCAAGTACAACCCCACAAGAACTATCGACTATATACAATGATAGCTTAACACGGATATGAGTTTATTTGGCAGCGAAGAGGCTATCGAAGATGGAAATCTTTGCGTAAGGTTATTTTTTGATTCTGGAAAATCATTTCAGCAGGGATAAGCAGGTTGCGGAATGACACCAGATTCGCGGGGGGAACAGGAACCCAAGAACGCCATTTCGCAGAAAACAGTTGCGGTGCAAGCAGCGTAGATGTTCTAATATAATACTATGAGCAGGCGAAACGAGACACGAGACCGGCTGGAAAAACTCAAATCGCTTTGGGCGAGGGGCGAATCGCTTTTGATAGTGATGCAGAATAACCCCGACCCCGACGCAATCGCCGCGGCGTGCGCCCTTCGTGAGCTTGCCAACAGGACCGCGGGATTAAATTGTCAGTTCGCGTATGGCGGCACGATTGGCCGGGCGGAAAACCGCGAGCTGGTTCATTATCTTGGATTTACACTTCATCCTTTCGCCCAGGTTAAGCATCAGAAGTCCGACCTTATCGCGCTTGTTGATACTCAGCCGGCCGCTGGGAATAATCCGCTGCCCGAAGGCGTTCAGCCGGATATCATCATCGACCATCATCCTGCGATAGAAGCAAGCAGGGGCGTTGCCTTCGCGGATATCCGCGAGAACTACGGCGCGACTTCGACGATTATGTGGGAGTATCTTCGCGAGGCCAAAATCACCCCTGATATGCCGATTGCGACTGCGCTTCTTTATGGTATCCGCTCCGATACGCAAGACCTCGGCAGAGAAACCACGCAGACGGATATCGACGCGATTGAGGCGTTGTATCCTTTGGCCAATAAGCGTATGCTCGGCCAGATTCAGCGGGGACGGGTGCCTTCCGATTATTATCAAATGCTCTCGACAGCGCTGTCTAATACGAGGATTTACTCGCATGCCTTAATTTGCGATATCGGCAGCATCGACAACGCCGATATGATTGGCGAGGTGGCGGACCTTCTGCTGCGACACGAGGAAGTTGACTGGGTGATGTGTTATGGCTTTTGCGATGGGCAGATGCTTATTTCTTTTCGCACACAGGATAGTTCGCTCGATGCGGGCGATGTCGCACTTAAGGTTGTTTATAAGCTCGGCACAGGCGGCGGACACGAGCATATGGCAGGCGGACAGATAACATTACCCTCAACCAAACGCCCGGCGCGTCTCGAAGGATTGATACGCAGGCGGTTCCTCAACGCCCTGAGGATAAGGACGCGAAAGAGCAGGCCTCTTGTTCGTATCCCGCCGAAGGCACGTTCCGGAAAATAAACCTCGACTCCGCCGTTTACGGTTATTTTCGGCGACGCAGCAGTAATCCGCCAATTCCCAGTATAGCTATCGTCGCGGGCTCCGGAACGGGTGGTGGGCAGGGTGGGGTTTTTGTGGATTTGGTGGTTATGGTAAATGTTACGCCGTCGTTATAGTAGTGGCAATCCGGGTCAATCCCGAATCCGAAGTTGGCTTTACCTGGGCCCGGTATTGTCTTGGCGTAAGCGTTGAGCGCGTCCAAAAGTCCGAGTTTGCCGAAATCAAGAACCAGGTTGAAATTTCGCGATTTGCCGCCTGCCGGATCCGACCAGCTGCTTACTAACTTGCCCTGTCCCGCGAAGTTGTCCCCGCCGCCCTCGTTATCGACATAACTTGTTACGCCGGCTTTCGGGTTATCGAGCAGGTGAATGAACAGGTGGTCGTCGCTTTCTTTGGTCCAGTCCCAGATGTTGGTAAACGTCAGCACCGCGCCGGTTATTTTTTCATTCGACGCGAGATTGAAGTTGATTCCCCAGGTAAAATATTCCGCGTGAGGCAGCTCCGACAAATCGTTTGGCGTTGGGTGAAGTACTACCATTCCCGCGTTTGCTGATGTGGCCGCGGACAAACCAATTACAATAATGCACAGTAAAGTTCTCATCGCTCTCTTCTTCATTTTTCCTCCGTCTTTTCTGTATTGCCTATATTCCCCATATTAACGCATTGGCGCATCAATCGTCGCCTTCTGAGTTATTGATTTTAGTAGACCTTCCGTTATCACGCCCCTAATGCTCTTATATTAACATACAGTATTAGTTGAATCAATAAGGAAATTACTTAGTCCGGTAATAAGTAATTATGGCAAATAAAAATCTGTTTGTAGGGCATATAAAAGCGTCATTTTTTTGGTCTATTTGCCGTCGAGGATTGCTTAAGTCTCGCCTGTTTTAGTCCGATATAGCCATCAGTTTGGCTCTGCGCCGAAAAGCCGGAGTAACCGGCTATAAAAGGTTTTGTATGGCAACTATATTGGTAGTTGAAGACGAGTTGGATGTGCAGAAGGTCGTCGCTAAACGGCTTTCCAGCAGGGGCTTCATCGTCCACTGCGCATCAGATGGTTACCAGGCGGTGCAGAAAGCGCATGCGTTGGGTCCCGATTTAATCGTGCTGGATTTGCAGCTGCCCGCGGGCGACGGTCTGAGCGTTCTGCGAAAACTGCGAATTTCCAAAAACACCAAAAAGACGCATATTGTTGTCCTGACCGGGATAACCAACGAGCTGTTTAAGCAGAGTGTCCTGACCGAGGGCGTCGATGCGTATCTGCAAAAACCCTACGATTCACAGGTGCTTCTCGATACTATTGATAAAATCCTCAGCAAATCCGCCGTTGGCGAGACCTTGCCTTTAGGCGGGAAAGAAAACCCGCCGGATTCGGAATTGCCCAAAGCCGATGCCTCCCCAACACAGGAGGAGCCGACGCTTTTCGATTTAACCGCGACCAGGAATCAGCCCGGCAAATAAAAGTAGAACGTCGTTCCTTTGCCCAGTTTTGATTCGGCCCGAATTTTTCCCTTGTGTTGTTCAACAATCAGTTTTGAAATGGCAAGTCCCAATCCCGTGCCTTCGATGTCTTTTACCTTTGTTGACTTGATTTGCCCATATTTTTTGAACAGCTTATCGAGGTCGTTTTTGCTTATCCCGCAGCCGGTGTCGGCGACTGCGACTTCTATGCCGCTTTCGTCTTTTCTTGTGCGTATGACGATGCTTCCCTCGGTTGTGAACTTCAGGGCGTTGCTTACGAGGTTGGTTACGACGCGGGTTATGCCGTCGTAATCGAATCCTATTTTGGGCAGTCCTTCTTCAAGCTCAATTCGCAAGTCCAGCCCTTTTTGTCTGGCGACCGGCCCCATCATTTTGTAAACGTTTTCTGCCAGCTCGTTTATGTCGTTTTCCGCGATGTTGAACTGCTGTTTGTCTGCGTCTATTTTCTCGAAGTCGAGAAAATCGGTTATCAGCCGGGTCAGCCGTTCGACGTTTCTTTTGGCCAGCGCGAGAAATTCTTTTTGTTCCTCGTTGACCGCGCCTGCTTCGCCGCTTGCGACGATATCGATACCCTCTTTGATTGCTGTTAGCGGTATTCGCAGGTCGTGCGAGACCATATTTACCAGGTCCGCTTTGGCGGCGAGCGCCTCTTTGAGTCTATGCTCCACCTTTTTGCGTTCCATCGCGTAGAGCAGCGTCCTGCCGAGCATACTTGCAATCGCCGGACCTTTGACGAGATAATCCGTCGCGCCGAGGTTTATCGCCGAAATGCCCGTCTGGTCGTCCGCCAATCCGGTCAGGACAACGACCGGGACTTCTCCCGCCGCCGAGAGCGCGCCTTTTACTGTATCAAGCCCGCTGCTGTCGGGCAGCCCCAAATCGAACAGCGCCACGTCAAATGGTTCGCGTTTTAGCTTGTCAATTCCTGTGGCCATTGTGCCGGCGGTCTCGACCTCGAATTTGACGGTAAGCGGCGAGCCGGCCAGCGCGCGTTTAGCCGCCATACAATCCACTTCATCGTCATCAACCACCAGAATACGAATTTTCGGCGTCATATTACTCTCCCCGCCATTTGGCCTTCGGCGGACTTGAAATCGATATTCCATTCTCAACAATGGCGGATTCTAAATCATCAATCGTCAATTAGCAATCATCACTAAAAAGTTACATTCCTTTTTCCTCGGGATGGTGTCTCCGGATTTTCCAAACAATTGCTCATGCCAGTATTGCCATAACGAAATACTACGGCTAACACAAAATCTTGTCGAGAAATTAGTATAATGTCCCAGATTTCCCGAGGGCATTGTAGGGGTTCGATTCCCGTAGGGGTCGCCATTAAAATCAATAATTGCCAATCGCCGTGTGATTGCCGGCCGACAACTTAGAAACGGCTGGTGAACCTCATCATCACCTGATTAGCGGAATAACCGTCATTTCTCCAGTCATAGTCGTAAACGGCTTCGAGCGACCATGTTGTCGCACTACACACGCACGAGAGGAGTGTGAGGCCCCCGCCGATATTGAACATATTGTCATCCGTATATAGCTCTGGCGTTCTAAACGACGACGAGCCTGCGGCCGTGAACTTCGCAGTCTGTTCCATCGCTGGGTTGGAGAACTCATGATACCAGTTGAAGTGTCCCTCAGGAGCATACGACGTCCCGTCACGATTGCCGAAGTAACGCTCCACCTTCGCTCCCAGGCCGGACTCGAGGAAATCGTAATCCTGGGACTTCACCTTCAGATCGATATCACCAGCGCCCGTTTCTTTGTAGTCATCTAGATGAATATGGCTGTACTGGAGTGAAACAAGCGGCGTGAGCACGAATTTCTGAACGGAAAAGTGATACCCGGTGCTCGCAAAAGCGGTGTAATCCTGTCCGCTATACTCGGCCTCCGCCCTACGGTTCATACCGGGATACACAATGTGCCGCATGCTTGAATACTCATTCCAGCCAAGTGACGCACTGCCGTTGACGAACCAGGGCCCATTCTCATGACCGATGTAGGCCGTTGCTTGATAGGTCTCGAAATCGGTATCGGCGTCGAACGTCTTTCCGTCTATTGTGCTTCGTGCATAGCCAAATCCCAGGCCCGCGCGCGTGTCAAGACCAATAGGCGTATCGCAAGCGATCATAGTGCCGATAATTGTGGAGTGATACCCCAGGAAGGCGCCCAGGGCATTTTGGTTGCTGACCTTTTCGAATCCTTTCACCCACCAACCGCTGCGCGGCTCGTTGCCTCGACAGTTCGCATCGAGCTCGTTGACATCCTGGCTGCACGTATCCAGGCGAGACAACCAAAGATTCTGAAACTCTCGGATCCCCTGGAATGTCACCAGAGGCGCCGCCAGAGCCGCAGTCGAGGGGGCAAGCTGTGCTTCCGCATTGACGATCGCGACTGGGTCGGTGAAAGAATTAAGATTAGCTCGAACGGCGTCGATATCAGGGCTGGAAGGAATGTCCGCCAACACCTCCGCTACCGGAATGGCTATCGGCGTAATAACGGGAGGTAGAACGTCAGGAGGAAGAACGACCGGTGCTTGCAACGGTATGGTGTCCGTTTTTATTGTTGCAGCACCAGCTGAGGCAGTATCGTCGACAGAGAACGCGTAAAGCGGATTGGTGGCGGGTTTCACCGTCGCCACCGTGGCAAGGGCACCAGTGCCGCTTGTAGATTGGACGATATTGAACTTGCTTCCAACCGGGATGTAAGTCGTCGAGGGAACAGTCACTTCGACATCAAGCCCTGTTCCAAGGTTCGAGGCGCCCCCCGTCACTACGATGTGGCCATACTGCGTCGGGCTGGTACCGGCCAGGGTCGTATTGATTACCCCGCCAGTGGCGATCGTTAGGGCACCGCCGGTGATATTCAACGTATTTGTCAAAAGAGAAAATGAATGGGCGCCCACCGCGCCGGTGATGTTTGCGCTCACTCCAGCAGTATTATTTCCCCCAACGACCTTGATGGCATGAATCCCAGTGACTGCGCCAGTCAACTGACTCCCACTACCAAGCGCCAACGTACCCGTATCGTCCGTATTGGTCGTGAGAGCGCCTGTGACTAACGTATTCGGAGCAAGACTGATCGTGCCGTCACCAGTAAAATTCGTGGCTACGATGTTTGTGAGCCCCTCGAAATTCGTTGTACCAGTTCCGGTTTCCAAACCGTAAGGTGCTCCCGCCGAAAAGACGTCCCCAAGAAAATTCACCGTCATGCCATCGTTCACTGTGATTAAATGAAGCCTTGTTCCTGTAGCACCCATGTCTCCATACACCGTCGAGTTGTGATTGAACGTGACCATGGCCTGATCGTTGGCAAGGGCGGAAACAGCAGTGATACCAATATACGGACCGGCAGAGTTGCTTGTCAAGATATTCGGGACAGTAACAATACTATTGTTAACGACCAAGGTATTTGAACCTGTAATGAAGACACCATTCAGGCTACCATCTACAGTCAAGTTGGGGGTTGCGGGGTCGGTGGGGATGTTTTCCGTAGCAAAACTCGACGGACACCAAACTGTGATAGCAGCAGCGAAAACCAGGAGCGAAAATACGCGCTTCATAGTAATACCTCCTTTAACTGAAATTGTTAATATATTTTAAATTTTCTTACCACGAGAAAGCCCATATAGATGAGGACTTCATAAATGGACTTATTAACCCCTGCCTGTTTGTCCCGGGCATCATTGATTTGCTCGCTTGTAACCAGCTTTTCTTTTAATAAGGCATCGAGCAAAAGAGGCATGACAAAGCTTTCTACATAAAGAGTTAAAAATAAATTTTTTACTCAGTTGCGAGTAGAAACCATCTACCCGCGCTTCTTAAGCACAACCTGCCACTAGGTAGCTTCGGAAATAACTTGCCCCAAATCGGTTTCCGCCTTCAAAAGGATTTCATCAATGTCAAGCTTTTTTCAATTGGCGTAGAATTAGGATACATACAATATAATTAGCAATGCAAGCATGTTTTCGCTGTATTTTTAAAAAAAATTAGCAAATGTTCTGCATCGCCGATATTCTTTCTTAGTTTATCCGCCGTCTTAAAAAGCGTTTTTTCAAAGCTCTCCGTCCTGCTGTTACTGCTTCGCGGTGAAATCATTTATTCGCCTAACTCCCCTAAAATAAACGACTTGCCCGCCTTTTTGCCCGTTTACGATGCCTCAATGTAAGCCAACAATGCCACGATGTAAAGCCGAAATGCCTGTTTGGTCGTCTTCGTTGTCGTCAACCACCGGGAACGAATTTTAGGCGTTATAGTGCCTCCTCGAAATCGTTATTCTATTCTCCATAGCGGCGGATTCTAAATCACAAATCATCAATTAGCAATCATCACTTCATTAACCCTTGTGTCTGTTTTGTAAGCAGATACCTGTGATTGTAACGTCTTGCTATGCTATCGCCTCATTTATGCGTTTTGCGGCGAAAACGACGCAAAAGGCCGTAAAATATGGTATAATAAGGGATTGATATGGTTTTTTGATGGGGTGATGTGATAAAAACATACAAATACATATTACTGTTCGCCGTTATTTCCTTCTTACGACTACCTGTATCAGCCGCACAGGAGGCAATCGGCGTTGACTTCTTCGAAGTTAAAGGCACCAATACTTATACCTGCTGGACCAACGGATCCAATATCTATCTTGGTTCTCCCGCGACCTTTGCCACCGGCAGTTGTTCCGGCGTTCTGCCTGTCGATATGAACGTCGGCAAAGGATGCCTGAAATTCCAGACAACCAAACCCGGTGGGTGGTGGAGCGTTGATATTCATTTCAAGGACTGGCCGACTATTGATTTGATGCGATACAGCCTCAACGGCCAGAAACCATACCTGTATCTGCGCGTTCAATGGGGACAAATCGCCTCCGGAGCGGGCCTCGACATAACATTAGGAGACCGTCACAATATCTGGAACCTGTATGCCGACTACGCCGGCCAGGCCGAAACATATTCCTCCCACACCGCTACCGTGCATCTTTCCAGCTATGTGTCAAGTCCCGTGGCCGGGCAGTGGTATGATGTTTATATACCGATGCAGGATTTTCTCAACGTCAATTCCAATCTCGACCTGACAAGAATTGAGAAAGTTAATTTAGGGGGCACGGGCACTTACTCTGCCACAAACATCTTCTATATTGAGAAGATTAAAGTCGTCCCTGCTACGGGCAGCAACAATCAATATCTCGATATGGTCAAAGTAAACCAGTTCGGCTACCTGACAAACGAGCGTAAACTTGCCGTTGTCAGCTATGAGTCAAACGCGGGCTACACCGCCCCGACTCAGTTTCAGGTTGTGGATGCTTTTACTCAGGCGGTTGTCTATACGGGTTCGCTTGTGTTGAAAAACCCCTCAAGTCAGGATTGGAACCAGTCGGGCGATACTATCTATTACGCTGATTTCAGCTCACTTACCACCCCCGGGAGATATAAAATCGTCCTGCCTGAAGTCGCGGGGCAATCCTCCGTGGAATTTGAAATAGGCGACAAGGTTTACAATAAAGTATTACGAGACGCCCTGCGGGTTTTCTACTATATGCGCTGTGGCCAGGTAATTAATGAGCCATACGCCGAAGGATATACCAGGCCCGCTATCTACGCCAACAATGCCGACTGCAATTACGATTACGTCAGCGGCGCGCCGGGCCATAAGTATGTATATACCAATCCTAAGCGGGATGTTTACGGCGGCTGGTTCGACGCCGGCGATCTGCATCTCGACACGCACGGCCCCGTAATACCGATGTGGTTTCTGCTTGAAACCTTCGAACAATACAAAGATAAGGTCGGCGCCGACATCCTGAATCTGCCCGAATCGGACGGCCAGCTAAACGACTTGGTGCAAATCATCAAGTGGGAGCTTGACTGGTATAAGAAAATGCAGAACGCTGATGGCTCCGTCCTTTTCTACGAGGATGTCAACCATACCGGCACCAACATCAGCTACCAGCGCGTCTCCGATATCACCACAACAGGCGCCTGCGCAGTGGCGGCGGTTTTCGCGAAATCGTATTCGTTGTTGAAAGACGTTCCCGGTATGGAATCATACTCCGCGGATTTGTTGACCCGCGCCGAATTATCCTGGACCTGGCTTCAGGCCAACACGGTTTTTTACAATCCGACTCCGCCTCCCAATGGCTGGTATGTTTATCTCCACGACTCGACTGAGGACGCATCTGACCGTGCCTTTGCGGCCATCGAACTTTATTTCGCCACAGGAAACACAACTTACCGCGATTATTTCGAGAGCAGGTTCAACGGCAACGCCCTAACCGCTTTCGGGCTGGGCAATACCGTTATGCCCGGAATCCTCAATTATATTACATCGCACTGGATAAATATGGCGTATATGGATTACGCCGAAACCAACTTGCCGGTTAACGCTACTTACAAAGCTCACTTTCGGCAAAAGTATATAGACCAGGCGAACTATATCCGCACCAATGTGAACGGCTGCCCCTACCGGATTCCTATGGCATATTCGGGCCATCTCTACTGGGGCTCCAGCGGTAACGTTCTTGCTACTAATGCCCTTGTGTTCCAGCGCGTCTATGAATGGGGAGGCAAAACCGATATCACCTATCGCAATATCGCGCTCGATGCCCTTGACTGGATTGCCGGCAGGAACCCGGTATGCAGGAATTTTATGACCGGCTACGGCGACGCCGCCCACGGCACGGACCTTTACTCGTTCTACTGGTTTGACCTCAACCATATTGTGCCGGGGTATCTTTGCGGCAGCATCGATACTTACGACGAGGCCGATCTGACGGATAATATCCTGTATCCGTGGAAACGGTTCCTTAACGCCTACATAGCTGCTGTCCTTGAGCCGGGCATATACTGGCAGGCGGAAATGAGCTACCTTCTTGCCTATTTTGCCTCCGAAATCAAGCTGCCCGGAGATTTTGATATTAACGCGAAGGTGGATTTGGTTGATTTGAAGACGTTTTCAAATGCCTGGGCAAACTCATCCGGACAGGGCAACTGGAATCCGGCCTGCGATATCAGCTCGCCCAAGGATAATGTAATTGATTTCAGGGATTTTGCCGTCTTTGCCGCCGACTGGCGTAAATATTAACAGGTTTCATTCTGCTGAGTTCGAGAGCCGCGTTCGTTTCGTTCGCCGAATCACTTCTTCGTTTTGGTGGGCACGCCTGTCTTCAGCCATTGTATCGCTTCTTCCCGGTTGGCGAACTGCTCGACTTGAAGCGACATAATAGTGGCCACGTTCCTGAAGAACACAAACTCGTTGGCTTTTGGTGAAGACGGGTCGTGTATTGCGGCTATCCGGAGGTCCGGCCCTACGTCCAGTTCCGTCAGCGTCTGGGGCAGGTCGTCGATTTGCAATACGGTAAAGTCGGGAACCATTTCCCTAAAGTCGATAAGTATCCTGTGATAACCCTTTTTACGAACCAGAGGGTATAGTTCCTCGGCAAACTTCCTGTGCTCCTCCCAGTTCATAACGCCGCTTACCTTCGCGGCAACGATTCTGTCTTTTTCAAGATACTCAATCGTCCATTTCATTGTCCGGGCCTCCTGCAAATGACTCGTATATTATAATACCATGAGATTCCAGCAATAGTAAATAGGCGGTTTTAATCCATATTTTATTGCAAATACTAATGGATTGGATACCGTTAATTTTTCGCCGGCTTTTCCGTTTCCGTTTTCAGCCACTCAATCGCTTCGGCGGGTTCGGAAAACACCCTGAATTGAAGCGACGAGATGATTGAGACGTTCTCGAAGAATGTGAAGTTGCCGCTGCGGGGCGACGCCGGGTCGAACAGAATCGCCACCTTATATTCAGGCCCTATGCCGATTTCCTTGAATAACCTGGGCAGGTCGTCAATTTGCAGAATGGTTAAGTTGGTCTGCAACAGCCGGTGGTCAACGAGGACCTTTTTCGTGCCGTGATGCTTCGCTGCCGCAAAGGCCTCCTGTGTCATAATTTTGTTGTCGTCCCAGGTGATAAGACCGGAGGTCTTCACGACCACGATGCCTTCTTTCTTATTGTGTTCGATTTGCCATTTCATTGTTTGCCCCTCACTATTATATGCTGGAGCAGGGAGGGAATCAATAGATGATTACGTGGGGCTTGTCGCTTCTCGCGGAAAGCGGGCTTTTGAACCGCCTCGCGGGCGACTCAGCCCCCATCGCAGCGTCTGTTCGTGCCTCTGTTTCCGGACGTGCCGGAACAACCGATGGCTCAAGTTTTCTTCTACTTATATAATACGATGCGTTAAGGGCTTCGCAAATAGCCAATTGTGCGATATCGAGTTTAATTGCTTATCGAGGCAAATCGAAAACGGAAGAGATATTACTCCGGCTCCTGTTTTTGCATCAGCTCGATTATCTCGGCCTTTGTGGGCATCGTGTCAACCGACCCGAATTTGGTGCAGGCCATCGCACCCGCCGCCGACGCGAATCTTACGGCCTTTCGCAAATCATCGCCCACCGCCATCGCCGCCGCCAGTGCCCCGGCAAACGCGTCTCCCGTGCCCGTGTGGTCAACCAGCTCGATTGGATAAGCCGGCACGTGGTCCGCGTTGTCCCTGTCAACGACCATACACCCGCGTCTGCCCATAGTTATAACCGCCGCCCCCACTCCCCTGGCGACGAGGTCTGAGCCGACCATTTTCGCGGTGCGGATATTGGCGCTGGAATGCTCGCTTATCAGCGACGCCTCGTAAAGATTCGGTATCATTACGTCCACCGAGAAATACTCCGCGGGCAGCGTCGTTTCCGCTCCGGCGCACGAGCCGCCAAGCACGCCCACCGGGTCGAGAATAACCTTTTTGCCGTACAGCTTGGCGATTGAGATGGTTTTGATAATCGCGTCTTTTGGCAACCCGGCGTGAATCAGGCACACATCCGCCTCCGCTATCACCCGCTCCGCCAGCTCGATATCCGCAGGCACAAGCGCAAGGTTTGCCCCGTCATATATAATGCTCGCGTTTTCGCCCTTGGTATCCACAAGCGTCAGAATGATGCCCGTGTTTTTCGCCTGCGCGGTGAAGACGTATTTGGTGTTTACGTCGTATTGTTCCAATACTGATTTTATCGTTGCCCCGAGCGGGCAGTTGCTGATTTTGCTGATTAAATGAACTTCGCAGCCGCAAAGCGCTGCCTCGACGGCCTGGTTGACTCCCGGCCCTGTCGCCGTCATCGATAATGCCGTTCCCGTTGCCGTCTGGCCTGCCGCCGGCACCTCCGTGCACTTTATCGCAAGGTCAACGTATGCCCCGCCGACAACAACTACGTTAGGATTCCTTTCCGACATATCAATTCCCCAAAGATTGACTATTATTGTGTGAGTATATCCCGCCCCGACTCATTTGCAACCCTTTTTATTGACGCCCGCAAAGACCATCAATAAAAATCCCGCCCGACGAAATACAAACTACGCACAACGACCAATAACAGAAAGCTGTCAGAAATGTTTCTCTGTAAAAGCACGGCCTGAATGGCTCTTAAGATATTTCTCAAATGCAACAGCTTTTTCTTTCGACTTAAACGCCACGGCCGTTTCAATGTACCAAGGAATGAACTTTGCCGTGTACTTACATAATCCGGAATTATGGCTTTTTAACCGACCCTCAAGGTCATCCGACATTCCAACGTAATAACGCTCCGGGCTTGCTTGGCTGCGAATCATATAAACATAATGAAATTTCATATCAATGGCTTGCCAAGGCGTAGTTCGCCGATAAATAAAACAAAGTGAAGAGTCCGGCTTCGCCCTTATGGGCTGCGCCGTGACAGTTTTCGTTCGCAATCAATCGGCGAACGAAGACTGGGCCCGGAAGGGATCGGACCTTCGACCAATGGATTATGAGTCCACTGCTCTACCGCTGAGCTACGAGCCCGTAACTGCTTTAAGGATAACCGCCTTAACCGCGAAATGTCAATATCTACGTTCACGATTTGGGAAAATAGGGCAGTTCCATAAATGTTATCTTCAAGAAAAATTATTCGCAAAGTCGAAGAAATATGGTATACTGCTGTTCCCGTTTTGGCATTTGGACACGTCGATTGCTTTGCGTATATATTTCGCCGAGTTGTCAGTGTGGAAAATGCGATAATCTTTTGGAATGGAGCTGGTTTATGAAAAAACATCCGGCGATAACGTCTCGCGACCTCGGTCTGGAATTCGCGGCAATCTGCGGCAAACATTTCCTCGGCCTTGAACACCTTCACTATGGCTACTGGCCCGAAGGGCTTCCCGTAAACATAAACAACCTGCGCACCGCACAGGAAAATTATACCAGCTTTCTGCTTTCGCAAATTCCCGCTGGCATCCGAACCATACTCGATGTCGGCTGTGGTTCAGGACATACGTCAAAACGACTTTCTGATATGGGCTACAAAGTTTCTTGTGTTTCGCCCAGTCCCGTGTTAAGCGCAAAGGTGCGGGAGTTGATGGGCGATGCCTGCAAAATATATGAGTGCAAGTTCGAAGATTTGCAGACCGAAGATAAGTACGACCTCGTGCTGTTCAGCGAGAGTTTTCAGTATATGAAGGTGCGTAGGTCGCTTGGCAAGACGCTTGAGATTCTCAATCCGGGCGGCTATCTGCTTGTTTGCGACGTTTTCCGCAAGGATGTTGAGCGGGACCAAAAAGGCGTCGGCGGTGGTCATCTGCTTAGCAAATTTTACAGCCAGGCGGCGGCCAGTTCATTTGAGCAGGTTAAAGATATTGATATAACTAACCAGACGATGCCCAATATGGACCTGTTGGACGACACGTTGAAAAATGTCGTTCGTCCCATTATCGATTCCACGATTAACTTTATCGACGGCAGGCATCCGCTTGCGAGCAAGGTCATTCAATGGCTGTACAGGAAAAAAATAGACAAAGCTTATCAGAAGTATTTTTACGGCAACAGGGCGAGTGTCGATTTTGTAAAATTAAAATACTATCGGCTTTTGCTTTATAGATATACCTGCAAAGTCCCCGCAGCAAATCCTGTCGTAAGCAATACGTGCCCGGACAACAAGGCAGCCCGCCAGACCACCTCGCCCGCGGGCATCTGAAGCGATATTGGTATCTGGCATAATTAAAAACGCCCCGCATCGGGTGTTTTTTCTCTGCTATTGCAAGTCACCGTATTTTGTCCGCAAATAAAAAAAATTCCGCTTAATGGTTGACTTTCCAGATTGTAAATTATAAAGTATCGTCATTCGGAGGTTTTGCCGCTTTTGAGTATGATAAGTTGACAATTTGTAAACCGAAAGTAAGTTCCGGCATAGCCGGAGAAAACTATATTGGTAACCTTTACTGGCAGGGCACGAAAATCGCAAAGAGACCATACATTCAGGGGCCGTATTCAAAAGGGGAAATCGCTCTTTTGAAAAAGCAGTATCCGGCCACAAGCGCGGTGGTTCTGGCTGGAAAACTCAAACGTTCGCTTATATCTGTTCAGAAGCAGCTCCGCGAGATGGGTATTGGCAGACGCGATGCATCCGACTGGACGCCCGCTCAGTTGCGGTATCTGCGAAAAAACTATCGCGAAACGGCAACCTGGGAGCTCGCCAATAAGCTGAACGTGACGCCGTCAGTCGTAAAACACAAGGCCGCCGAGCTGAAACTCAAAAAGAGATAATCAGCTCCTCAAACGGGACCATCCAAACCAAAACGATGGACGACTGCTTATGATAATCGGCGTAATGACAGCCAACTTGCACCTTCACGGTATCGGCTCGCTCAAAGAGAAGCGCAGCATCGTCAAAAGCATTATCGGCCGGCTGCAAAGCCGGTTCAACGTCTCTATTTCCGAAGTTGACCACAACGACAGCAAACTTATCGCCACCATCGGCGTCGCCGTCGTCGGCAACGACAAATCATTTATCGAAAGCCAGCTTGAGGCCGTCGTAACTTTTATGCGTAACGACGGCCGGTTCTACCTCGGAACAATCGAACGCGAAACCTTCGGCGTCTGATTCAGTTTATTGATTTCCTTATCTGCCCGCCTCCGGCGAATTGGATATTGAAAATTGGACATTGGTTATTGGACATTTATCCGTCTTCCGTCCTCCGTCTTCTGTCTGTGGTCTGGCGTCTTGCGTCCGGTGTCTGAATCTTATTTCTTGCTTTCCCTTCTACTATAACGATATACTGTCACCTTATGGCCGGAATCAAAACACTGACGTCATATTAATATAGGAGTAAAATTATGAAAAGGGTTCTTTCATTTGTGCTTGTTCTGACAGTATTTCAATGCTATTTCACGGCAGCAGCGGAGCCGGACGAGATGAAAGTCGTCCAGTTGCCGCTCCGTGTCGTGGTCGATCCCCGCGTGGAATTGATGAGCGTCATTTTTCGCCTGGCTGGCAATCCCGAATACTGCGCGGGCAAAGTCGATTCATATACAAATGATGTTGAAAAGCGCTTTGGCGAATTTCGCGCACATCCGGCTGTGAAACTGGCTCAAAAATTGCGCGGTGAGCACGGCGTGTCGTATGACGCTTGCATGAGCATGGCTGTTCATATTACAGATGCGGAGAAATGCGAAGAGATGGTGCCGTTTGCCCCCCGGCCTGAATCTTTAGAAGCCCGTTGGTCGGTGGAGGATGCGCGGGAGTTTCTCACCGCCGTCCGGCAGTTCGTCAAAGATACGCGATTTAATGAATTTATCATCGCCCATCGTTCGCTCTACGAAACTGCTCAATCGCGGATGGTTGACTGTTTGGCGAAAAATGCGCACATGGAATGGTTCGACGAATACTTTGGCTCCCGCCCGCAGGCAAATTTCACCCTGACCCTTGGCATGCTCAACGGGAGCAATAATTACGGCTCACGCTGCCGCACCGCCGATGGCAGGGAAGAATTATATTGCGTCCTCGGCGTAGAGATGACTGATGATAAGGGCCTGCCTGTATTCGATTCGTCCGTGACATGGGTCATCGTACATGAGTTTTGCCACTCCTATGTCAATCCGCTGACCTCGAAATACAAAACAGAGATTAATAAATACGCTAAACTGTTCGGCCCGATTTCAGAGCGAATGAAATCGCAGGCATATTCCACGTGGGAGACATGCGTTAATGAGCATATTGTCCGGGCGCTTACGACGCGGTACGCCTTTTTGAAAGAGAATGAGGAAGCCGGTGATAAATCTTTGCAGCGTGAAAAAAAACGTGGCTTTTTTTACGTTCCCGCTTTGTGCGAACAATTAAAATATTATGAAAACAACAGAGATAGATACAAAACCTTTGCGGAGTTCTATCCGGAGCTTATCAAGGTATTTGAGGACTTGTCTAAGCAGGACCTGGGAAAAGATTTTTATTCTGTTCCGGAGGAAGGGCCTGTTGATTATGAAGGGACTATTAATGCGGTAGGCCATGATAAAAAATCGGTTATTCTCATTCTTCCCACAAATGAAAAGGATTCTGATATTCAAAAAGATATTCACAAGTTCGTCCGTCAAATTCAGCGGCGATTTTATCCTCAATCGCCTGTAATAACGGACGCAGAAGCAATAAAGCGCGATTTGTCCGGGAATTCCTTAATTTTATACGGCACGATGAGCGGCAATCTGTGGCTCAAAGAAAATGCCCCCAAATTCCCGTTTACAATCGAGGCGAATCGCATCGTGGCGGATAAAGTTTACCAGGGGACTGATTTGCGATTTATTTCCGCCTGGCCCAATCCTCAAAATCCCAAACGCGGCATTTTAATCTATACGGCGCAGCAGGCCGGGGACATCGTGGGAATAAATTCCGTGTTTCACGGCCCGACGGATTACGTTGTTGCAAGGGGAACTACTGTTCTAAAAGCATATAATTATAAAAAGAACAAGGATAATTGGTCTTTTTAAACCGGCTTATTAAGTTTGAATCTCCAAAGGATAAACACTAACGCCGACAACCGACCGGCTACTTCTTGCCCTTTCTGAGTTTCTTTATCGCTTCCAATTCGGCGATTGCCTGTCTGTCGCGGGGTCTGTTCATTGCCTTTTTGGATTCTATCAGTGCGTCAAGATTGAGCACCTGCAATCGAACGCCGCTGGTCTCCATCATAACGCTTTCCTCTTTTACTTTTTGATAATCTCCGACGCCCTTAATAGACCCAAGGCAGTCGAGCCGTCCGATGTCTGTGTCTAAGTACAAATTCTTGAAGCTGCTGCAATTCTTCTCAGTCAGTTCAAGCTTCTGTCGGCCCGGTGTCATTCGGTGAACAGGATGTACATTGGCTATTGCCTTTTGCAAAGCAAGCAGATTTGCGGGCGAAAAATCGAGGCAGATGTCAACGTCCTGCGTAACCAGCGTGCAGCCATATACCGTTCCCGCAAAACCGCCGACAATCACAAAATCGACCCCGGCCTTTACCAGCCGTTCTAATAATATGATAAAATCCCCGGTCATACGCGTTTTGCCCTGCGCAGTTTCTCGACTGTATTAAGTGCGATTTGATGACGCCTTATGCGCTCTTCCGGGCTTCTCCTGAGATTGTCAATTAACGCTGAGACGTCAATT
This sequence comes from uncultured Phycisphaerales bacterium, assembly GCA_903857265.1. Lineage (GTDB taxonomy): Bacteria > Planctomycetota > Phycisphaerae > Sedimentisphaerales > Anaerobacaceae > Fen-1362. The sequence continues at coordinate 55,323 of CAIODZ010000037.1, forward strand.
CCAAACTCTGCCGCCGCCCTTACGGGGTCTGTTTTGACAGCGTTGGTTTTCGCCGATTTATTATTTCGCCGTTGCGCCATACCGTAAGTATAACCCAATATAAAATCTGTTCAACCAGTTTCCTTATCCGCCTCCCGTAGCGTAGCGAAGACCTCGGCGAAGTCAAAGACGAAGACGGGTGTTTCCTTATCCTCCCGCCTGCCCTCGACTGGTGCTGCCTTGGTTCTTCTGTCGGGGGCCCCAGTTTCCTTTTTTCTAACTTCTTACTTCTCCCGAACAGGGATGGCCGAGCCATAACTTCTGCCTTATAAAAAACAGCGGTTTAAGGCACATTAAAAACAGCGTTAAAGCCCTTATTTGTCAGCACTTACAAAAAGTAGTGGGGACATTCCTCTGCCCATATTTTGCTATAACTTCTTTTACGCCAAGGTTTTAAATTCTGGACAAAAACAGTTGTTATCCACTTTCGCGCAAGTCGAAAACCCTTAGATGCGAAAAAAATAAAAAATTTTTACTCCTTATTTCATAAGGACTTATCGTTTTTGACCCCATCAGGAA
>CAIODZ010000038.1 GCA_903857265.1 uncultured Phycisphaerales bacterium
AGGAAATCCTTCGGGAAATAATCTATCAGCGTATATGGCTTCGCCCCCGCGGGTAATCCCGCTAAGTGTCTGCTGTAATTTTCTATCCCGCTGCAATACCCAACTTCCTGAAGCATTTCGATATCATATTTCGTGCGGGCCTCAAGACGCTGCGCTTCCAATAATTTGGCCTGGCTGCGCAGTTCCATCAGTCGCTGCGATAACTCCGCTTTTATCCCTTCTATTGCGCTAAGCAACCTGTCCCCGCCCGTAATGTAATGCTGCGCGGGGTATATAAAGACCTGTTCCTCTTCTGCGAGGATATCTCCGCTGACCGGGTTTATGTAGCTGATTTTTTCAATCTGGTCGCCGAAAAACTCGAATCGAATCGCGAATGACTCATAAGATGGGTGCAATTCGACCACGTCCCCGCGGACGCGGAATTTGCCCCTTTGAAAATCAAAGTCATTCCTTGAGTATTGAATATCAGCCAATCGTCCAAGCAGGGTATTTCTGTCAATCGTGTCGCCCACCCTCACGCCCACGACGCTTGCCTTGTAATCCTCAGGCGAGCCCAATCCGAATATGCACGATACCGACGCCACGATGATGCAGTCCTCGCGTGTCGATAAGCTCGTCGTTGTCGAAAGTCGCAGCCGGTCCAAATCCGCGTTCTTCGAGGCGTCTTTTTCGATGTATATATCTCTTTGCGGGATATACGCCTCGGGCTGGTAATAATCGTAATAGCTCACGAAATACTCAACCGCGTTATTTGGGAATAAATCCTTGAACTCCTCGTAAAGCTGGGCCGCTAAGGTTTTGTTGTGCGATACTACTAATGTGGGCCGATTATACGCCGCGATGATATTTGCCATTGTGAATGTTTTGCCCGACCCTGTTATGCCCATCAGCGTCTGGTGTTTTTTGCCTGCGCGCAGTCCTTCCATCAGCCGGCTTATCGCCGCCGGCTGGTCTCCCGCGGGCTTCATCGCGTTATTCAGTTCAAATTTCGCCATCTTTACCTAATCTTTAGCTCCCGTCCAGAACTTCACGATTATAACTCAAAATCACATCTTGCTCAATAAAAGCTCCTGTGTTCTTGTTACCAGGCCCCTCAATAAGATATATTACATAAACGAAATATGTGCGGAAAAAGCAATATCATAGACAAGTTGCGGGAAAAGCTGGCGATTGCGGCACAGCAGGGCAGGCGCGGGGCGATTTTGCAGCCGGGGGCGATAGGTGATTGCATTTTGACGCTGCCTCTGGCGGAGCTGATGAAAGAGACGGTCTGCCCCGGCGGGGTCGATATCATAGGTCATACGGAATACCTGGGGTTTCTGCCGGGCAGAAGCTGTGTCGATGTGGTCAAGTCGCTGGATTCGATTAGTTTGCATCGGCTGTTCGCGGGCGAGGGAGATTTTGAGCTTGCCGATGGCGACCCGCTGATTATGACGTTTGCGGGTTATTCCTGGATTGCCAGTTTCTTGGGTGAGCCGGAGAGCAATTTCGAGAAGAACCTTATTTTCACAGTCAATTGCAGCCACAGCGCGGAAGTGATTACGCTGGCGATGAAGCCGGCAGTGGAACACAATAGCCACGTCGGCGATTTTTACAGGAAACAATTTGTTGAGCAGAGCGGGTTATTATCTCAAGAGCACAATTTGGCGATTAGTATGCCCCTGATAAGGCCCACGCAGGCGGATATGTACAGGGGCAAAGAGATATTGGCTGAGAATGGTATTAAGCCCACGGTGAAACCCGTGGTTATACATCCGGGCAGCGGCGGGGCGCATAAATGCTGGCATCTCGATAATTTTCTTGCGGTGGCGAGAATGCTCGAAGAAGAAGGAACGGATTCGGTATTTCTGCTCGGACCTGCTGAGACGGAACGATTCAGCCCATCAGCGATGGAGTATATTCGGGCGATTGGAAAGGTGCTTACTGATTTGCCCTTGTCGGACGTGCTTGCGATATTGAGCTGTTCGAGGGCTTTTCTGGGTAACGACAGCGGTATAACACACCTGGCGGCGGCAGTGGGAATCAGGACGGTCGCCGTATTCGGCCCTACCGACCCGGCTATTTACGCACCCATCGGCCCCGCCGTAACAATCCTGCGAAATGACGCCCCTGATTTCACCGAGGCGATTTCAGAAACCCTGCAACAGCAAATCTGCAAAATCCTGCTGGCATAACACCGACAGGGTAATCCCGCAACATAAGACAAATTGCCCATCTTAACTCCAAAAGGATATATTTTGGTGCTTTTTTAGATTGCAGTGCCATACACCTGTCACACTGGACATATTTTATCTTGCTTTATTTGTGGCATCTTATAACACTCTCTCTTAGTAAGGCAGATTAATGCCAATTAAAGAAGGGTCAGATTTCTTTATAAAAAAGAAGGAGGAGAATATGAACGCACTCAAATTCCCTTGAAACGCGCCTCAACTGTGCTGTGTCTGCGCAGTATGGGTGCAAAGAAACCTGAAGATGCAAAAATGTTTTAGACAATCACACACATTTTGTTGCGAGAGAACACTACAGAAGAAGGAGGAGATAATTATGAAAATGAAAAACTTAATGTTTTTGGCGGCCCGGAAATCTTGGATGTCCATTTTTCATGGCCTCGCCGTTTTCTGTGGCCTCCAAAAGCAATTTACTATCAGTTCCTATCAGTTCAGAGCAATCGGTGTACTGCTCGGGATAGCCACAGTCCTCGGCAGTTTCCAACCTGAATTCGCCAGTGCATTTCCAGTACCCATTGGTGCAACGGCAACAATCAAAAGTAAGGACACATCCTCCACTTTGATTAATGGACCAGCAGCTGGTCAACCCCCACTGACCGTTCATTTTTACAAAACTGAAAATGGCGATGTAACCCAATTCGACCTATCGGTGCCCTCTGGTGCATCCATTAGCCTTAAGGATACAAAACACAAGGATGGCTCTTTAACAGTCAATACTATTATGGGTGACCCATTGGCGCTGCTATCAGGGCCGATTACCGGAGGTTACGGGAGCATTGACATAACGACGTTCGGCGTTCCTTACTTGTTCGACACCAGCTACGTATCCCTCACGTTTTTAAGTGGTTCGATGAACGCCGCCATCACGCTTCCAGGTGACCAACTCTCGGGACCCGATGGCGATGCTACATACATAGACTATACAACAACTTGGACGTGCTATACCCCGATAGGTCATTTCGCCGAGAATGGACATGAATACGACATCGTGCTTGGAGAATTTACTCTCAATTCCATAGGTAGACCATCATCTTTTTCTTACGACTTGAATCCCGACCTGACGGGTCAGATACATTTTACTCAGGGTGAGGCATATGGCTTCGCAGATGGTCAAAGCTTCGCTGGAACTGTTACAAAAGACATCGACTTTGTAGTTATCACTCCCGAGCCGGCGACGATAGTTTTGCTGGGTCTTGGCGGGCTGGCGATGATGAGAAGGCGGAGGAGATAATAACAGCGGACAGCGTTTAGCGTGTAGCGGACAGTTTAATTGACGATTTAATTCGGCCATGGATGGCAGTTAGCGGGCTGCGGGATAAAGACCTGTGGCCCGTTTTTTTTTGTAAAAAGCCGATTTCAGGGGGGGAAGTCAGATTTTCCGCAGCCAGCCGGTTATTTGCCCTGAGCTTGCCGAAGGGTTGACACATCCGGCGGGGGGGCGTATCATCTGTGTAGAAATCCCTTTCCGCCGCAGGCGGATAAATTTGGAGTGATAAAAATGGCCAAACTTAAAAGCTGGGAACACCGCCTCGCGGGCGCACCCGACCGACTTATGGTTGATTTTGTTGAGTCCCTTAGTATCGATAAACGGCTTTACAAATATGATATCGCCGGCTCGATAGCGCATGCGCAAATGCTGGCGAAGCGCAAGCTCATTACCAAAGCCGAGTTCGCGAAAATAAAACGAGGTCTCGAACGAATCGGGCGTGAAATTGCCGATGGTAAATTCAAATTCGACAAGACATACGAAGATATTCATATGGCGATTGAAAACGCCCTTGTCAAAAAAATCGGCAGCGCAGCCAAGAAGCTGCACACGGGCCGCAGCCGCAATGACCAGGTCGCTACTGATTTGCGGCTCTGGCTGCGCGACGAGATTGATGCAATCCAGGCAAAAATCTCCGGCCTGCAAAAATCGCTTGTCGCCAAGGCGGCCAAATATACCGATGACGTGATGCCCGCATATACCCATCTCCAGCGGGCGCAGCCCATCGTAATCGCCTCGTATCTGCTGAATTTTGTCGAGCAGCTTCAGCGGGATTTTATCCGTTTGGACAATTGTCAGCAGTTGGTCAGCATATCGCCGCTCGGCGCGGGCGCGATTGCCGGCTCGACTTTGCCTTTGGACAGAAAAAACACCGCCAAACTACTGGGTTTCTCTGATATGGCTTATAACTCAATCGACGCCGTGGGCGACCGGGACTTCTGCGCGGAATTCATTTTCGATTGCGCACTTATATCGACGCACCTGTCCCGGCTGAGCGAGGACTTGATAATCTTCTGTTCCAACGAATTCGGCTTTGTTCATATAGCCGACAGTTTCTGCACGTCATCGAGTATGATGCCGCAGAAGCGAAACGCCGATGCCCTTGAGCTTGTTCGTGGCAAATCCGGCCGGACATACGGCGCACTTATGGGTATGCTCACCTTATTAAAAGCGCAGCCCACTGGCTACAACCGCGATTTGCAGGAAGACAAAACTCATATCTTTTCCGCTGCCGATACCATCAGCCAATGTCTTGATATGGTCTCCGCGGTTATTGCGCATACGACCTTCGATACCAAACGCATCGCCTCAGGTCTCGACGCCGGATTTTTGGATGCGACCTCGCTGGCGGAATATCTTGTTCGCAAAGGTGTCCCGTTCCGGCAGGCACATGGCATCGTCGGCTCTCTTGTAGCGCACTGCGAAAAGCAGGGGATTAACCTCGCTGACCTGAAACTCGCCGAGTTAAAAAAGTTTTCTCCGGAAATAAAGGCCGACGTTTATAAATCGCTCGGCGCTGCCAATGTTGTCGCGAAATACGTTACGATTGGCTCAGCAGGCCCGAAACAGGCCAAAGAACAAATCGCCTATTGGCAAAAGCAGTTGTCCAAGCGATGAGTAACGGCGAAGACATCATTACAGGTTGGTTTGCCCGGCAGCGAAACCTGCCCGCCCGCGATTTTCCCATCGGTATCGGCGACGATATGGCCCAAATCCGTCTGGCAGATGGTGTCTCGGTTCTTATCACGACCGATATGCTCCTCGACGGCGTTCATTTTGATTTGAAAACCGCAACTCTTCAGCAGGTTGGCTATAAATCAATGGCGGCAAGTTTGAGCGATTGTGCCGCGATGGCGACTATTCCCGTTGCAGCAGTAGTTAGTGTTGGTTTACCCACCGGCTTTAGTCAGGCCCAGCTTAAAGAGCTTCACTCAGGCATTATCGTGGCTTGCGATAAATTCAACTGTCCGCTCATTGGAGGCGACATTACTAAATGGGCCGACGCGAGTAAATTCGTAATTAACGTTGCGATTGTTTCAAGACCCGGAGCTAATCCGCCTGTTCGCAGAAATGGCGCAAAAATTGGCGACGCAATATGTGTTACGGGTTCACTTGGCGGGGCGTTACTCGGCAAGCACCTCAATTTCACCCCACGTGTCAAAGAGGCACTCAAAATCACATCGCTTGTCAAACTCAATTCGATGATGGATTTAAGCGACGGCCTGAGCAGCGACCTGAATCGCATCTGTACCCAAAGCGGCGTAGGCACTATTATCGACGCAAATTCAATCCCGATATCCCCCGATGCTAAAAAATCTTCGGACCCATTATCTTCAGCCATCAACGATGGCGAGGATTTTGAGCTGCTTTTCACACTGGCCGAAGACAATTGCGTTAAGTTGTTGAAACAGTGGAATGATTCCGTGCCGATTACGAGAATCGGAACGATTACCGATGCCGGCAAAATGCAGATAAAAATGCCAGACGGCAAAATCACTGATTTGAAACCCGCCGGCTATGACCATTTGAAATGATTGATTATTTAAGATGACTATTGATGTAACGACAAATTCCGCCAATGAAACCGTTAAGTTTGGCCAGAAGTTTGGCTTGCAGCTGAAGGGCGGGGAGGTCATCGCGCTTTACGGCAACCTGGGCAGCGGCAAAACGCATCTCATTAAGGGAATCGTCGCAGGACTCGGCGCTGAAGATGCAGCCAACGAAGTCACCAGCCCGACATTTGTTTTGGTCAACGAATATTCCGGGCGTCTTGAAATTTATCATCTCGACGCATACCGCCTCGATTCAATTGCCCAGTTCGAGCAAATCGGCTTCGACGATTATTGTCATCCCGGCTCAGTCGTTCTTATCGAATGGGCTGACAAAGTTGAATCTGCACTTGCCGGGACCAACTATATCAAAATTGAACTGTCTCATCTTAGCCCAACAGCCAGAAGAATCCGCATTACCAACGCCCCCGATTACATACGTTTTTAAGCCGATTTACCCGGGCAGGCGATATTTCCGGCTCTTGCGGCGAAAAAAATCTGCATAATGCCCTATATTACGCCCTCCTGAATTTGGCATTTTCCGTTAAATTCCATATACTTTAGGTGAACACTGGCTACATCTGAGTAAACAGGGGGATATAGCTATTATAAGGGACCGGCTGGGGGGCCGTATCAGGAGGGACCGACCTGCTTGCCGCAAAGGCGGCGGATAAACCGGGTGTTCAGGGCCGGGTTATTTAGGGGGAAGCTGTTGTTCCAACAGCTTAGCGGGTGATTTTGAAATGATTAAAGCGAGAATCGGTTTTGCAATGATTCAGGTTTCTCTGGTGGGAGCAATTTGCAGTGTCGGCGCTGGTATTTTATCTCCGGACTTCAGCGCACGAGGCACAGGCGTCCAAGAGGCACGCTTCCTCGCGGACCTGCAGACAGTTCGTTGCCAGCTCGAACTCTACAAAATCCAGCACAACGAGCAGCTCCCGCCCACCGAGACCTATGCAAGTTTTGAAAAGGCCCTGACAACGAAGGGCGCCGATAATCGCGGGCCTTATCTGTCGTCGATGCCTGCCAATCCGTTTAACGGCAGCAGCGCAGTACGGTTCGAAAACGGCCCAAGCACCGCCGGCTCGGGCAAAGCGGGCTGGGTCATTAATCTCGCAACCGGCGGTATAAAGCCCGACGATTCTGCTGTACACGCGGCTTTATAAAAAACACCCATTAACCCGCCACTCATCCTATTTCGGGTGATGGGAAAAGATGAACTCGCTGATTTCCAAATCTTTCAGCGAGTCATTCTTTTTTATGGCATGTCTTCGGTTTCATTAACCGCCGGCATCGTCTCATAAAAAACTCTGTCGGCCTTTTTTATCGGTCCTTGCCGATTTAAAAATCACTATCTGCCACGGGGCTGGTTTAAGCCATTGCGGCTTATAAGTTTACGGGGAGGGTTTTAGCCCTTTAGGCCTTCTTTTATGGCGAATTTCCTTAAAATTACGCAGGTTAAGGACCTCCCCCGGCAGGCCGAAAAATTGTTAGATAAACTATTTGCTGACCGCTGTGTATGTCAGCCGGGAACGGAAAGGAACAACGAATGGCATCAAGAAAAGTCCTGGTCGTCGATGACGAAGTGCATATTGTTCACGTCGTCGCGATAAAACTTCGCAATAACGGTTACGAACCCATAACCGCCGGCAACGGCCAGGAGGCCTACGAGCTTGCCTGCCAGGAAAAGCCGGACATTATTATCGCCGACTATATGATGCCGATTATGAGCGGTCTGGAGCTTCTCGAAAAGCTCCGCGAAAATGAAGAGACCCGCGGTATTCCCTTTGTTCTTCTTACCGCCAGAAATTTTGCGATAAGCGATGCCGACCAGCAGCGGCTGAATGTGTCACTGTGCCTGACAAAGCCATTCAGCCCAAAAGAGCTGCTGAGAAACATAGAGGACATCCTCTACCAGAAGGAGCTGATCGGTCAAACGTAATGATTGGCAGGGGGGGAGGGATTTCAGGAATTGCCGCATCTGGCGTTCGCCTGGCCTTGCCCCGTAAACGGAGTAGTTTATGCCCGATACAATTGCAACAGGGTTGATAGCATCAGAAATTCATGAGCTGAAGAATTTCGGCGGCCGGCTGACTGCGCTGGGCGTCAATTTTGCCGTCTGCGATTTCGAAGGCAGACCGCTATTATTCTGCAAAACGGGTGCGTTTGAAACCGACCCCGCCCGGCTTGCCAAAATCGCCTGCGACTGCCTCAAGCATCCTGATAAAAAAAACAAATCCCAGGACGATTCTTCAGCGGCCGGCAGGTATATTTCTTCCATTCTTGTCCCCCTGACGGGCGAAAAAAAGCAAACCGGCATTGCCGTTGTCATTGACCTCGGAAATACCCCGGATATGAACAACCAGCAGCAGTTGCATTCACTTACTGAACTGCTGCGTCTCTTCGTCGAAAAATTCATTGCCGGGCGAAAGTCCGTTGAGCAGATGGATATGATTAGCTCCGAGCTGGCGCAGACATACGAGGAGCTTGTCCTGCTTTACAAAATAAGCACCAATATGGAAATCGTCGAGCCGGACGCCAATTTTCTCCAGATGGCCTGCGACAGCTTGACCGAAATCGTCGGCGTCGAGGGTATCGCTATTCTCCAGGAAAAAACCGTCGATGACAAATCACGCTTTGTCCTTGTAGCGGGCGCGGGCGTCATTGATATCGACGACCGCACGACCCCGCTTCTTCATAGTCGCCTCCAGGATGAGTTAAACAAGGGCAAAGAGGTCCTCCTGGACAGCGACTTCGATGGTTCGTTCAAATATGAATGGCCCAAAAATATTCACAATATCATTGTCGTTCCTCTTACGAGCAAGGTTAAGACGCACCCGTCTCAGGACACGGGCTACAAACAGCCCCTCACGGCCCGCGTTATCGGTATGCTTGTCGCCATAAACCGCTTGGACAAGCCCGACTTCGACTCTACCGACGCCAAGCTGTTTACCTCCGTCGCCAGCGAATGCGCTGTTTTCGTCGAGAACAATCGCCTGTTTGGCGACCTCAAGGAATTATTCATCGGCTCACTCAAAGCGCTGACCCGCAGCATCGACGCCAAGGACCGCTATACACGGGGTCATTCGGAACGTGTCGGCTTCATTTCCAAGTGGATAGCCGAACATCTTGCTGAAGACGAAGGTCTCGACCAGGAGCAAATCCAGAAAATTTATCTCGCCGGTTTGCTTCACGACATAGGCAAAATCGGTATCGATGAAAAACTGCTCTGCAAAGTAGGCCGGCTCACCGCAAAGGAGAAGAACCGCCTCAGGATGCACCCGTCCATCGGTGCCAATATCCTCAGCGGCATCAGGCAAATGCGGGACATCATCCCAGGCGTTCTTAACCACCACGAACGCGTTGACGGCAAAGGTTATCCCGCCGGGATCAAGGGCGACCAGATTCCGCTTATGGGTAAAATTGTCGGGCTTGCTGACTGTTTCGACGCTATGACCTCCGAACGTGTTTATCGGGATACTATGAGCGTCGATAAGGCCATCGCGGAAATTGAAAATCGCCTCGGTACCCAGTTCGACGAAAAAATCGCAACTGTTTTCCTCAAAAGTGACATTTTGCACCTGTGGGACCTTATGCAGGAAGGCGCGGTCAAGACATACGGCTCTGACGATTTCACCCAGTATGGCTCGGCAGCCGTCGGCACCCTGATTACCTGATAGTTTTCCTCCGGACGCAAATCACGTCTTTATTTCCGCTTTTTACCCTTGCAGACCGCAAAAAAACTGCTAAAATGCCCTGTTCGTGACTTTTGGGTCTTAATGTAGGGCGGGTTTTGGCCCGCCGGGAATATCAGAAAGGTTTATTGGAAAAATGCTGGCAAAAACAAAAAAGGAAGGTATCGTTCACAATTTCGAAATCCATAAGGGTGACACCGGCTCTCCGGAGGTTCAGATTGCGATTCTGACCGAGCGAATCACCGAGCTTACTGAACACCTCAAGAGCCACCGCAAGGACCATTCTTCACGTCGCGGACTGCTCAAAATGGTCGCCACAAGGGCTTCACTGCTCAAGTACGTGGGCAAAAAAGACCCGAAGCGATATCACGACGTCATCTCCCGCCTTGGCTTGCGGAAATAACACTAAACCCATTGCTTTGGCCGCACTTCGCCCCTACGCGATGCGACTTGGCTGTTTATGAGGTAGCTTATGTTTAACGTTGTAAAAGTTGAAAGAGAAATAGCAGGTCGAACCTTATCCATCGAAACGGGCAAAATCGCCAGGCAGGCGGACGGCGCAGTCATCGTCCGTTACGGCGAAACGGTCGTCCTTGTTGCCGCGGTTGTCGCTCCGCCTCGTTCCGAAGATATCGATTTTTTCCCGCTCTCAGTAGAATATCGTGAAAGACACAGCGCAGCCGGCAAATTCCCAGGCGGCTTCATCAAGCGTGAAGGCAGGCCCTCAACGAAGGAAACTCTCACCTCGCGTATGATTGACCGACCTTTGAGGCCGCTCTTCCCCGATGGTTATTTTAACGAAGTCCAGATTATCGCTTCCGTCCTCAGCGCCGACAAGGAAAACGACCCTGATGTCCCTGCGATGATTGGAGCAAGCGCAGCTTTATCCATAAGCAAGATACCCTTCAACGGCCCCACCGGCGCATGCCGGGTTGGTCGAGTCAACGGAGAATTTATCATCAATCCTACCCATGAGCAGATGGACCAGAGCGATTTAAATGTCCTCGTGGGCGGCAGAAAAGACGCTATTAATATGATTGAGGTCGCCGCCAAGGAATTACCGGAAGCAGTTATCGCAGAATCAGTCAAAATCGGGCACGAAACGGTGAAGGTTGTCTGCGAACTCATCGAGGAGCTTCAGAAGAAAGTCGGCGTCCCGAAGGAAATGACCGAGCTTTTCGTAATCGACGAAGAACTCTGCTCTAAAATCCGCTCGCAAATCGCCGAGGAGCTTCGCGCTGCCAAGCTGATAGCAGGCAAGCAGCAGCGAAGAATCGCTGTCAGCGAGTTGTTTGACCGTCTTGTCGAACAATACTGCAAGTCGGAATCGGATTCCGCCGAAAAGCAGGAACAGACAATGGTCAGCCGGATTTTCGACAAAATAGAAGGTGAAATCATCCGCGACCTCGCCCTCAAAGGCAAACGCCTTGACGGCCGAAGTTACGACGATGTTCGCCCCATTACCTGTGAAGTCGGGATTCTTCCCCGCGTCCACGGTTCAGCGTTATTCACGCGAGGCGAAACCCAGGCGCTCGTCAATATCACCCTGGGCACAATTCAGGATGCCCAGATTATTGACGGCCTCCAGGATGAATATGCCCAGAGCTTTGCCCTGCATTATAACTTCCCGCCGTTTTCTGTCGGCGAAGTAAAGCCGATGCGAGGCCCCGGCCGTCGCGAAATAGGTCACGGCGCCCTTGCCGAACGCGCACTCGAAATGGTCAGACCTCCCGAAGAAGAATTCGCCTATACGATAAGAATAATCTCCGATATTACCGAATCAAATGGCTCAAGCTCAATGGCCTCGGTTTGCGCCGGCTCACTGGCGCTTATGGACGCGGGTGTCCCCATAAAGAAGCCCGTTGCCGGCATATCAGTCGGCCTTGTCACCGCTGATAACGGCAAATACGTTTTGCTTACCGATATCATAGGCGACGAGGACCATCACGGCGATATGGATTTCAAGGTCGCCGGAACCACCGAAGGCGTTACCGCTGTCCAGCTTGATATAAAAGCTGATGGCCTCCCGCATAACATTATGGTTGAGGCAATGGAAAAGGCAAAAAACGCCCGCCTCAAAATACTTGCCGTTATGTCGCAGGCAATCGATAAGCACAGACCAGAGCTTAGCGTTTACGCGCCGAAACTTGTTACCGTTAAAATAGACCCCGAATTTATCGGCAAAATCATCGGCCCGGGCGGCAAGAACATCAAGGCCCTCCAGGAACAGACCGATACCACAATCGAAATCGAGGAAGACGGCACCGTCTTCATCAGCTGCATCGGCGGCGACGGCCACCTCAAGGCCAAGGCAATGATTGAGGCGATGACCCAGGCCCCCAAGGTAGGCACCCTTTATCAAAATGCCAAAGTCGTTTCCATCAAGGAATTCGGCGCGTTTGTCGAGTTCATCCCTGGTCTCGAGGGCCTTTGCCACGTCAGCGAGTTGAGCGACAGCTATGTCAAGAGCGTTGACGCTGTATGCAAACTCGGCGACCTCATTCCCGTCAAGCTTTTGCTTGTTGACGACCAGGGCAGGTTCAAACTTTCCCGTAAGGCGGCCTTGGCCGAACTCGGTCTCTCCGACAAAAAAGACCAGAAAAAATAATCGTAGCGCAGCGAAGACCCCCGCGTCTCGTTTTGCCAAGCAAAACGGCGGGAGCCCAGCATCCGTATCCTTAAATCGACATTCGCCAATCGGCAATCGTCAATCTGCATATTCCCCTTGCTTTTACCGATAATCCTGAGAATAATACCTGTCACGGCGTAGCCGGAACGACAAAAGCAGGAGTTACGCACCTTTGACCCCAAAGCCGAACTACCCCGTTGGCCCGCCGAGTAATACGGTGATGGCGGTTTTGTAATGCGTTTTATGCAAGCTGTGTAATTGTTGTTGGCAGGCATTGTTTGAAAGGATTCATTATGAGGACTATTCTAAGCATACGTCTCGTTTACAAGGGACAAACCAAAGCTACAGCTCAAAAGGAAATTGAATCATCCATGGTTCCATTCCCTGGCCTAAGAATTGAGGATTCCGCGTGGGATGTTGAGTCAGAAGTAAAAGGCGTGTTGTACAGTGTTCACAATGACAGCTATCATGTCACCTTGTCTGCTGACAATCTAGAGGCAGAATCCGTCGTGGAATCGACAAAAGAATCGTACAAAGGGCATGGATGGACTATTTTAGGTGAATAGTGCCAACATGTGGACAAACTCAGATGGTAGAAAGGCCGCCTTCAAATACGGTGATGGCGGTTTTGTAATGCGGTTTATATAGACGGTATAATTATTATTAGAAGGCATTATAACAAAGTATGTCTCAAGATCGACTAATCGAAAATGCATTCGAGGATATTGCCCAAAGCCTAAGGATTCTTCTTGAGGCCGATGCTCGGGCAAATCATCAGGGGCTTTTATTTACTGATAGAGCTGAAGCCGTAGGCAATATCGAAACAGCCCTGTCTTCTGTGCTCAATGCCTTTCATAGTATGTATGATGCTATAGGAAAGCAACTTGGTAATAACTCAATTGACTGGTATCAAACTGGGCCGTTGGCAACTATTTTAGCTATTCGCAACGCCCGACACCACAATCAAGCAAACCGTATCCGGACATTATATACTTATCACGCTCAAGAAGCGGAACGACTGGATCAAATGGCGCAATATGTTTATGTAGATTTCCCATCACCTGAAAAAGGTGCAGATACGTTTGATGTTTATATGTCTTGGGCAGACCTTCGCCACTTATTAAGTCTTCCCGAATCAGAAAGTAGAATTAGGCCTGACACCGGAACGGTCATTCGGCACTACTTGAGTTCTGAAAAGTTCAGTGGCTATGCGTCTAACTATGAACTGTCAGAATCTCGCGTATTCTTCAATATCGTTCCGTTGTTTGTTAATGCCGCAGCAAAAATAGTGCCCGCAATTAAGAGCCATCTTCGAGGCACATCCACGGAGAGCAAGTTCTTTGTGGATCATTTCTCAACAGTAGAGAACGCCGATACTAAAAATCATGAGGTAAATTGCGGGCCTTTTGTGTTACCTAAATAGAGCACGGAGCAGAAAAAGATCGAGATACAGACTGTATAAGCATTGTTAGGGAGTGAATACTATGTGCAGTTGTAGCAAAATCGATTCTCTTCAAACATTATCGAGAGACCTTCTTGATGGTAAACTCGCAGAGATAAGATTACATCGAGAAAAATATTCCCCATCCAATAAGGAATATTTCCTTACAGCTGAGTATCTTTTGCAGGAAGCGATGGAATACGTTACTGGTGCTTGGGAAATGGTTAAATCTGGGAAGTCTAATGCTTCAATAGCACTATCACGCTGGGTTCTTGAGGCATCCCTGAATTTGCTATGGATTGTGGCAGAAAGAGATAAGATTGAGGAACGACATAAGGTTCTTATCGGAGAAGCTTTGCGGAATGATGCCTGTCTTCTTGAAGGATTAGCGAAACTTTGGACAGATAAAAGCCCTCAGTTTAAAAGTAAGGCCAATGAGGCGAGGAAAATTAGAAAGAGCTTAGGTGTTGAAAAGCCAGAAGATCTGAATCAAAGGTTACAAGAGATTAGGCAGTCTGACATAGCCAATTTGCCAGATTTGTATCCTCTCTATAGGATATGCTGTGCGGCAGCCCATCCCAACCTTAAGGTGTGGGAACGATTTGGTAGTGCAGGCGATCCAACTGTTTCCAAAGACCCCATTGATAAACAGTCGACAGCTTGCTGGATGGTAGCAGCATCTACATTGTATCTAGTCACATTTACCTACTGTCTTACAGGACTGGAAGATCTAAAGCAGCTAAAAGACTGGTGGGAAACGAAAGTTCGGCCTTTGCTCAATTATGATTAATCCCTGCTTTCCGTTTTGATGAATTACGAGAAAGAGTTCATGAATCGCGTTTTTTGGACTAAAAACGGGCATTGGACGTTTACTCCGTGGCAAAGTAAGCGTAACCTGTGATGGATGAAGGGTTATCTGTCGCAGATGAAGGGTACTGGGCGGTTGAATCGCAAACCATTCCGGTGAATTCTGATTAAAAAACCCTCGACCATTCGATTCCACTCAGGGCAGGTTCAAACTTTCCCGTAAGGCCGCGATGGCCGAGCTCGGCCTCTCCGACAAAAAAGACCAGCCGAAGAAAAAGTAATTCCGGCTTGCGTCTTAGGTCTATGGCCTTGCCTGCCTTGAGCTTGTCGAAGGGGTGTCTGTGGTCTTACCTGATGCTTTTTTCTAATTGTTCGAGGATAGTCGTTGCGTTGGCAACGCGATTGCCCGTTGGACCCTGCCAGTTAAGCTGGGCATTGCGGCTGAGTTGCTCCTCGACCTTTTTGCATGCCATAAGAACAGTCGCGTGATTCTTGTCTCCCAGCAGTCGCCCAATCTCCGAACTCGACATCTTCGTATGCTTTCTTGCCAGATACATACTGAAATGCCTCGCCAGAGACACAGTGCGGTCTTTTTTTGAAGAATGGAGCGCCGAAGAGCTGACGCCGAAGAAGTCGGCAACGGCGGACTCGATATCGGATATATGCACCATCGGGTCGCAGCGTCCGATATGCTCGGCGAGAATCTCCTGCGCCAGGCCCAGGCCGATTTTGGCGTTCTGCAGCGAGGCAAAGGCGGCAATCTTTAGGATTGCCCCCTGCAGTTCGCGGATATTGCTGCGGAGATGCTCGGCGACGTAGGCGATTACGTCTTCGGAGATGGGCTTTTTCATACCACGGGCATATTGCCTGCAAATCTCGCAGCGGGTTTTGAAATCCGGCTGGTCAATCTTGACAACCATTCCCGAAACAAATCGGCTGATGAGCTTTTCCGAAATCTGGGTAATCATTTTAGGATGAGAGTCGGAGGCCAGAATTACCTGCCTGCCGCCCAAATCCAACGTATTAAAAGTATGCAGGAATTCCTCCTGCGTTGCTGGTTTGCTGGCCAGGAAGTGTATGTCGTCAATAGCCAACAAGTCCGTTTGTCGGATGCGACTGCGAAAAGCATCCAGCTTTCTCGTCTTCAAGGCCAGCACAAATTGATTCGCAAAATCCTCCGCCGACATATACAGCCAGTTGGCTGTCGGCTTGGTTCGATGCAGTTCCGTGCATATCCCTTGCAGCAGGTGCGTTTTGCCAAGACCATACCCTCCATGGATAAATAGCGGGTTGAAAGGACTCTGCTTATCGTTGATGACCGCTTTCGCGGCGTTGTATGCAAGTTCATTGGATTGGCCGACAACAAAAGTATCGAAGGTCAGCTTGAGCTTCTGACCGGCGTATGTCGGCCTTTGCGTTATGCCCCTGCCTGATTCAACTGCAACCGGGGAATTCATCGCCGGTTTTGCCTGCCAGTCGAATGTGGCGGCCTTGTGGCTGTCACAAAGCTGCGGGTCAACGATGAAACTCACCTGGCAGCTTGCGCCAACGACGGCACGTGCCGATTCTGTAACCTGTTTGCTGAAGTGGCTTTCGAGCCAGCTCGCGATAAACGGATTTATAACGCCAATCTTCAAGAGACCATCCGAAAGTGTCAGTCGTGTCGAGTTCTTAAACCAGATTCTGAACTTTTGTTGCCCGATTTTTTCCGCGATAGCTTCATTAATCGCGCTAATCACGTTTTCTTTCGAGCGAACTTCCACGCACTTAGTCGAGGTGCGGATGTCCTCCTTGACAATACCTTGCATTTTACCTCTCCGTCACCGTTCTCACCTGCCATCACGGCCAGCGAAGAACGGACAAAGCAGCTAATCGTTTTTAAGTTTTTCTCGCGTCTCCATACGCTGGAATCCGCACTATATCAAGCATTCAAATTTAACCAAACACAAGCAGAACAAGTGCAATTATTGGGAGGATGCGAATCGAATCAACCGCATTTCTTTAATTTTCTTTTCAACTTGTCCCATCTCTCGGCGGACAATGGGGTTGTGGCTGAATTATTTTTACATTTAACAGTTTATGCACATCGTAAGTGCTGATTGTGGAAAAGCGGTGGAAAGGGGTTTCTGATTGCGGATTTAGGATTGCAGATTGCAAATTTTAAAATGACAGTTTCGGTATTGATAAATGATGATTGATGACTGATAATCAGGTCTGATATTTAATTTTATTTGGAGAACAGCAATGGAATGGACATGTAGGGACATAGCGAAAATGATAGACCATTCGCTTTTGAAGCCGGAGCTTACGGTCGATGAAATTAGAAAGGGCTGCGAAGTTGCCAAGAAGTATGACGTGGCGAGCGTTTGCTGTTCGCCTTCGGCGTTGCCCTTAGTGGCTATGCTGCTCAAAGGGACGGATATAAAGCCCACGACCGTAATCGGCTTTCCGCATGGGTACAACAAGACCGAGACCAAGGTCTTCGAGGCCGAGCAGGCAATTAAAGACGGCGCTCTTGAGCTTGATATGGTGCTTAATATCGGCAAACTAAAAAGCCGCGACTTCGATTATGTACGCAATGATATAAAGGCCGTCGTCGATACCGCCCATAAGAATAAAGTCCTTGTGAAGGTCATCCTTGAAAATTTCTACCTGACGGATGAGCTAAAAAAGATTGCGTGTCGGCTTTGCGAGGAGGCGGGTGCCGACTGGGTAAAGACATCGACCGGCTTTGCGGGCGGCGGCGCGACGATTGAGGATTTGAAACTTATGAGAAAGGCCGTCTCAAAGAAGGTTCAGGTCAAAGCGGCAGGGGGCGTGCGAGACCTCGATATGGCGTTAAAAGTCCGAGAAGCCGGCTGCACTCGCTTCGGCGCAACCGCTACCTCAGCCATTATGGAAGAATGCCGTAAGAAAAAAGCATAAGGCAAAAGGCCGTCTTCAGGGCTTTATGCCCATAGATTTCATAATTGGCAAATTTTTGGAAATCAGTTTATATCTCTGCTGGACGCAGGCATAAGACCTGCCTGCTTCAGGTGGGGTATTCAAAACGTAATCCAGCATCAAATCAACCGTCGTTTCCGCGACGTGGCAGCGAGTATCCGAAGAGGCGTAATAAATAAATAGTTGCCCGTTTTTGCGTGCGACCCAGCCATTGGTGAAGACGACGTTCGATACATCGCCGATACGCTCCTCACCCTGCGGAGCAATTAAATATCCGCCCGGTTCGGCGATGAGCTTGTTGGGCTGGTCGAGTTTGGTGAGAAACGCGTAAACGACATAACGCAATCCTGCTGCGCAGCCGCGGACACCGTGGGCCAGTTGGAGCCAGCCCTTTTCGGTTTTGATAGGTGCGGGGCCGAGACCGTTTTTGACCTCTTTGATTGTGTGATATTGCCTGTCATCGACGATTGTTTCGGGGCCTGTGATTACCGCGTGTTCCATATTGTCGCAGAGTCCCCAGCCGATGCCGCCGCCTGAACCTGCCGAAATGAAACCATCCTGTGGGCGTGTATAAAGGGCGTATTTGCCGTTGATAAATTCCGGATGCAACACGACGTTTCGCTGCTGGGGCGATGTGGTTTTCAAATCGTCTAATCGTTCCCAGTTTTCGAGGTCTTTTGTTCGCACGATGCCGCATTGAGCGGTCGCGCTGGACAGGTCGCCGCGAGGCGCATTTGGGTCTTTGCGTTCGGTGCAGAACAGACCATAAATCCAGCCGTCCTCGTGCCTGACCAATCGCATATCGTAAACATTGATATCCGGGTCGCTTGTTTCAGGAAGCAGGATGGGGTAATCCCAGAACTTGAAATTATCGACGCCAGATTTACTTTCCGCGATTGCGAAGAATGATTTTCTGTCAACTCCTTCAACCCGGCCGACTAAGCAGATTTTGCCGTCGAACTCTATAGCGCCGGGGTTGAACGCGCAGTTCATACTTAGCCGTTCCATAAGGTTCGGGTTGCTCTTGTAATCGAGGTCGTAACGCCAGAAGACGGGCGTATGCTCCCCGGTCAGGACGGGATATTTGTATCGATGATAAACGCCGTTGGTCTCTTTGACTTTGGTGTTTTTGCGTGCGATGAAACGCTTATGGTCCGCGAACAGCTTTTTAACCTTCGCGTCGAATGTCTTCTTATTCATATCTTTTGTTCCTGTTGGTTTTTATATCTTTTCAAGTTTGTTGTACCAGTTAAATTTCAGGAATACACAGGTTGCTGCCAGGGTGATGGCAATCTTGGTAACCCACGGCCAGTCACGGAGGACGATGAAAATGGGCAGCGAGACAAGGCACAACTGCCAGACAATGCCTACCACAACATTGAGCATATCCCTGCCGAAGTTTCGATTCGGCTTGAAGGTCTGGTCTTCCTGCACGACCTTTTCACGAATGTGTCCCCAGAAGCCCCATGGATTGACGGTCTTGTAGAATTTCTTGAGGACGGCATCATCTTCGGGACTTGTCATGAAGGTGCCCACAAAGCAGCCCACAGCCGAAACCGCGAAGATGATGGGGAATGTGTAAAGGGCATTGATATCACGGCCGAATGCGAAATTCATCAGCCCGGGAACAAACATCGCGCTGAGGATGCCTGTTATCATGCCCCAGAAATAGCCGTAGCCGTTGAATCGCCACCATATCCACTTGAGGACATTGGCAATGACATAAGCGCCGTTGAGCGCGCCCACAATCCACCACATAATGCTGAAGATATTTTTCGTCAGCATACCCAGAGTAAGGCCCAGGCCGAGTACTACCAGCGACGAGAGGCGGCTCATCAGTATCTCTGTTCGTGCCGGTGCATTGGGATTGATGTATCGTTTATATATGTCGTTGACGATATACGCCGGGGCAGCGTTGACGGTCGCTGCGAAATTGGACATAAAAGCTGCCAGCAGGCCCGCAAGCAGGAATCCGACTACACCATGCGGCATATAGTTGAACAGGACAACCGGCAGAATTCCTTCCAGGTCCGGCTTAGCCATTGCTTTGAGTTCCGGCGTGCAAAACTTTAGCGCCATTACTGTCAGGCCCGCGACCATCATATAGCGTGGAAACATCAGTACCGTCGTTACCCAGCCGTTCATCATACAGGCCTCGCGCGAATTGCGGGTAGCCAGTATTCTCTGCATATCGTAGTTGGGCATCGGGCCTGCCAAACTCGCCAGCACGCCTTTGCACAGCATCAGGCCAAAAATGATGCCGAATAGCTCATTGCCTTCGGCCTGTATCGCAAGGTTCACCTTGTCAAAGACGCCCGTCCAGTCCAGGCCTAACTTGTACCCGAAGAACGGGCTTGTCCAGCCCGCCGGTATCAGATTATGTATCTCTGCCGGACTCACCGAGCAGATGGCGATTCCCCCGATAACAAGGGCGGTGACAGTCAGAATCGTAAACTGCATGACCTCGGTGATGACCACGCTTATCATTCCACCCTTGATTGTGTAAAGCGACGTCAGCCCCATCAGTATCAGTGCGTAGATGTTCGCGTCGGAAAAAATACCCTCGGTGGCGCCCGTAAAATGCCAGGGCAGCATCACTACCGCAAATTTGCCTATACCCTTGAATGCGTAGGCCAGCATACCCACGACGGCTACCAGCGCGAATGCCACCACGCTGATGTGAGCCAGATTCGCTCCTTTGTCATTGCCGAACCGCGTCTTAATCCATTCAGCGCCGGTCAAAACGTTGGACCGCCTCAGCCAGCCGCTCAGGAACATCATCAGGAAGATTTGATTGAACGTAGGCCATACCCACGGCAGCCAGATACTCTTGAGACCATACATAAACAGCCAGGTAACCAGCACCATCGTGCCGCTTATGTCGAACATACCCGATGCGTCGGAAATGCCCAGTATATACCACGGCAGCGACTTGCCGCCGAGAAAATAGGATTCGAGGTTCTTTGCTCCTCGCCTTGAAACCCACAGACCCGCCACAATCACGGTGCAGAAATAAACGATAATGATGGCAAGGTCAATTCCACTGATTTTGAACATAGGTAATCTCCGTGTTAAACCCGTTAGATGGCGGCTTTGCCTGTCTAACGGGTTCTAATATCATCAGTGTTATTTTTAATATGTTAAAGGTCTTTACTGCTTTGCCGGTGCCTGATTGCATCGCGACCCCGGCCCAATAGAAAAACCACAGGTTATCCAAAGCAGGGGATGTATGCAAGCAGAAATTTCACCGCCATTGCATGGCTAAAAAACTTAGTGCTTTTGTGTCTTTGTGGCAAATCAGCCGGTTTTTTCACTCAACTTTGGGGCTTAATCAGGGTGATTCTTTTAACCAGTTATCGCAGAATAGTTTCAGGTCGTATATGTCAACCGCCCCGGACAAATCCATATCGGTCTTATCGCAGTCATTGTTGGCTGCGCAATCAGTGCGTTTCCACCACTCGGCCAACTTGGCAAAATCGATAAAATCGACGCCGTCCGGGCAGGTAAAATCCGCCTTGTTAAACTGCCACCATAAGAGTGGGTAGTTCACGTTATCAACGCACATTCGCCAGATATCGTCTGTGCCGTTGGCGGTTTCGCCGACAAAGTCCCAGCCGGCACCGGTAAAGGTGCTTTCAGTTTTCATTTCTGCTGTTGTGTTGCCCTCTCCGCCGTCACTAACTATCAATCCGCTCGTATTAACATCCCAGAAAGAAGCGGTTATTGTCCCATAATAGTCGTCGTCGTTATACCCTACGAGTCCGCCGAAATAGCTGTTACCAAAAACTGTTCCTGTAGAATAGCAATTATTGATATTGCCATAGTTTGCTCCCACTAACCCACCAATAAAATAATCGCCGGTAACAGCGCCTATTGAATAGGAATTGCTGATATTACACCATTGGCTGTTATATCCTACCAGGCCACCAGTTGTGTTTGAAAGATCATTGCCATAGACATCGCCTGTCGCGAAACAATTGATGATAACGCCAAATCCATCGTAATAGTCGTTTCCTCCTACTAGTCCGCCGATACGTATCGAGCCAATACCGGTTACATTGCCTGTCGCAAAGCAATTGATAATAGTGCCTCCGAAGTTACTTCCTGCCAGCCCGCCGAGATGCTCAATAAAGGAATTCCCGGCAGATATATTACCTGATGCCCAGGAATCGCTGATAGTGCCGGAGTTACCTCCAACGAGACCTCCAAGATCGGTTACATCGTGTTTGTATACATCATTATATCCACTCACATTTCCAGTTGCGAAGCAATGGCTAATAGTTCCATCGTTTTGTCCCACTAACCCCCCAAGACCGTGCGTTCTATTTCCGCCTGCAATAACGAATGTAGAATGAGAATTTGTGATGGAGCCATTATTAAATCCTACAAGACCGCCAAGAGAACCTGAATCATCCCCAGCGGAGAGAATTTCCGTTGAGTAGCAATTGTTTATATCACCATAGCAATATCCAGCCAAAGCGCCAGAAACAGCAAGGCCATTCTCGCTTGTTATGCTGACATTTTCTATACCAAGGTTTTTCACCTCGCCATCTTCAATGTATCCGAACAGACCGAGGTAACTGCTTCCGGTTGTCGAAATGGTCAGCTTTGTAATTTTGTGTCCATTGCCATCGAATACGCCTGTAAAATGAGTTCCCTGAAAGCCGTCTTCTATGTTGTTTATATCAGGTGCAATTACGGCGGAGGTGAAGACCTGATTTCCTGGGAGATTCGGGTCTAAGTTGATATCGGCTATAAGGATGAAGTTTGCATCGTAGTCGCCTGTACTTCCCGCCAGGGTTAGCAGGTCTGTGGCAGACCCGATTCGATACGGGTCGCCGGCAGTGCCTGAGCCGCCTGAGTATTTGGCCCGAACGGATGATGAGACGATTGCGATAGCCACAAATGCCAAAAAGAGCTTTTTCATGAGTGTGTCCTCCAAAAACAAGTGTGTGTAAAGTTTAGTTAAGAATTACATTTTCCACCACTCCCGAAAGGGACGCCTAACGGCGGAAGAGCGCGAAGAGTCACGAAGTTTTTATTCTTTATTATTTTCTTCGTGGTTCTCTGTGTCCTTCGTGGTTTAATGCTTTTTAATAATGAACTCCTCCATGATTTAAAATGCTGTATCTCAATTTAGAGCAGATTATACCGGAGATACTTTTCCCTGTAAACAACAAATATGGCTGTTTGGGAAAAAGTTAAGAGATGAAAGCATACTATATGAGCACTCCGGGCTTGCTGCCGGTAAATGTCCCCGAAATTTGCCGATTCAGCCGGGTTTTTCACTCAATTTTGGGTGTATGTCCATCAACAGGGCCGGATATTTTTCCCCAGCAGCCAAGCGTCATTTTGAACAGGTCCTGATATGCGGCATCAGATGGCTGTGGTGTTGTGCCATGTGGAAACTTAATTGAGGTTCCCGCTTCAACCTTTCGGGCATAGTTAATTGTCTCTATGCACCATTGCCAGTATTCGGCGTGGCCGTCGGCCATTGAAACAGTTGTCCCGTTACCGTGCCGGGCATCAGGGCCGTCGAACCAGTTCCCGTAAGTACTCCAGTCGGAAGTGTAAGTAACCGCATAACTATCTGGTGTGCCCTTTCCCTCATCGACGAAGACAATCTGCCTTGCGGATCTTTTTATCTGGCCGATAACTTTTTTCCACATTTCTGCCGAGACGGCGCCTCTTCCTTCTTTCCGACCATTTGCTCCATCGACTATCGCGTATGTAACAACTTCACCTTTATTTCCGGTCGTACAATGGTAAATCTTGTAGTTCTTCAGGTATTTCCACAATGCGCCGGTATCAATAGCGCATTGCTTGCCGCAATCTGGAGTGGTTGCGACGTTATAGCTTCCGATCCATGGCAACTCATCTTTATGATCGGCTGCTTCTGGAACGGAGGAAAGATTGAGAGGTTTGTTCGGCAGCGAGGCGGCGCAGCTATACAAGGTGATGTTGGTAGGGCAGGTCGGACAAGGACTATTAACGCCGCTATACGCTGAGCCGTTGACGAGCTTATCATTGTTGCCCTCGGCATAACTCATCCATGCGAGGGTCAACTGCTTGAGACCACTCAGGCAAGCGACACGTTTGGCCGTTGTGCGTGCCTTGGCTAATGCGGGCAGCAGTATGGCCATCAGAAGGGCGATAATAGATATAACGACTAACAGTTCGACAAGTGTAAACCCAACCTTGTCTGTGTTGCGCCGGGCAATCGTTTTTTGCCTGTGCATAAATAAACTCCATATATATTATGCGAGTGCGAGGTTATTTAACACAAGCCATAATATCAAATTCGCCGGCGGAATACAATGGGTGATATGTGTAAATTTAAGTTTTGCCCGCGGAGGATGTCTCGTATGGATTTGCCGAAATGACAGGGTTAAAAGACCCGAAACGCCGCAGACGGAACGGCTTTCTAAGCCGATTTCAAACCCTGTCGCCGGTCTTTGGCTGTCAATAATAAGTTATTCAGCGGGAGCGTAGTTTTTGCAAGTCGGGTCAAGCGCGTAGCCAACCTTGCCCCAACAGGCAAGCTGTACCTTGTAGACATCGGCCTTGCCGGCACAGGTTGTTGGTATATAGTTATACGTCTTCTTTTTCCCGGCATCCATAGTTTCCGATGCTGTCCACATTATGCGTCCTGCGTGGCCATCGGCATAAGATAAGTCCGTTCCATTGCCATGCGCTATCATCGGGTAGTCAAACCAGCTTGCGCAGTTGTAATTAACCGCATAACTGTCCGGGCTCAGGTCGCCTTCATCGATAAATACCATTCTCATAGAGGTGCCTTTTATCTGGTTGAGATTCTTCATTAAAAATGTTGTGGGGACGTCACCGCCGCCGGAGGCCGTTGAGCAATTATTAAACTTATATTTGCCGTTCATTGAATCGACGATAGGATATGTTACTAATGCTTGTTTTACACCAGTCGGACAACGATATATTTTGTAGTCCTTTGCGAATCTCCACAAAGCGCCGGTATCAATAGCAACTTTTTGGAGACATTCATTTTGATAGATACCTGCAACCGTCGCTCCAGAGGAGTTAAACGCATAGGCAGGACCGACCCATTGCAATTCGTTTTGGTGCATTGAATAATAAGCTCCTCCCCACAGACTGCCGGGATAAGCGGTCGATAATGGTACCGAGGATGCCTTAGTATTTCCATTGAGACCAGCTGGCGGAGTCGGACAGGAAACCGAGGCCGGAGGGGCATCAGCGGGGCCAAGCGGCGCGCCGTTCACGATTTTATCATTGTTGGCCGAGGCATATGTCATCCATGCGAGGGTCAGCTGCTTCAGGTTGCTCAGGCAAACGATACGTTTGCCCTGTTCGCGTGCCCTGGCTAATGCGGGTAGCAGTATGGCCATCAGAAGGGCTATAATTGATATAACGACTAACAGTTCGACAAGTGTAAACCCATCTTTGCTTGCGCTATAATGGGCAGGCCCTTTTTTATGAAGGACAAGCGTTTTTTGCCTGTGCATAATTAAACCCCATATATTGTGCGGGTGCGAGGTTATCTGACATAACCCATAATATCATATTTCCCGGCGGAATGCAATGGGTGATATTCGCGAAATGGTGTTTTTGCGTGCGCGAAAATGACTTTTAGGATTTGCCAAAACCTGTCCTCCATAGCTCCTGCCCTACATAGTACGCTGTGCGTCGGAGGGTTAGCGAAGGAGGATGGCAGGGGTAAAAAGGCCGAAAGGGCAATGTTGCGTCAAATTTTGTGTTGGAAGTTGGACGATTTTGAGGATAGAATCGGTGAACAAGCGTAGGCAGTGAATAGTGTCGAAAGTTTCTAACATTAAAAACCAGGATTTGGAGAATCGTATGAACCGCAGAATGTTTCTCAAAGCCGTGCCTGCAATCGGCGTACTGGGTATCGCAAGCCCGAGTTTTTCCGCCGATGCCAATACTACGAATGATGTAAATATTGCGCAAGGCGCGGACAAGGTCTCGCTGGAGGCGGACGGCGTAATCAAGCTCAATCCCCCTGATTTGAAAAATGGAATTTCCTTAATGGAGGCGCTCAGGAAAAGAAAGTCAACGCGCGATATCTCGGATAAGAAGCTCACCCTGCAGCAGTTGTCTGACCTGCTCTGGTCAGCCGATGGCACAAACAGGCCCGACGGCAAACGCACTTCGCCCGCAGCGATGGGTATTTATTGTGTTGATATTTACGCTGTGCTGCCTGAGGGCATTTATTTATATGACCCGGCTAAGCGCGAGCTTAAATCCGTCGCGAAAGGCGATTTCAGGAAATCGGCAGGTATGCAGGATTTCGTATTCATCGCGCCGCTCAACCTCGTTTATGTCTTTACCTTAAGAAATCCAAAGGAAAGTCCCGGCCCCGCCCCCGTCCCGGAAGAAAAACGAAAAATCTGGGGAGATGTTGAAGTGGGCTGTATGGTTCAGAACGTCTATTTGTATTGTGCATCGCAGGGCCTCGCTGCGGTAGTGCGCGGAATGGTTGACCAGAAAAAATTCAGCGAGGCAGTCAAAGTTAAGCCCGAACAAATAATAGTCGCCCAGACAATCGGCTATCCGAAGTAAAAACAAATTGATTCTTACTACCTAAAAATATTTAGCTCCGTCACCTCCGCCCTTGGCGAGTGACGGGGTTCTCTCTTTTGCCTGTCCTCCGTAGTCCCTAAGGGACGAAGGGGGATGGCGGGGTTATCCGCATCCCAAATCTGCAATCGGAAATCCGCAATTGACGTTGTGCCTCTCCCTCGCCTCTTCGGACAACACGGCTCTTTTTTTCTTGACATTGGCGGGGGCATAGATATAGTCGCCAATAGGTCAATTGTTTTGGTAGTGCGTTTAGTGAAAGGATTCTAAATAGCGCTATGGGCAAACACACACTCATCCCTGTCAGGTTATGCATATTTGCGCAGAATGTCTGCGCCAAATCAAACACATCTTATTAACTGTTAGTTGTAAGGAGGCAGAAAATGTTCACAAGAAAAACGATTTTGGGGGTAGTGTTGCTGCTCTGCATCACGCTTGTTGTCCCTGCTTTGGCAACAACATACTATGTTGACCCGAACGGCAATGACTCTGCCGACGGCAATACATGGGCGACGGCCTTCGCCACTATTCAAAAAGGGATAACATCAGCTAACGATGGTGAACCAAATAATTATGCAGTGATTGATATAAACTCCGGAATCTACGAAACAGGCCCTATTACAATCAACAACAATAACATAGAGCTCAACTTCAGAGAAAATGTAGAGGTTCTGGCGAAAAGCAATAACGACCCGAATGAGCCAAACTTATTTGCTAACTCAGAGCTATTCAAGGCAAGGAACAAGAGCGGCATACTTTTTGACGGCAATAATACCGTCTTTCGTATGAGGAAATCGGAGTATACCACCGTTGTGCAAGACGTCATTGCTCTGTATAGCTGTAGCAATGTCACTATCTTAAATCTTGCCTGTAAAGACGGCGGCGAAGATGGCATATATATCGGTGACGCCAACAGCGGCGGCCTTAGGTGTTGCCAGAACATTTCAATCAAGAACGTAATCTGCGACAACAATAAGCGGAACGCAATTTCCGTAATTAGCGTTGACGGTTTAACCATCGAAGATTGCATTCTCAAGAATACAAACGGTGCAGCCCCCGAATGTGGGATTGATCTCGAACCTAATTATGATATCGAGCAACTAATGAATATCGTTGTAAATAACACTCGATTAGAGAATAACGCTAGTAAAGCTTTGATAATAAACCTTAGCTTAATCAAAAACGACATAAATATGGTCTTCGAAAATGATTATGTTACAAAGGGCGAAGGTATTTATGTGGCGTATGCTGATGATAATGATCCCAATGGTTCAATAAAATTTAAAAATGTTATTGTTGAAGGTACCGACTTTGGGACATGGATAGGCAAGTCCTCTGAAAAAATTACTCTTTCTTTCGAGAACTGTGTGTGGAAAGATATAGCTCCATTCCATGACTGGTATCCCGGCCCAATAACGATATTATCTGGCGGTAGCAACAAGCCGGGAGGGATAAGCTTTAATAATTGTCAGATATTTGACAACTGTAATCGCCCTGCAATTAAGTTTCCTCCAATCGGCCCAAACACCTTATATGACGTCAACGGCACTCTCTATGTTCACAATGATAATCGAACCGGTCCTCTGTTTGACTGGAGTGGGGCCGAAACCAACAATGTTACGATTGACGTAAATCGAGGGTTTGCTGATTTATCGTGGGTGTTCAACAAGACCAGTGGTAACGTTTATTCATCGATCCAATCCGCGCTTAACGACTCAAACAACAGCGATGAAATCGAAGTTTATCCCGGCACATATTATGAGGCAATCGATTCTAATGGCAAAACTATAACTTTATGCAGTGCCGAACCGAATGACCTGAATGTGATTAAGGCAACAATCATAAATGGTAGTGAGGAGGCAAACGTGGTCGAAGTAAATTCCAATGCCACACTGAAAGGCCTTACTATAACGGGCGGACAGCGCGGGGTTTATTGCTCAGCAAGTAACCCGGTAATAAGCAATTGCATAATCAGGAGCAACACCAGCGAAGGAATATACGCTGATTCCGCAACCGTAACGGTTAAAAACAGCATTATTTACAACAATGATGCAGGTTTGATATTCCAGAACGCCAATGGAATCGTGCGAAACAACACGATAGTCAATAATAAAATTAACGGCATACGAGTTATTGGCGACAATGGACCTTCAATCTCAAACTGTATTCTCTGGAATAACAATGACGACCTCAATAACTGTGCTGCGACATATAGCTGTATCAAAGACGGTAACGATGTAAATGGCACAGGAAATATCAGTTCAGACCCCTGTTTTGTTGATGCGGACAATAATGATTTTCATATTGGTATTCATTCGCCTTGTGTAGATGCTGGTGACTCCAACGGAAACTATAACGGCGAGGCGGATATTGATGGTCAGCCGCGGGTTATGTTTGATCGGGTTGATATGGGGGCCGATGAATTTGGTTTTCTGGCTCTGGCTTATTGGAAGCTTGATGAGACCAGCGGTATAACAGCATACGATTCCACCGGTGACAATAACGGCGTTGTGCATGGAGCGTCATGGACAGATGGGCAGATTGACGGTGCCTTGGATTTCAACGGCAACGGTGATTATGTTGATTGCACAAAGCCCGTGATTCCAAAAGCGGATTTCGCAGTCGCCTGTTGGTTTAACACCGACATAGTTAGTGGGTACCGAGCGCTGATTTCTCAATATGCTGCTGGGCAGCCGGGTAGATTTGGATTTGACCTCAGCAATAACAAGCTTTTCTACAGAATAGGAAGTGACTCCGACACGGGGACAACAGCGATATCGACCGGTGAATGGCACTTTGCCGTCCTTACGCGAGAAGGTTCAAACCTTGTCGCTTATCTTGATGGTGCCGAAGAATTTACGGCTATAGCTGACGAGGATTTATACCAGGACGCCAATACCTTAATTGGCACTGATGGTTACTATCCTTTCGATGGTAAAATCGATGAAGTAATGATTTTCGACAGGTCGTTGTCGGCTGATTATATTTTGTATCTTTATCAGGAGGCGCTGCGCAAAAAGGCGTCTAATCCAAACCCGGCCAACGAAGCAACAGGCGTTGAGCAGAATGTGGTGATTAGCTGGTCGCCGGGGGAAAATGCGGTAACGCACGATGTGTATTTTGGTACATCATTCGATGCGGTCAACAATGCCGATATTTGCGATACCGACGTTTATATGGGCAATCAGGATGCTAATTACTGGGATACAAATAACTACGAGCCGAACGGTCTTTACTTCTATAAGACATATTACTGGCGAATCGATGAAAGAAATAGTAACGGCACGACCAAAGGTGGCGTGTGGAACTTCAAAACTATGATTTACCCTAATCTCGCACATTTGTGGGAATTTGACGAGACCAGCGGAATAACGGCATACGACTTCAACAATAGTAACGGGACATTCAATGGCGATGACCCCTGCTGGACCGCCACTAATGGGGTCGACTTTAACGGTGTGAGTGACTATTTCTCTGTCTCCAGTTTGAACGGTGCTTATAATGCCAACAACAATTTCACTGTCGCCGGCTGGTTCAAGACATTTCAGCCAACGGGAACACAAACAATTGTTGGGCAATGGAGCAATCGAACGAGTGGAACCACGAACGTTTACTGTGGCTGGCAGGTTCTGGTGGAAAACAATAAGTTAGTGGCAAGGTTCGGGTATAACGCTAGTACTTCAGATATAACAGGAACCAGCGATGTAAACGACAGCAACTGGCATCACTTTGCACTTGTTTACCCGACAAAGGATGCAAATGCGGTTTTGTATTTGGACGGCAGTTCGCAGGGAACAGAAGGGAAAAAGAACTTCTCTATAGCTGTTACAAGGTTTCGTATTGGCGATGGCAGCTACGTATTCACAGGAACCCCTCCCCTGAAAGGCGGGCCGTTCTGCGGAACAATTGATGATGTGATGATTTTCAACTGTGCCTTGACGGCCAACGAGGTTTATCAGCTTTACTTAGCCGGGCGGTAATTAGGCAATTGCGATTTGTTTTTAGGCCGGGTGGTGCATGCCATCCGGCCTTTTTTTATTGAAGCGAACAGGGGGTGTTTTTGTTTCATTTGTTTGTTTTTTGGAACGGGGTTTGATACAATAACAAGTTTGGATTGTCAATGAATTTTGGCATTATAGTTGCGAAGGTATCTTAATGAGCGAGCAGACGGAAAAGTTCATCAAAATAACCGGTGCGGCGGAGCATAACCTCAAAAATATCAACCTGAGCATCCCCCGCGATAAAATGGTCGTCATCACGGGTATCTCCGGCTCAGGCAAAAGCTCGCTCGCCTTCGATACCATTTACGCCGAGGGCAGACGCAAATACGTCGAATCGCTAAGCTCCTATGCGAGGCAATTCTTAGAGCAGATGCAAAAGCCTGCGGTCGGCGAGATAACGGGGCTGCCTCCCACAATCGCGATTGAGCAGCGTAGCGCATCTGCTAATCCTCGCTCGACGGTTGCGACGACGACGGAGATTTACGATTACTTCCGATTGCTCTTTGCCCGCGTCGGCACACCTCACTGCCGGGTTTGCGGCAAAGAAATTACGAGCCAGCATTCGTCCCAGATTGTCGATTGGCTAATCGGCAAACCCAAAGGGACGAAGGTGCAGATTTGCGCACCGCTGATTCGCGGCAAAAAGGGCGAGCACAAAGACATCTTCGCTTCGATTCAGCGGGAAGGTTTTGTGCGGGTGCGCGTCGATGGTGGAATTTACGATATTCGCGGCACGCCCGTGCTCGATAAAAATAAAAAGCACGATATCGCCGCCGTCGTTGACCGGCTGGTTATAAATGAGGCGGTGCGAATCCGTTTGGCTGACTCAGTTGAGACCGCCTTGAAACTCGGCGATGGTGCTATTGTGGTTTTGAGCCAGAAACCCGGCACGGATTCAACTGACAAAGAATGGGAGGAGACAATATACAGCGAAAAATTCGCCTGCCCCCAGCACCCCGAGGCGTCGCTCGAAGAATTGTCGCCTCGGTTATTCAGCTTCAATAGTCCCTACGGTGCCTGCAAAAGCTGCGATGGCTTAGGAACAATTCTCGAATTTGACCCGGAACTGATTGTGTCTGATAAAACCAAGTCGCTTGAAAATGGAGCGATTGAGGCCTGGCGCAAAGGCGGCAAGCGGATGAATATTTTTTACAACCGCTTAGTCAACCGCTTTTGCAGGGACTTCGGCGTCGATAAATCAGTGCCTTTCGGGAATTTGCCCGAAGAGATTAGACGTCTCCTGATGAACGGCACGAATAAGGCCGACGAAGACAAATACGGTATATGGTTCGAAGGCGTCATCCCGAACCTGATGCGTAGGTGGAAGGCGACCGAAAGCGAATACGTCAAAGAAAAATTGCACAGCTATTTCAGCGAACAGCACTGCACCGCGTGCAATGGCGCAAGATTACGCCCCGAAGCAATCGCGGTAACGGTCGGGAACAAAAACATTCACGAGCTTTCGTCGATGAGCATCGAAAAGGCGCAGGTGTTTTTCAACAAGCTCAAGCTCGAAAACGAAAAGGCGGTAATAGCCGAACAGATTTTGAAAGAGATAAAGGCCCGTCTTGGCTTTATGTTCGACGTTGGCCTTGGTTACCTCACGCTTGACCGCAGAAGCGGCACCCTCGCCGGAGGCGAGGCGCAGCGAATACGCTTGGCGACCCAGGTAGGCAGCGGCCTTGTCGGCGTTTGCTATGTTCTCGATGAGCCCACAATCGGGCTTCACAAGCGTGATAACGACCGCCTGCTCGGCATATTGCAGCGGCTTGTCAAGATAGGCAACACCGTCATCGTCGTCGAACACGATGAAGACATTATGCGAAGTGCCGACCATATTATTGATATAGGCCCCGCAGCCGGCGCTCACGGTGGCGAGCTGGTGGTCGAAGGCAAATTACAGGACATCATAAATTGCACAAGGTCGCTTACGGGCGATTACCTCGGAGGCAGGAAGCGAATAGGCCTCGGTTCGAGAAGACGCAAATACAATCTTCGCAAATGCGTCGAGGTAAGGGGTGCTGCCGAGCATAACCTCAAGGATATCGACGTCAAATTCCCCCTCGGCATTTTCGTCTGCGTTACAGGCGTTTCCGGCTCAGGCAAAAGCACCCTCGTAAACCAGGTCCTTTTGGCCGCGTTGCGCCGTCGCCTCTATGGCTCTCGCGAGCATCCGGGCAAACACAAAAGCATCCTCGGCATAACCCAAATTGACAAGGTTATCCAGATTGACCAGTCGCCCATCGGCAAAACCCCCCGCAGCAACCCCGCGACCTATACCGGCGCACTCGATGAGATTCGTAAGCTCTTCGCCAAGACCCGCGAGGCCAAGATTCGCGGCTACAAGCCGGGCCGTTTCAGCTTCAACACCAAAGGCGGCCGCTGCGAATACTGCAAGGGCCAGGGTACAATGATTATTGAGATGCACTTCCTTCCGGATGTGTATGTTACCTGCCAGCAATGCAAGGGCAAAAGATATAACCCGGAGACGCTCGAAGTTACTTATAAGGGTAAAAATATAGCCGACGTCCTCGATATGCGGATTGAGGAGTCGCTTGAGTTTTTCGCGAATTTCCCGACGGTCATCCGCCTATTGAAAATGCTCAACGACGTCGGCCTTGGATATATCAAACTGGGTCAGGCGTCAACAACGCTGTCAGGTGGCGAAGCCCAGCGGGTGAAACTCGCGGCGGAACTGGGCAAGGCCGCCACGGGGCATACGCTGTATGTTCTCGATGAGCCGACAACAGGGCTGCACTTTGCCGATATTCACAATCTGCTCAGCGTCCTGCAGCGGCTTGTTGATTTGGGCAATACCGTGGTCGTTATCGAGCATAACCTCGACGTGGTAAAGCTTGCGGATTACATAATCGACCTTGGCCCTGAAGGCGGCGAAAGGGGCGGAATGGTTGTCGCGACGGGAACGCCTGAGGAAATTACCAAAAACGAGCTTAGCTATACGGGCAAATACCTCCGCAAAAAACTCGAAGAGGATGCGAAAGCGGAAGAGAGTAATTAGTTTTGAGTTTTGAGTGTTGAGTTTTTAGTTGTGGATTCGCTGCGCGATAGTGATTTAAAGATGCTTTTTAATAAGGAATGAGGTAATGGTGGTAAAGACGTTAAAATGGGCTGGGGGTATCGACGGCTGTCTGGAGATAATCGACCAGAGGAAGCTGCCTGGGGAATATAAAATCATTCGCTGCGCCAGTGTTAAGCAGTTATATGATGCGATAAAGACGCTGGCGGTTCGGGGAGCGCCGGCAATCGGGGTAGCAGGGGGGTATGGGGCGGTTTTAAGCTTGCAGGGCATATCGGCAAAAACATCGCTGAAACAATCGCTTGCCATTTTGAAACGGGATTGCGAATACTTAGCGAGCAGCAGACCTACGGCTGCAAATTTGCGATGGGCGATTGAACGAATTATAAAATGCGCGGGAAAAAATGCAGGAAAGACAATATATGAGCTTCGCAAAGCGGTTTTGAAAGAGGCCAATGATATTTGCCGGGAAGATATCGAGATGTGCCGCAAAATCGGCGCCAATGGCGCCAGATTCATTAAAAATGGGATGGGGATATTGACGCATTGCAACGCGGGGGCATTAGCGACGGCTGGTCAGGGGACGGCCGTTTCGGTTCTGTATGAGGCGAAAAAACGAGGCAAAAAGTTCAGAGTATATGTCGATGAGACGAGGCCCTTGTTGCAGGGGGCGAGATTGACCGCCTGGGAATTGAAACGTGCCAGAATTGATACGACGGTCATCTGCGATAATATGGCTGCTGCTTTGATGAGGGATGGCAAAATCGATATGGTCATCACCGGCGCGGACAGAATCGCAGCCAACGGCGACGCAGCCAACAAAACAGGTACTTATGGTTTAAGCGTTCTGGCGAAAGCGCACGGGATACCGTTTTATATCGCTGCGCCATCGAGCACTTTTGATTTGAAAACAAAGACGGGTAAAGACATACCTATTGAGCAGAGGTCATCGGATGAGATTCGCTTCTTGTGGCACGGGCTTCCAGCCCGTGAAAACACGGCCAAGATGGCCGTGCTACAAATAGTGCCCGATGGCGTTGATATTTATAATCCAGCGTTTGATGTTACGCCCGCCCAGAACATCACGGCGATTATCACCGAAAGAGGAGTGATTGAGAAGCCGAATGGCCACAGAGTGAAAAAGCATTTTACGTTATAGCCACCCGCAAACCTTAACGGATATTTTAAAATTGTTTTTTGTCAGGCATAATTGCTTATCGCTCCCGTTTTGTAGCTCGAATTTGTTCGTTGACATTAGAACAGGCGGTTCGTATTCTGGACAACGAAATCAGTAAACGGAGATTTGAAATCAAAATGGCAAATCAAAACTCAAAAAACGAGGATCAACAACGACGGTTTGACCCCGAACTTCTAAAAAAAGGGTTGCGATGTGACCTTGACCAGTACGAGATGCTCAAACGCTGTTCTGAGAAAAACGATGTGACAGAGTGGAACGATTGGGTTCATAAGCATGAGGCAGAAGAAATTCTTTTGGAGGGTGCGAATCTTTTACAATCTCACCTCAAAGGAGTATTGTTTTGGGGTGCTCATTTGAAAAGAGTAGACCTCGGTGCTGCAAATATAGAAGATGCCAATCTTTCTTGGGCTCATATTGAAGATGCAGACTTGACTTGCGCGAGACTTAAAGGCGCCCATCTTATGAATACGCACTTGGAACATAGTCATCTCGGGGCAGCCAATTTAGAGAAGGCGACGATGATGTGGGCTTATTTGCAAGGAACTGAGTTTTACCAAAGCAATCTTCAAGGAACACGGTCCCATCGGTCCATTGTCAATAGTGAGACTTCATTTTGGCAGTGTCAGATTGATTCGCATACGGATTTCCGAGGGACTGTTCTGTCTGGCGCACAGGTAGATGTAGCCACGAAACAACTTTTGGAATATAACGAAAGGCGGATGAATTGGGAGGAGTGGTATAAGCAGAATAAGATTTTGAAATGGCCGGTTTGGTTATTCTGGCAGATGAGTGATTATGGAATATCAACATTGAGAATAATCGCGTGGTTTTTCGGACTTGCTTTTATGTTTGCACTTATCTATCGGAGTTGGCCAGGACTTGTTATGGTAAGAGGCGGGGCTGACCATTTGAGGGGCTTTGTTCATGCTTTGTATTTTTCGGTGGTAACGATGACGACTGTGGGGTTTGGTGATATAGCGGCTAATCCTGACAGTCATTGCGGACAGATACTTTTAATGATACAGGTAGTTTTGGGATATGTTCTTTTAGGTGCTTTGGTGACGCGGTTTGCGGTATTGTTTACAGCTGGCGGCCCGGCAGGAAAATTTGCAGATACGAGTATTGAGAAATGACCACTGCAAGTATGCACCCCGGCTGACAAAACCTGCGGAACTTGCGCAATCAGCGTCTAAATATCCTTCGTGCCCCTTCTTTTCTTCGTGGTAAACCCCTTAAATACAAGCACTTATAACGACCTTAGATATTTTTTAGAAAAAGTTGTATTTTGCTTGACTTGCAAGCGTTGTTTGGTAAAATTCTAACTCGCTGGGTCAGGAGCCCGGCGTAGTAGCACAGCAGTGCAAGCATATCGGGATAGAAATCCCAAGTTTAGCGCCTTGTGCGCAAGGTAAATCAAATTGTGTTTTGTTGTTTGAAACTTGAAATTTGGGATTTCTTTGAATGGAGGAATAAGTATGTCTGCACAACTAACAATAAAGATACCTGTCTGGCTGGATTTTATTTTCACCTGTCCACTGCTCACCTATCGCCTGCTCCGTTACGGTTATGCGTTTCGCAGGATTTATCTGGGCGAAGGGGAATGGACGACAGTCGAGCTGGCGGATTTCTACCGCCTCGGCCATTTCAAATGGCGCGTCGAAGGAAACGGAAAAAAAATATATGCTGTCAGGGACGTCAAAACCGCCCCCGGCCTGACAAAACTGTTGAGTTTGCACAGGGAAATAATGAATCAGCCAAAGGGCTTTCTTGTTGACCATAAAAATTGCAATCCCCTCGATAATCGAAAAACCAATCTCCGTTTGGCCACGCCATCGCAAAATATGCAAAACAAGAAAAAGAGAAAAAATACCTCATCACGCTTCATCGGCGTTAGTTTTCATAAAAGATTTAAAAAATGGCAATCCTCCATTCACTTTGAGGGTAAAAAAATAGCATTGGGCTATTTTCATAATGAAATCGATGCCGCAAAAGCCCGCGACAAAGCGGCGAAAAAATATCACGGGGAATTTGCACGACTGAACTTCCCAGAATCAGCGTTCAGCGTATAGCGTGCAGCGTTCAGCCGTTTAAGATTTTCATCATGGCTTGCAATTTGCGTTTATTAAGGGATGGGCCGGTGGGGAGGTGGATTAATCGTTCAATCGTGCCTTCGGCCCTCGGGCAGTAGCCAAGGCGGTAATCAACTTTGGCGAGGTCGGCATCACTGAGCGGATGGACGGGGCTTGTATACCAGCCCGCGATGTCGAGGCCTCGAATGCCTGCGCGATGGACGATTTCCCACTTCTTATATACACGCAATGGGTATCTCATCATTGTGATATTTGCCTGGGGTTCAATGGGCCAAAGGGACAGGCCCGCGTCGCTGAAATACTCCTCTATCATCGCGGTATTTTGAAGGCGAATCTGGTGCAATTCGGGCCAGCTTTCGATTTGTTTCAATCCTGCTTTTGCCTTGGTATCTCCAGCCAATCGGGGGTATCCCGCGGAGGAGGGAAAATCGTTTTTCAGAAAAGATTTCCCGCTGGAATGTAACATACTGCGAAGCCGGGAGTAGTTATATCCGAGGTAGCAATCGAGGCGCGACTGACTGAGGGGGTGATATGCTCGCTGAAGGGAAGGCAAAATAAACTCCAATTTTTTGGGTGCGGGCGCGGCGAACCGCTTGATTTGGCGGTCAACTTTTTCGAGGAGCGTGCTTGAATTGACGGTCAACATTCCTCCCTGGCCCACGGCTCCTTCGCCCCATTTGCCTAATTTCTGATTGTTCCACGTGCAAGCAAGCGAGTGGGCGCAATCTTCGATAATTTTTGCACCGATTTTATTGCAGGCGGCCAGATTCTGCTCGAATCGCCCGGGGTTGCCAAAGGTATGCTGTAAAATCACAACTTTGAGAGAGCCGGCATCTTGTATCAAGATTTCATGCGGGTCAATGCAGAGGTATTCATCAATGTCGAGATATACGGGGATTGCTTCGCAAACTTTAATGGCTTCTACGACAGCGAGACAGGTAAAGGCGCAGACGCCTACTTTGTCACCGGGATTTACATCGAGGGCTTTGAGCAATATGAACAACGCGTGCCTGCCGAGGGAAAAGGCGCGGGCAGCCGGGGCGTCTGCGAACCGCGAGAATGCTTCTTCGTATTCGTGTCTAAAATTTTTAGTCAACCGCTATGACTTCTTTGACCTGTGGGACTTTTTCTTTGAGGAGCCGTTCGATTCCCATTTTGAGGGTCATTCTTGCGCCCGGGCAGCCGGAGCAGGCGCCCTGAAGGCGTACCTTGACTGTTTTGCCATTTTCGGTGGCGACGAGTTCGACGTCACCGCCGTGGCTTTGAAGATTCGGCCTGATGGCTTCGATTATCGCTTTGACCTTCGTGTCGAAGGTGTCCTGTGTTTTATCGTGGTTGCAGCCGCATTGTTCGCACATAGTTGGTCTCCAAATTTCATTAAAGGTAGGGTGTTATTATAGCTCTATTTATTGTTCTGCACACATAATTTATACGAATTTCGAGGGCGGCAGGGGGTGTAATTTGTGATAATGGTGCGAAAATTTGCCGAAAACAATTGACAGGGTAGCCCATAAGGGCTACAATTGAGCAGAATTACGGGATTATAGCAGGGCTATGAACTTTGTGTGGGCGGGTCGTTGCTGTGGTGGTAACGACTGGCCTGACAAAAGAGGCCCGAAAAGCTGTAATCGCTGGAATCTTGCGTCCGTCATGGTTGAAAAGCCATGCCGAGACAGGAAAGGAGTATGTAATGAAGTCCGATTCTTCACAGTCGGCTGGTTCAGCCGAAAAATCCCCAATTCTTAGAACAGGCGCCGAGATAGCCGTCCAATCACTTATTGACGCGGGCGTTGATACGATGTTCGGCTACCCAGGGGGAGTGATATTGCCCTTTTTTGACAAGCTGTATGATGCGCCGATTCGATTTATAATTCCGCGACATGAGCAGGGCGGGGCACATATGGCGGACGGTTACGCGCGGGCAAGCGGAAAGGTCGGCGTGATAGTCGCGACGAGCGGGCCCGGCGCGTGCAATCTGGTTACGGGGCTGGGGACGGCGATGATGGATTCGATTCCGATGGTCGCTATAACGGGTCAGGTCCGCACGGACCTGATTGGCAACGACGCTTTTCAGGAAGCGGATACGACGGGTATCACGCGTCCTGTTACGAAATACAATTGTATAGTCAAGGACGTTAAGGACCTTGCGCGGACGATAAAAGAGGCGTTCTTTATCGCCTCGACGGGAAGACCGGGGCCTGTGGTGGTTGATTTGCCGGTTGATGTTCAGGTCGCGAAAACGGAGTATGATGCCGGGGTCGAGATGCGATTGCCTGGGTATAAGCCGAAGCTCAAGGGGCATCACAGGCAGATAGAAATGGCAGCCGAGGCGATAAACAAATCCGAAAAGCCGGTGCTTTACGTCGGCGGCGGCATCATCAGCGCCAACGCCGGCGAGGAGCTGCGCGCCCTTGCGAAGAAGGCGCATCTGCCTGTTACGATGACTCTCCTGGCCCTGGGCGGTTACGACCAGAACGAAGCCGAATCGCTTGATATGCTCGGAATGCACGGAACGGCGTATGCGAATTACGCGGTGCAGGAGTGCGATTTGCTGATAGCGGTTGGGGCGAGGTTCGACGACAGGGTGACGGGGAAGCTCAAGGCATTTGCGCCGCACGCGAAAGTCATACACGTCGATATTGACCCGGCGAGCATAGCGAAGAACGTCCGGGCGGATATACCGGTTGTGGGCGACGCGAAATATATATTGGGCGAGATGGCCAAAATGGTCGAGCACCGCGAGCGCAAGGAATGGTTTACGAAGATTGCGCAGTGGAAAAAGAAGTATCCGATGGGATATGACAGAAAATCGACGAATATAAAGCCGCAATACGTGATTGAGCAGGTTTGCGAATTGACGGGCGGCGACGCGATAGTAACGACCGGCGTCGGACAAAACCAAATGTGGACGGCGCAGTTCTACCGGTTCAAGAGGCCGAGGCAGTTTATCACTTCGGGCGGTCTGGGGACTATGGGCTACGGGTTGCCCGCGGCGATAGGGGCGCAGATAGCGATGCCGGAAGCGACGGTTGTCGATATCGACGGGGACCACAGCTTCAATATGACGCTGACGGAGCTGAGGACAGCGGTGCAGTATGAGCTGCCGATAAAGGTCTGCATTTTGAATAACGGGTATATGGGAATGGTGAGACAGTGGCAGGAGCTATTCTACAACAAGCGATATTCGAAGAGCTACCTTGCGAATCCGGATTACGCAAAAGTGGCTGAGGCGCTGGGTGCGGTCGGGATAACGGTTGAGAAGAAAGCCGACGTGCCGAAGGCGATTAAGAAGATGTTAGGCGAGAAGATGCCCTGCGTTGTGGATTTTCACGTTGAGCGTGAAGAGAACGTCTGGCCTATGGTTCCGTCGGGCAAGTCCCTGCACGAAATGGATGGGCTGGATTTGCTGGAAAGTATGGCGTAACGAATTTAGAATTTAGAATTGAGAATTTAGAATTGAGAGTTTGAAATTTAGAATTAAGAAATGAGAATTTAGAATTTAGAATTTAGAATTAAGAGTTTAGAATTAAGAAGAGAGATTCTTATGAAACATATAATAAGCGCGTTGGTTGAGAACAAGCCGGGAGTTTTGGCACATGTTTCGGGGATGTTCGCGGCGAGGGCGTTCAATATCGATTCGTTAGTCGTCGGGCGGACGGAGGACCCGCAACTTAGCCGGATGACGATTGTCGTGGTTGGCGATGACAGGGTGCTTGAGCAGGTCCGCAAACAGCTTGCGAAGATTATACCCGTTGTGAAGGTACAGGATTTCGCGGGGCAGGCGGTGGTCGCGCGAGATTTGATGCTGATAACTTTCGCTGCGCCTGCGGAAAAGAGGCCTGAGATACTGGCGCTGGTAGAGACCTTCAAGGGCAACGTTGTTGATATCGGACAGAAGACGATGATGGTGGAGATAAGCGGGCCTGAGGAGAAAATTGAGGCGTTTATCGAGATGTGCAGGCCCTACGGGATAAAGAACGTTGCGCGGACGGGGACGATAGCGATGCCGAGACAGGAAAAGACGGGTGGCGGGACGCAGGAAGTAGCAGAAGAATAGGCAGGCAGCGTTCAGCGTACAGCGTATAGCGTACAGTAAAGGCATGGCTTTGGCCGTGCCTTTTTTTGTTTTGCCACAAAAAGGTTAAACCACGAAGGGCACAGAGAACCACGAAGGGAAAAACATATTTAAACTTCGTGAATCTTCGCGGGCTTCGTGGTAGAAAGCGTCCTTGACTCTTTCTGGCCAACATACTAAATTGATGACAAATTGTGGTGGATATTATTGTGTTGGGAGAGAAAAAAATGGCTGAGGACCTAAAACTCGAAATCCGAAAACTATTTGCACTCCATGAAGCCACGTTACGGTTGGAACACGCGTTTAGAGAGGTTGCACTTTCAGGAAGCACTTGGCAGGTTTTCACGCCGTCTCGTTTCATTTACGCTTTTTTTACGTTTAACAGCATTTACGGTTTTGACTGGCAATCTTCATTTGACGAGCAGAAAGTTATCCGATGGCAGCAGAACGATAAAGGCCGATACCCTACAGAGGAGGAACAATTCAAGGCCTATTTTGGATATGTCAATGCTCAACTGTCACCTGATACACCAACTATCTTTTCTGAGAAGTTGAATCAAATGCTTGATTGGTTCGGCATAACCGATCCTGTCACTGCCCTTGAACATATAGACCTTGTTAACGCAAACAAGAAGCTCAAAAAACTAAGTAAGAAAGTGCCTAATCAATTCTCCGTTGTCTTAAAAGGTGACCAGAATCCTGATGAATTCTATTTGAGCGTAAGTATTCTTCTCGAATTTGTGTACAAAGTAAGATGCAATCTTTTCCACGGCACAAAGACAATGGTACAATTACTCAACATGGAGCAACAGAAAAGGCTGCTTATTTACACCGCTTTGCTCATAACTACAAACAGTCTGCTTTTTCGGGTAACCGAAAAGTCCAACATCGGATGGGTAAAAGTATCCGTTGAATTCAGTCCAAGCAAAGGAAATTAGAAGCATCCGTTTTTTTCATTAACGTAAGCCGGAATTAAAAGTAAGGGGATATTATGACAAGTATAAAAAAGCTTAAAAACATCTTATCTGAGATTGAAAAAGCACCCATTTCTGTTGGATGTGGGGAACTTACAGAAATAGTGAAAAAGGCCAATATATCTATGCCAACCGCAGGTATGGATAGCCTAAAAGATAAACTTATCAATAGTTTGCATACCGCTATACAAACTGAAATGATGATTAAATCTTGTATTTCTGCAAAATGGTCTTGTTTTTGGGCAGCAGTAGCTGCAATAGCGGCTTGCATTAGTGTTGTTTTAGTCCTGTTCCGCGGGTAATAACAGGAGACAATCTGGTTTTGGGGAAATCCTCGCCGGAGGGCGGATGAACCCCCGTCCACCGTAAGGTGTCCTGTGGACTACGATTTTTTATGACTTTCCTTTTTAAGGGGGTTGGTGTATAATTCCGGCTGGTATTTTGGTTATGAAATTGGTTGGTTATTTAGAATAGGAGACAAGGCGTGGAAAATCATCGCAAGAGTAAGATTAAGAGGCGGCGCAAGAGCGGATTCCTGGTTCGGATGCGGACGAGTAAAGGCAGGAAGATGATAAACCGCAAGCGTCGGGCCGGCCGGTCGGTGAACGTGCGAAAAACCATGAAGTAAGACAAATATGAAAGGGTAAGCTTCATCCTGCTGGATTTCTGCTTTCCGAAACGGGCTCGTCGCTGTGCTCCGTGTCGCAGGAATGACAAAAGAAAAATGGAGTCCCGCTTTCGCGGGAATGACAAGAGGATGCGGGAATGACAAAACGAATAAGGAGAAAAAGACAATGGCGTTGAAGATGTTTTATGTGAAGGACGCACCGCTTGCCCCATTGAAGGGCAAGAAAGTGGCGACAATTGGTTATGGCAGTCAGGGTCATGCCCACAGTTTGAATCTGCGGGACAGCGGCATCAAGGTGTCGGTTGCGGAATTGCCTGGGACGCCGAATTACAAGATAGCGATAAAGCACGGATTTAAGCCGACCGATATCAAGACGGCAATGAAAGGCGCTTCGCTGATAATTATTACGCTGCCTGACGTTGTGCAGGGTAAGCTTTACGAAAAGTATATTAAGCCGAATCTTGTGCCGGGGCAGACACTTGGTTTCTGTCACGGGTTCAATATTCATTTCAAATACATTGTTCCGCCCAAGGGCAATAACGTAGTGATGATTGCGCCGAA
Source organism: uncultured Phycisphaerales bacterium (assembly GCA_903857265.1). Taxonomy (GTDB): domain Bacteria; phylum Planctomycetota; class Phycisphaerae; order Sedimentisphaerales; family Anaerobacaceae; genus Fen-1362. Next base: position 42,713 of record CAIODZ010000038.1, read on the forward strand.
GGGGCCTGGGCATTTGGTCAGGAGCGAGTTCCAAAAGGGCGGCGGCGTGCCTTGTATCGTGGCGGTAGAGAAAGACGCGACGGGCGATGCCCTGAAGATTGCGCTTGCCTGGGGCAATGGCATTGGCGGAGCGAGAGCGGGCATCATCAAGACGACGTTCAAGGAAGAGACGGAGACGGACCTGTTCGGCGAGCAGTGCGTGCTTTGCGGCGGGTTGTCATCGCTGATAAAGGCGGGGTTCAATACGCTTGTCGAAGCGGGTTATCAGCCGGAGATTGCGTATTTTGAATGTATGCACGAGGTGAAGCTCATCGTCGATTTGATGTACCAGGGCGGGTTGAGTTATATGCGGTATAGTATTTCGGATACGGCTGAATATGGCGACCTGACTCGGGGCCCGAGGATTATCCCTGCCAAGACGAGGGCGGAGATGAAGAAAATCCTGAAGGAAATCACCAGCGGCAAGTTCGCAAAAGAGTGGATGAAGGAAAACGCGACGGGGCTGAAGAAGTTCAACTCGCTCTATAAGAAGGATTACAACAGCAAGCTCGAAAACGTCGGACGCAAATTGCGTAAGATGATGAAGTGGATTCCCGTCAAGGAAGGCGTGAAACCTAAGTAAACGGCGTGTATTTCGTAACAGTTACGGAACAAAGATATAGAGGGCGAAAACGTGAAAGCGTTAAGAGCGTTGGTTTTGGTGATGTGCTGTATGGCAGCGGGTTGTCAGGTGGTAGATTTTGCTGTACCTGAAGGGCCGCTGACAAACAAGCAGATATATACGCAGTATCATCAGACGATTCTTAAAGAGAGCACAAGCGCTGACGTGCTTTCGCGGTTCGTGACCGTGACGCCCAAGGATGCGTTGTTGAGCCAGAGCAAAAGCATAGCGGCCATTGCGGGGACCACGAAACCTGGCCACAAGATGTGGTTTAATATGGTGACGTTCGACGAGAACGACCTTATGGCCAAGCGGAAATACTATTTTATTTCGCATGAGAGGCCGAAGCAGCTGTTCGTTGAGCCGTGGGAGGGAGTGGATTTCGGCTGCCAGATGGTTTTGTCGAGAGAAATTCTTGGTGAGCCATACGCGGATGAAAACGCGAGGCGCATCGCGGTATTAAAGAAAGTTGATGAGGATACCCGTAAGGACATGGCTGAAATTGGGACGGACAACGCGACGCTGAACATAAGCGGAATGATGGCGGGCCAGGGGATGGAATCGCTTCTGACTAAATTAAAAGCATCGCCGGCGTTTGCTGCGCGTCTTAGCGAGCCGAACGGCGTGGAGTTCGAGCATATCAACTTAGACAAGGGCAAGCTGCGGATGGTTATCGATAATGACGTGGTGACGGTCAAGATGCGTCTTGGGTCTTTCGGGAAGAGCGGGAAAGCCAGCTTTGAGCGACTGGACGCGATGGATGAGTAGGGCGATTTTTGAAGTTTGCGGCCTGCGTCGAGAATGAAAATCAAAAGAGCGGGTCTATAAGCCGAGTTTTGTCTTGGACAGCCATTTATCTAGGCCAACCGTTACCAGTTGGCTCAAGCGACCTACCCGCCGGTAATGCCCGGGCCGAGCACCGGCTGCTTGGTCTTTCAGGCGGTGGGGTTTGCCCTGCCGGAATTGTCGCCAACTCCGCGGTGCGCTCTTACCGCACCATTTCACCATTGCCTGCCCCGATTGCTCGGGACGTCGGCTGTGTATTTTCTGTGGCACTGTCCCGTCCCGATAAATCGGGAGGTGGCTGTTAGCCATCACCGTGCCCTGTCCTGCTCGGACTTTCCTCCGGCCCCGAAGAGCCAGCGGCTGTCCAACCCGCTCTTTTGATTTTCAATGTGCTATTGATGGTTGATTATTTTGTTCGGTGCAGCGGGAGATATTATACCAAAAAGGCGATTATTCCGCCCTTTTAATTTCGGAGTGTTTTTTGAAATTCTGGTCATCGGTGTCGGGGAAGTCGCTTCGGAAGTGGACGCCGCGGCTTTCTTTGCGGGCGATGGCGGATTGAGCGATGAGGAGGCAGACGGTGAGCATATTCTGGAGTTCCCAGCCCTGAGAGTTATCGAAGGCCTTATCCATAACATATCGCTGCCAGAAGCGAATCTGGTCGATGGCCTGTCTCATTTCGGGGGATTTCCTGGTGATGCCGACGTTTCGCCACATAAGCGCCCGCAGCGAGTTTCTGACGTCGGAGGTGTCGAGGTGCCTGAGCTCGGAGTGCGGGATTTGGTATTTGATAGTCGATTGGCCGAAGCCGGCGGATTTTGGGGCGAGGGGCGTCTGGCCTGCGATTCTGCCGAAGACGAGACCTTCGAGCAGCGAGTTGCTGCCGAGGCGATTTGCGCCGTGAAGGCCCGTTGAGGTAACTTCGCCGCAGGCGTAGAGGTTTTCGATATTTGTTTTCGCGGCGATGTCGGTTTTGACGCCGCCGACCATATAGTGCGCGCTGGGGCGGACGGGGATGAGGTCTTTGCTGATATCGATATCGAAACTGTCGCAGAGTTCGCTTATGACGGGGAATCTTTTGGTGAAGTGCTGTTTGTCGAAGTGGCGTATATCGAGATAGACGTGGGTGGATTTGGTTTTGAGCATTTGTGTGAGGATTGCCCTGCTGACGACGTCACGGGGGGCGAGCTCTGCGGCGGGGTTGTAATCCTTCATAAAGGCCTTGCCTTTGATGTCGCGCAGGACTGCTCCTTCGCCGCGGAGGGTTTCGGTAATGAGTGCGCGTGAGGCGCCTGCGATATATAACGTTGTCGGGTGGAACTGGACAAATTCCAAATCCTGCAAGGTTGCGCCGGCGCGATACGCCATAGCGAGGCCGTCGGCTGTTGCGCAGGAGGGGTTTGTGGTTTCGCGGTAAAGTTGGCCCGCACCGCCCGTAGCAAGGATTGTATTAAGGCCCCAGATTATGCGTGCGTCTTTTTCCTTGTGCCAGCCGATGACGCCGAGGCATTTGTTGTCGATAGTAATGAGGTCTATTGAGAAGAAATTTTCGATGATAGTGATATTTCGCTGTTGTCTTGCTTTTGCGATTAGGGTCTGGGCGATGATTCTGCCTGTTTCGTCGCCGTGGGCGTGGGCGATGCGCGGGTGGGAGTGGCCTCCTTCGAGGGTGGTGGCGATATTGCCATTGACCATATCGAAAGCGCAACCCCAGTCGAGCAATTGCCGGATAAGCCCAGGCCCCTGACGGACGACGAGGTCAACGGTTTTTTCATCGCTGAGTCCGCCGCCTGTGCGCAGGGTATCGGCAATGTGCGATTCGAATTTGTCGGTTTTGTCGAGGACCGAGGCGATGCCTCCCTGGGCGTGCCAGGTATTGCTGTCTTCGACGGTTCCTTTTGTAACGACGGTTACGGAGCTGTGCTGCGAGGCCTCGATTGCAGCGCGAAGGCCCGCGACGCCTGCGCCGATTACCAGATAGTCGGTCGATTGCTGGTGCGTGGTAACGGAATCGATATCAACGAGATAGCGTCTGAAATCCGGTTTGTCGGTCATTGGGTTGTCGCCTTTGATTGAACGGGTAAATTGTTGGAATCGCGCGGGATGTTGTTGATATCGGGGGTTGTGGTTTTCGGCTCGTTGACGTCCCTTACGGGTTTGGAGGTTTTGCGAGCCAATATTTTCTCACCGGAGAATAACCGGTCGTCGTCGGCATATTTGAGAACAAACGACTGAAGTTGCTTGGTGGAAGCAGTTAAGACAGGTTTGTCATCGACTAATTCGTATTTGACCGCGTTGGGGTTTTCTATCATAAATTTTTTGAAATTATCATCATCGGTCAGATGTATTTTCAATTCTGATTCGAGGATTTCTACTTTTATGAATGTGTGAACACGCATCAAAAAAAACGCATTCCAGGGCCATTTTGTTTTGCTCAACTCATCATCGCCATTTCCCCAGGGACCTTCTTTGGGATAGACATCCATAAAGAAATGGCCGTCGAGCTTGACCAGATGCACTTCAAACCATCCCTTTAGCACATTCGGCTCATCCCTCGATACAGCGGAATAGATTAAGCTATATGTGTTTGGTTCAGCAGCACGTGAGAATTCCCAGGTTATATTGGTATTAGCATCTTCGTCGTTCTGTTTGAAAGTACCGAGCAGTTTTCCATCGAAAACAAGATGCTTGTCGTCATATAGGGGGTGCAGCGACAATACCGGGACGCAGCCGGCGATAATGAAGGCCAGCGTAAAAGGCAGCAGTTTTTTAATTTTCATAAATGGACCCCTTAAATTCGTTTGGAATTATGGTATTGTAACGATTATTTGAGCGGTAGCAATAAAGGATTATTAATGATGGAACTGAATTTATACGGCTGGGTGGTAGTGGCGTTGTGTGCGGTGATGGTCGGCATCAGCAAGACGGGATTGCCGGGGATGGGAATACTGTTTGTGCCGCTGATGGCGATGGTGATACCGGCGAAGCAATCGACGGGAATGGTGCTGGGGATATTGATTCTGGCGGATGTTTTTGCGGTGAGTTATTACCACAAAGCTGCGATGTGGCGTCATATTATCCGACTGATTCCAGCGACGCTTGTCGGTATCGTCGCGGGGTATTTTGCGATGAAGGTAATCAGCGATGCGCAGCTGAAGCCGATAATCGGCGTGATTGTTGTGGTGATGCTGGCGGTCAATTGGTGGCGCAATCGGGCAGGGGAGGATGTTCCGACGCAGTGGTGGTTCGCGGAGGTGATGGGATTTTTCGCTGGCGCGACGACAATGATGGCGAACGCCGCGGGGCCTGTGATGATTGTCTATCTGCTGGCGATGCGGCTGCCAAAGGTTGAGTTTGTGGGGACGAGCGCCTGGTTTTTCTTTATTGTCAACTGGCTTAAGGTGCCGTTCAGTGTGAACCTGGGGCTGATTAACGTCGCATCCATAAAACTTGGTTTTATTATGCTCCCCTTTATTATCATTGGGGCGGTTTTGGGAATAGTGGCGTTGAAAAAGATGCCTCAGAAGGTATTTGAGATTACGATACAGGTTTTGGCGCTGGCGGCGGGGATAAAACTGCTGTTTTAACAGATTAGCATAGGTGAAATGGGTTGCAAAATTACGGTTTTGACAGGATTATTAGGGATATGATATCAGGGCCACATAACGGTAAATTTGCCAGGGAACGCGAGCGGATGGTCCAGCATGACCTGAAGGGGCGGGGTATAACCGAGGCGGGGGTGCTTTCGGCGATGGGACGGGTATTGCGTGAGGAGTTTGTGCCTGAGTCGTATGAATCGCAGGCATACGCGGATGGCCCTTTGCCGATTGGGATGGGGCAGACGATATCGCAGCCATATATAGTTGCGCTGATGACGCAGGAGCTTCGGCTGAATAATTATTGCGAGGTGCTGGAGGTTGGGACGGGCAGCGGGTATCAGACGGCTATTCTGGCGAAATTAGCGAAACGGGTTTATACGATTGAGCGGTTCGCGGATTTATCGGCGAAAGCGCAGGCGGTTCTTGGCCGGCTGGGAATTAATAATGTTGAGTTTTATGTCGGCGACGGCAGCGGAGGATGGCCAGAGAAAAGGACGTTTGACAGAATTATCGTTACTGCTGCTGTGCCTGAAGTGCCGGGACAATTGATTGACCAGCTTGGCGCAGGGGGGATAATTGTTGTGCCGGTTGGCGAAGGCGGTGTGCAGGAGCTTATCGTGGGGACGAAAAAAGAAGGGAAACTTATTGAGCGGGTGGCGTGCGACGTCCGGTTTGTCAAACTCGTCGGCAAATACGCGTTCGAGGAATAATGAGTGGGCGAATTAGGCGCAAAACCGAGTGGTGATATTAAATTGTCGATGCCGGTGCAGTTTTTGAAGGGAGTGGGGCCGGCAAGGGCGGAAATATTCGCTAAGCTGGGGGTTGTTACCGTCGGGGATTTGCTGGAGTATTTTCCGCGTGACTGGGTATTTGCACCGGAGCCGAAGAAAATAGGGCAATTGGAGATTGGCGAGACGGCGGCGATTGTGGGGCTGGTTGAGTCAACGGATTTTAAGAATTATCACAGGCCCGCGATATTCGAGGCGATGGTGAGCGATGAAACGGGGATTTGCCGGATAATATGGTTTAACGGCGGATACCTGCGGGACCAGTTGAGGCCCGGACAGGCGGTTATGGCGTGGGGGAAGGTTGGGGAATACAAGCACCAGCTGCAGTTGACGAATCCGAAGTTTCGCGTGATGGAAAAAGAGGCGTCGAAGCCCGCGGAGTATTTCAGCGGGGGGGTGTATCCTGCGAGCGGCGGGCTGAGCAGTATGCAGATTAAGAAGATAATCAGGCCCGTGCTGGATAATATCGGCGGACTCGTCGGCGAATTCTATGAAGACGAGTTTCTTAAAAAAATGGAACTGATAAAACGCAAGGACGCGTTTGGGTGGATTCATTTGCCTGCGGATGAGGGCAAATTAGGCAAGGCGAAACGCCGGCTTAAATTCGATGAATTGTTTTTGATGCAGTTGGGACTTGCGCTTCGCAGGCACAGGCACAGTGAATTCGCGTCGGCGGTTGCGATGAAATCGTCCGAGGAAATCGACAGACGGATCCGAAAGCGATTCCCGTTTTTACTTACCGAAGACCAGGACAAGACAATCGCTGAAATAGTCGCTGATATGCAAAGGGCGATACCGATGAATCGACTTTTGCAGGGGGACGTCGGGTCAGGCAAAACGGTGGTTGCGCTTTACGCGACGCTATTGGCGGTGGCGAACAAGACGCAGGTTGCGATTATGGCGCCGACGGAGATATTGGCGAACCAGCATTTTATAAGCATCGAGAGGTATCTGCGGAACAGCGACGTAAAGCGAGTAATGATTACGGGCGGGCTTACGGGTAAAGACAGAAACGAAATTCTCAAAGATATAAAAGCAGGTGGGATAGATATTGTTGTGGGCACGGTTGCTCTGTTAGAGAAGGATATCGAATTCAAAAAACTTGGGTTGGTTGTGATTGACGAGCAGCACAAATTCGGCGTTCACCAGAGAGCGGAATTGCGCAAAGCCGGGACGCCCCATTGCCTTGTTATGACCGCTACTCCCATTCCGAGGACTTTGGCGATGACGGTTTTCGGGGATTTGGATGTGTCTATAATCAAACATAGTCCCCCGGGGAGGGGGGCAGTGGTTACGCGGTGGGTCTCGCCGGATGACAGGGCCAAGGCATACGAATTTATTCGCGAGCGATTGCGTGCGGGAAAGCAGGCGTATTTCGTATATCCGCGCATAACTGGTATCGAGGAGGAAGGCGATATCAAGGCGGCGACCGACGGGTGGCGAGAATTGTCGAAGGTCTTTGGCGAATTCAAGGTTGAATTACTGCACGGGCGGTTAAGCTCGGAGAAAAAAAAGGAAGTAATGGCGGAGTTTCGCAGAGGGAAAATAAAGGCGCTGGTCGCGACGGTAGTGATAGAGGTCGGCGTGGATATTCCAAACGCGACGATAATGGTTATCGAGGGTGCGGACAGGTTTGGCCTGGCGCAGTTGCACCAGTTGCGGGGCAGAATAGGCAGGGGGACGGACAAGTCGTTTTGCTTTTTATTCGCGGACAAGGAGACGGAAAACGAAGTGGCTAAAAGCCGGCTTGAAATGATGGAACGAAGTAACGATGGTTTCGAGATAGCGGAGCACGATTTGAAACTGAGAGGGCCTGGGGAGCTTTTCAGCACGCGGCAGCACGGGCTGCCCGATTTGAAAATCGCCAATATCATCGACGATTATGATTTGTTGGTTATGGCTCGACGCTGCGCATTTGAGCTCGTTACCCAGGATGCCTTATTAACTGGGCCGACACATAAGAATATTCGTCAGGCATTGATAACCAAATTCGGCGACTCATTAGGCCTTGCGGATGTTGCTTAGGTCAGCATAAGATAAACCGCAATCTTTGGGGCGATAAAATACCATTGTAGTCAAATCTACAATCGGTATAATCTTTGCTAAAGGACGGAAAAATAAAAAGGAGAATCTTATGAAACGAATCCTGTTTTCTCTGATGTGCATTTCTTTGATATCTGCTAGTTTTGCCAAGGCGGATGCGTCTAACAAGGATATCCAATTGATACAAGCCGCAAGAGATGGCAACTTTCCGGCTGTGCGAACTCTTCTGGCTAACGGTGCTGATATCAATGTAAGGGATGCCAATGGCGATACGGTCCTGATTAATGCGGCGGTGAAGGGTCATACGGAAATCGTCAAACTCCTTATAGAAAAAGGTGCTGATATCAACGCCAAAAACGCTGCTAAGGGAGTAACCGCTTTGATGTCTGCGACACAGGAAGGCCATACGGAGATTGTCAAACTCTTGCTGGAAAAAGGGGCTGATGTCAATGTAAAAGCAACCATCAGTGGCAGAACGGCCTTAATGGTGGCCTCCTACTTGGGTTATACGGAAATCGTCAGGTCATTGTTGAAAAAAAGTGTGGAGGTTAATGTGAAAGATGTCATCGATGGTACAACGGCCCTCATACTGGCGGCACAGGAAGGCCATACGGAAATCGTCAAACTACTTCTGGAAAAGAGTGCCGATGTTAATGTGAAAACAACCACCGATAGTGCAACGGCCCTGATGGTAGCAGCATACATGGGTCATACGGAAATCGTAAAGCTCCTGCTGGAAAGGGGTGCTGATGTTGATGCCAGGGATAAATATAGAGCAACAGTCCTGATGTGGGCGGCGGAGAATGGTCATACGGAAGTCGTCGAGCTCCTTTTGGAAAAGGGTGCTGATGTTGATGCCAGGGATGAATATAGAGCAACAGCCCTGATGTGGGCGGCGGAGAAGGGCCACACGGAGGTCGTCAAGCTCCTGCTGGAAAAGGGCGCTGATGTCAATGCCAAGAATTACAAGAGTGCAACAGCACTGGAACTGGCAAAAAAAGGATATAGTTTGGGTTGCCAGAGCACCGTACAACTTCTTGAAAGAGCGGACGCATCAGGTCGCTGGAAGAATGACCAATTACTCCTCGCCGTATACAAGGGTGATCTTTGGGCTGTGCAAACTGCTCTGACCAACGGTGCTGATGTTGATGCCAGGGATGACTTCGGCTACACGGCCCTAATGATTGCATCGCAGAAAGGCCATACGGGGGTTGTCAAACTCCTTTTGGAAAAGGACGCTGATGTAAATGTCAAGAGGACCACAGACGGCACAACGGCCCTGATGTGGGCGGTAGCATTTGGTCATACGGAGGTCGTTAAGCTCCTGCTGGAAAAGGGTGCTGATGTTGATGCCAGGGATAAATATAGAGCAACAGCCCTGATGAAGGCGGCGGAGAAGGGCCACACAGAAATCGTCAGGCTCCTGCTGGAAAAGGGTGCTGACGTCAACATCGAGGATGTCTTTGGATTAACGGCCTTACAGATGGTAAAATTTGGAAGCCACACAGATATTGTGCAAATGCTTGAATCCGCCACACAGAAGGCGGACAAGAAAGCCGGTGCAAAAGAATCCGAGACGGTTGCTTCAAATAAAAATACTCAATCATTTGAATCGGTCAGTAAACACAGCGAAGACAAGAACGACCAACTGCTTCAAGCCGTAAAAGACGGCAACCTCACCGCCGTGCAAACCCTTTTGGCTAACGGCGCTGATGTCAATGCAAAGGATGACTGCGGCATACCGGCCCTGTGGCTGGCGGCAAGTCATGGTTATACAGAAGTCGTTAAGCTCCTGCTGGAAAAGGGCGCTGATATCAATGCAAAGAATAACGATGGTGTAACGGCCTTAATGATGGCAGCGGGGATAGGACACACGGAGATCGCCAAACTTCTTCTGGAAAAGGGCGCTGATGTCAATGCAAAAACCAATGATGGCCAAACGGTCCTGATAATAGCGGCGACATTCAACGACCATACAAAAATCATCAAGTTCCTTCTGGAAAAGGGTGCTGATGTTAATGCCAAGGCCACCGACGGCGCAACGGCCCTGTTTATGGCATCGCAGCAAGGCCATACGGAGGTCGTCAAGCTTCTTTTAGAAAAAGGCGCTGATGTCAATGCAAAGAATAACCACGGCAAAACGGCACTGATGATAGCGGTGATGCCAGGCTGGACAGATATCGTCAAACTCCTTTTGGAAAAGGGTGCTGATGTAAATGTAAAGGCGACAATCGATAATGTCGAATGGACAGCGCTAAAGGCAGCAAAAAGAATGGAGCGCATAGACATTGTGCAAATGCTTGAAAAAGCCGGAGCGAAGGAATAGGAAAAAAGCGGGGAACGCCTCGCGAGAAATTAGAGAGTTTCCCGATTGCGGTTTCTACAAAGCTAAAGTCGAGAATCCCGGCCTAAGACATACAGGGGCAGGCAGGACAGGTTCACAGGAACAACAAAGTGGAAGATTACTTTTTTCTGTATTTTCGCAGTATATCGAGGAGGTTTTGCATATCATCGGGCAGGGGGGCTTCGAAGGAGACGATTTTTTCGGTTGTGGGGTGCTTGAAGGATATTGTCCATGCGTGAAGGGCGCAGCGGGCGATAACGGGAGCTTCGGGGGTTAGTTCAGCATCTTTTAATTGCCAGGGATAAACCGGTTTGCCGCCATACATATCATCGGCGACGATGGGGTGCTTGATATGGGCGAGGTGGACGCGAATCTGGTGGGTGCGGCCCGTTTTGGGGGTGAGTTTCAAGAGTGAGAAGCCGCGGAAGGTTTCGAGGACCTCGTAGAAGGTGATTGCCTCTTTGCCTGTTTCGGGGCGGACCGCGTATTTATATCTGAATTTTGTATTGACGCCGAGCGGGGCGTTGATGCGGTCTCGCGTGAGTTCGGGGGTGCCGTGGACGATAGCGATATAGCTTTTTTCGACCTTTCGGTCGTGGAACTGCCTTGAGATTTTCCACTGGGCGATTGCATTTTTGGCGAGAATCATTACGCCCGTGGTGTTTCTGTCGAGACGATGGACGATGCCGGGGCGAAATTCGCCGAGTGCGATTGGGAAATTGGCGTCGTCGATTTCGGGCTCGTCCTCTTCGCCTTCATCTTCGTCTTCGACGGGCTCTGCTGAGGCGAGGTGGAATGCGAGGGCGTTTGCGATAGTGCCGTGGGTATTGCCCCGTGCGGGGTGGACGATGATATCGGCTGATTTATTGATGACGATTATGTCATCGTCTTCGTGAAGGATGTTGAGGGGTATATCTTCGGGCGGGATTTCATTAGTGGGCAGTTCGGGCAGGGTGATTTCGATGAGGTCGTCGGGGTTGAGTTTCAAACTCGGTTTGGCCTTTTTGCCGTTGACTTTAACGCCGCCCGCCTTGATGACTTCCTGGAGCATAACGCGGCTGTAGTTGGAGTATCGCCCGTGGAGATATTTATCGAGCCGGCGTTCCTGGAGGGAACGGCCGACGCGAAGTGTGAGGTTCGTATCTTTGTTCGGCATTTAGCGCGATAATTAATTCTGGACCGGCGCGTTTGGCTCGCTGACTACCGGCGGCAGCGCCTTTATCGCTGGTTTTGGCATCGGTTTGAGAACGATTGTTCCAGTGAAAGAGTTCATCGCTACGAGCCGTTGTTTTGCGGCTACTGCCGGTGTGGTGCCCTCATAAGCGGCGCCCGTTGCCACTTCCTGATAAAGTTTTGTTGCGGCCTCAGGGTTGCCAAGCTCTTCCTCGCATAAACCAAGGCCGATTTTGGCGACGGCTTCGAGGGCAGGATTGGGGCTTTGTTTAAGTTTGTCGAGCGCTTTGGTGTAGTAATCTTTGGCCTTACCTATCTGCGTAGTGATATCCTGCTGGCTGACAGCGCCGAAACGGAAATGGAGCTCCGTTCTTAGGACTTCGGCGCTTTTAATCAGTGCCGTCGCGGCAATCGCGTCATTGGATGCGTTTTTGGCGATGCTATCGAGTTCATCGGTGAGCTGGAAAAGCATATAGGCGTTATCCTGGTTCTCCAGTTGTTTCTGGGCGATAAAGGCTTTTTGCTGCGGCAGTTGTGATACAATCGTGGTGAGATTATTTTGTTCGCGTTCGACCACAACCGTTTTTTGATAGCGGTAGTAGAAAGACGATGCGAGCACGATAACGACAACAACGAGAACATATATTACTGTCTTGAGATTCTGGTTTGCCCAGTTGGGTAAATTACCAAGCCATTCGGCCAGTTCATTGGTTTTCAGTTCGTGGCGATGTTCGGCCTTCATATTTATTCTCCGTTAAAATATCTTACAAAAACCCTGTTATTTACGAACAGCGAAGCAACGAAAGCCCTATTCTACCAGAGGTCGTTTTGTGTTGCAATGGTGGTATGAGGGGGGTAAGATTAAAGTTTTACATTAAAAAAGGATTTCAAGGGTTGGCGATGACTCAAGATATGCCGCTATTTAAGGCAGGTTTTCTGGTTTGCACAGTGATGTGCGTTGTTGCTATTTGCGGGGCAGCGGAAAAGCCGCAAGCAGGAGTTGCGAAGGGATTGGAGGGAATTTGGGACCCCGCGAGGTATATCAGCGTTGATGAGATTAAGCCGGGTATGGAGGCGTATTGCCTGACGGTTTATAAAGGGACGGAGGTCGAGAAGTTCGGTCTGGAGGTCCTGAGTGTTGTTCACGATTTTACGCCCGGTCGGGACGCCATATTAGTTCGGGGGACCGACGAGCGATTCATTCATACGGGGCCTGTCGGGGGTTGCAGCGGTTCGCCTGTTTATATAAATGGCCGGCTGGCGGGTGCGATGGCGATGGGGTGGGTATTCAGCAAAGACCCGCTTTATGGCGTAACGCCGATTGCGGATATGCTTAGCGTGGGCGGGGCCGCGTTTAACCAATCAGGTGGTGAATCTTTGAGCAACGGGCCTGGCTTTGCGCTGGATTTTTCGAGGCCGATTGATTTTGCCCAGGTTGAAAAGAAAATTTTGTCGCCGGTAACGTCATCGCACGGGGAGTTCGCGGGGGCGTCGATGCTGCCCTGTCCGATTGTAGTTTCGGGTATGCCGGAGTCGGTGACGAGTGATTTGGATGAAACGCTACGGCCTTTAGGGTTTATGGTTGTGTCGGGCGCGGGCGGGGGCAAGTCGAGCGATGTTTGTGATATTAAGCCGGTGCCTGGGGGGTGTCTGACGGTGCCGTTAGTTACCGGCGATATTACCATCGAGGTTGTCGGGACTATTACCGAGGTGAGGGGCAATGATATTTACGCCTTCGGGCATTCATTTTTGGGTTATGGGCCTGTGGATTTACCGATGGCGATGGGCGAGGTGCATACGGTTGTGTCGAGCGTGATGCGGTCGTTTAAGGTGGGGACATCGGTGAACGTTATAGGCGCGTTGAGGGCGGATGAGTCAACGGCTGTTCGGGGCAGAATCGGGGCTGAGGCGAGGATGATTCCGCTGACGGTGAGCGTGACCCGGTATAACGACAGCCAGCCGAGGAAATATAACTGCCGGATTGCGGATAACCGAATACTGACGCCACGGCTGCTTCGGGCTGTTGTGATGAGCGCGGGGGTTTTTCAGGGAGAGATGCCGCCTGATAACACGGTTTTCTACAAGGGCACTATCGAAACTGACGGGGCGGGAACCGTGGTTTTTGATAATGTCTCGACGGGCGAAGGTTTGAACGGTGCAGTACGTGACACGATGAGCCCCGTGGGTTTGCTGATGAATAATCCCTACAGGCAGGTTCGGGTAAAGTCAATTAACGTGGATTTGGACATACGCGAAAAGGATATTACTTCGGCTATATGGTCTGTCGGGTTGTCCGGCTCCCGCGTCAAACGGGGCGATAACCTGGGCGTGGAGGTTGTTACGGAGTCGGTGCGGGCGCAGAAGCAAAAGTACAATTTCAATTTTACCGTGCCTGAGAATACCCCTGCGGGGACATATCAGCTGATTATCTGCGGCGGGTTAGAGTATGAGGAATTTTTGAGGAAGGCGGTCCCGCACAGGTTTGCTCCTGAGAATATGGACACGCTGGTCGGGGTGATGAACAGGATTTTGGCGGTAGGCAGGAATGAGCTTCATTGTGTTATGGTTTTGCCTGCGGGGGGGGTTGCACTGGAGCAGGCGGAACTGCCCGAGCTGCCTGCGACAAAGGCGATGGTTCTTGGCGATTCGAGGAGGGCCAATACAATGCAGGTATATCCCGGCTGGATTGATAAAAGCGTGCGGACGTCAACGATAATCGTGGATAAAAAAATTATGAATGTTACGGTGGAACAGTGATTAAGAAAATACAATCAAAATACGTTTTTGCGATAATGTTTTTGGTGTGTCTGTCGGCTTCTTTTTGCAGCGCGGTAACAAGCAAGGTTACCCGTCATAACAGCAGCCGGGAATTTCAAAAAGGTGAGGCGAACGACGTTGTAATCGGCTCCCGCGGGACGATACAATTAGGCAGGCGTGCCGAAATCCTTGTAAAGCAGTTCGATGACGTCTGGTCAATCAACAGTATCGTTTCAATCGGAGATATCGTGTATGTAGGGACAAGCCCTGACGGCGGTGTTTACTCATTCGGTTCGGGCGGATTGAAAAAGATTTACGCGGCGAAATTGACAAAGAAGGAGCGTACCAAAGACGGTAATGACCGTGAAGTCAATGAGCCGAATGACCCGAATGCGGTCAAGCAGGACAAGCATTTTGCCAATGAGCATATTTTCGCGATGGCGGCGGATGCTTCGGGTCATCTTTTGGTTGGCATAAGCGGGCAGAGATGCGCATTATGCCGGCTGGAAGGCGGCGAGTTGAAGACGATTTTTGAGCCGAACGATGCGAATTACATATTCGCAATATCGGCGGACAAGGGCGGGGACATTTATCTTGGAACGGGGCCGAAGGGCAGGATTTATCGTATCGATTCTTCGGGAAAGCGCGGCGAGGTGCTGTATGACAGTCCCGACAAGAACATACTTTCGCTTGCGCAGGGGCCTGACGGTTTTATTTACGCCGGCAGCGACAGCCGAGGGCTTATTTACAGGATAAATACGAAGACGAAAGATGCCGCGATTTTGTATGACAGCGAACAGCAGGAGATAACGGCTTTGGTGTTCATTGGCGAGGAACTGTACGCGGCGGCTACTTCAGCCAACGCGGTCGGGGCCGAGGCGAAATTTGCCGCTCAGCAGCCACAGGCGGGTCGTCCTGAAGTGAAGGAAGAGGAAGGGGAAGGAGATTCTGGCGAGGAGAGTGACGGCGGTTCGAATACGCTCATCGCAGGCGGGACAAAACTTCAGATTGCCAACACAAAGGAGCCGGCGGGCGAACAGCAGGCGGAGCATAAAATGGCTGTCGCGATACCGCCGATGCCCGCACAGACAAGTTATATTTACAAGGTTACAAAGGACGGCTTTGTTACGGATATATTCAATGAGTCAGCGGTATTTTTCTGCCTGGCGGCACAGGGTAAGGAGCTTCTGGTTGGAACGGGCAACAACGCCCAGCTTTTTGCTGTGGAGCCGAATTCAGAGGAAGAGGCGGTTGTTTTTGAAGACAAGCAGGTGTCGCAGATTACAGCGGTCATTACTGTCGGCGATAACGCGTATGTAGGAATGGCAAACCCTGCCCGGCTGGTGAAGCTGGGAAAGGTTTTTGCGAGTGAGGGTATATATACGTCGGAACTTGTTGACGCGGGACAGCCGGCGAAGTGGGGCAAACTTCAGATTGAAGCCGACGTGCCGCAGGGGTGCAAAGTGCTGATGGCCTGCCGCAGTGGCAATGTGAAAGACGTCAATGACAAGAGTTTTTCAAAGTGGACGGAGCCGAAGGAAGTTACCGGCCCTGTGCAGCTGGATTGCCCCGTGAACAGGTTCGCTCAGTATAAACTCGTGTTGCGAGACAGCGACGGCAAGGTCAGCCCGGTTGTGCGCGAGGTTGCGGTGGCATCAGCGGTTCCTAATTTGGCGCCGAGGGTTGAATCGGTGAATGTTACGCGGATGGAAGGGCCGGGCAAAAACGGCGAATTCAAAATCAGTTACGACGCCAAAGACGATAACGGCGACAAGCTGATTTACAAGATAGATTTCAGAAGGGTCGGCAGAACCGGGTGGATTGAGATGAAGGATGCAGTCGAGGCCGGCAGCTTTGAGTGGGACAGCAAAACGGTCGAGGACGGCAGATACGAAATCAGGGTTACGGCAAGCGATGAGAGGAGCAATACGCCTGAGACAAAACTGACGGGCAGCAGGGTGAGCGACGCGGTTGTGGTTGATAATACCGGGCCGGTTGTAGTGAAATACAAGCTCGAAAAAGCAGGCAAGAAAATAACGATGAAGTTTACGGTCAATGACGAGCTAAGCGCGATAGGCAAAGTCGAATACACGGTTGATAGCGATGCCAACTGGATTGGGATTGTGCCGGATGACCTTATTTATGATACTACAAGCGAGGACTTTACGATTCTGGTGGAGAAACTGTCCGCGGGTCAGCACATAATTTCGCTGAAACTGGCCGACGCGGTCGGCAATACGACTTACAAGACCTATGAGATAAATATAGAAGACAAATAAATTAGGTAGGGCGGGGCTTGCCCCGCCGATTTTCCCGTGAGACACATAGAGTATAAAAAGATTGTTGAAGAAGTTAAAACGCTTTGTATTAAGGCGGCATACGAGCTTCCACCGGATGTATTAGCCGCATTGCAAAAGGCAGCCCAAAGCGAATCGAATCCTTTAGCGGCGAAAATACTTCAGCAGCTTGTTGAAAACGCGCGATTGTCTATGGGGGAGCGGATACCGCTTTGCCAGGATACTGGGCTTGCTATTGTGTTCATTGAGCAAGGGGCAGAAGTTGTTATCGAATGTCCCTCTGGCAAGACGGCTGTCGATGCGATTAACGCCGGTGTTATACAGGGATACGAAAAAGGATTCCTGCGTAAAAGCGTCGTCAGTGAGCCGATGCAGCACCGCAAAAACACGGGCAACAACTGCCCGGCGGTCATTCACTGGTCGATTGTGCCCGGTGATAAGCTCAAAATAACTTTTATGGCCAAAGGCGGCGGATGCGAAAATAAAAGTGCATTTAGAATGTTCAAACCCACAGCGATAGCGCAGGAGATTATTGACTGGGTGGTTGAAGTTGTTAAAAACGCTGGCGCGGACGCCTGCCCGCCTTTTGTCGTAGGTGTCGGTATCGGCGGCAATTTCGAGGTTAGCTGCCTGTTGAGTAAAAAGGCGCTTGTCCGCAGTATCGATAAACCGAATGCCGATGTGTTTTATGCCGGCTTAGAGAAAGATTTGCTTACCAGAATCAATCGATTGAATGTCGGGCCGCAGGGGCTTGGCGGGGATACGACTGCTTTGGCTGTATTGATTGAGACCGCACCGTGTCATATCGCATCCCTTCCCGTCGCTGTGAATATTGAGTGCCACAGCCACCGGCATTATGCCACAGAGATTTAATTTAGCCACATATGGCACGGAGAAAATAAAAGTTAAATTGAAACAAATATTATGTCCCAAGATGATTCCAAAGAAAAAAAGAAACAAGATGGAATTAGTGAACATCCTAAAGTGTCTGCCTTCAACGTAATTCCACGCAATACCCCCGAAGTAATCGATTATCATTTAACAAGTTCTGATGGTGGTAAGCATTGGGAAAAACATCGGGGCTTACTTAGTGCAATAATTTGTGGCACCAAACCAGAAGATTCAGACCCTGCCATTCATGCCATAATTGACCCAATTATCAAAAAAGTTGTATCAGAAAATGACAACCAATTATCTCAGAAACTACATGATTGCGCCCATAAATTACATGGAGTGAAATATCATCTTGAGACAATCCAGAAAGAGGTAGCAAAACGAGTCGAGGAATTCCAAAAGGATTATTCGGCGGGATCAGGAGTTTCAACTGAAATAAAAAATCCCAGACTCGTGTATGAAACCGAAGCATTTCTATACCAAGTAAAAAGTAGTTTAGACCTCCTTGGTCAAGCTCTTGGCTCCAGAATTCCTCCGCTTGTATCAATGACAACTTTCAAGAAAAAAGGTAAGACGGGACATGCAGGAGGTGCTGTCATAACTGCTCTATCACGCAATTTTCCTGAATTAGCTGAACTTTTTGAAAAACACAGATTTCAATGGATTCAAAAGCTTGTTGATATGCGTGATACGGTAGCCCACTATAGCCAATTAAGAGGGTTCCATTGTTTTATTGAGGAGCCTTTTTTGGGCAAGGGACAAATAACTATTCATTTTCCATCTATGCCGACAGGAGAAAGGGTAGATACCTATTGCGAGGAAACATATAAAAATCTTTTAGACCTTTATAGTACAGTGCTTAACATGATGCCTGATCGCAAAAAATGACGCGTTGTTTTTAAAGTTTGCCGTCGGGATACCCCCCCCAGCCTACAAATGTATAATCGTTGTTAGGCACAGGAGCTTGCATGCATTTTCGAGAGATTGACCATAGAATGGAGCCGCTGCACGATGTCATTGTCGGCATTAACGCCGGACTCGCGGCAATTCATAAACGGTTGGACACTGAAGAGTGGTTCGACGGAATCTGGGCGCGTGAGTACGCAGAACCATTATTAGGCCTCGGCTTTGTCGCTGCCCAAACCTACGCGGTTGGGACAGTATCAGACCTAAATAGCATCAGGATAAGTCGCGGCAAGTCAAAGGCAGAGAATCTAAAGAATTATAAGTGCTATACACAGGACACCTTCATCAAGGGAGACGTGACACGCCTCCAGCTAATAAACGCAGCTGCGAACTATTTCAAGCATCACGATGAGTGGGGGGCACGATGGCCTATGGAGAAGCCAGATGGTTACACCACAGAAACACTGGGCAAAGTTGGTATTACTGAGAAGACAGAGTTTCCGTGCATAGATGCTGTCGAACTACTTTGCGGCACGAGTTGGGAGTTGAACGTATTACCTAAGATATTGAAAGAGTGGCGAGTGCATTTATTCAGCACGCTGCTTTGAGCTCTGCGCCTAAAACCGTACAGGATGCATAAGTATATACGCGTATACTTATATACTCTCGCTCTCCGGTATAATCAGCGTCTAAAAAATGTCAATATGGGCAACTTGCCCTTCGACCTACACACACAAAAAGGTGGGGCAACAAGGGTCAAGTAGGGGCAACTAAAAACTTTCTTATGTTAGTATTAGCATCTCTTGTGCTAACAGCACAAATTGGTAATTGCTACGAATTGCTCAGGAGTGAGGTTATCTGGTCTGATTTCCGGGTCGATACCAAGCTGATTTAAAATCTCAGGCCAGTTCTTAATTTCTCCCAGTTGGTCGGCTGTAAGTTTGCAGCAGCTTTTGAGCATTTTGCGGCGGTGCTGTAAAAGTGCGCCGGCGACACGACTGAGCATTTCGACGCTTTTTACCGCTTTTATTTTTTCGGGGTCGCGGACGTAGGATATAAAAGCCGAATTGACCTGCGGCTGGGGCCAGAAGACAGTTGGTTTCAATGTCCTGATGTGTCTGACCTCACCTGTCGCGGCCATTAGTATGCTGAGGATTCCGTAATCTTTTACGCCAGATTGCGAGGTCATCCGATCTGCGACTTCTTTCTGGATGGTAACGAACATTGCATCTGCGATAATCGGGCCTGTAACAAGATTTATAATCAGGGGAGTCGCGGCGATGTAAGGCAAATTGGCGACAAGAAGTAGACGCCCATTGTGAATCGCACGGGCGCGATTCAGGGCGTCGATTACGACGGGTTCGATTTCGAATTTATTTTTCAGAGCGTCGGCTGCGATTATTCCAACGTTTGGTTTGTCGGCTAACTGTCCTTTAGCGATATTGGCGAGGACGGCATCGATTTCGACCGAGACGCAGTAGCCCGCCTTTTCAGCGATGCCGGAAGTGAGCGAGCCGGTGCCTGACCCGACTTCGAGGACAACGTCATTATTCTGAATGTTTGCGGTATCGATGAGCAGTCGCATCAGGTTGAGGTCGATGAGGAAGTTCTGGCCGAATCGCTTATTGGGTCTTACTCCCGCGGAATCGAGCAACTCACGAATTTGCTGTTTTGTTTGCATAGCAAACTGAATTTAGAAGTTAGAATTTAGAAGTTAGAAATTAATCGACGTTTATTGCTATACGGGACTTTTTTACGATAGTGGTCAGGATTGCGACTATCTCATTGGCTTCACCAAGCAGGTTGTCTATTTTTTCAGGCGGGATGATTTTAGTTTCTTTCAGGAGGCGCAGCCAGTAATGCGTTTCACGGGCTTCTTTAAGCGAAATGTTACACTTTGATACAAAGTCAGCCCTGCTCTGTCCGGCTCGTGCCTCTTCAAGATTCGCACCTATTGACGTGCCCGACCTCAATATCTGTCTTCCCAAAACCTCAGAAGCATACTTTTGTTTAGCAAGATATTGATAAAGCTTAACTGTTCTGCATGCAAATGAAAACGTTCTGTTATTGATATCTCGTTTCCCTGGCTCTTCCTTTCCTTTGCTCATTTTGGCCTCCTTTGCCTAATTCTAAATTCTCATTTCTCACTTCTAACTTCTGATTTCTTTTTTGTCTGCACCATCTGAACGGCGACCTTTATGGCTTCCATCATACTGGAGGGGTCGGCGATATTTTTGCCTGCGATGTCGAAGGCAGTGCCGTGAGCTGGAGAGGTGCGGATAATAGGCAGGCCTATTGTGACATTGACCGCCTTATCGAAGGCGAGCAGTTTGACCGGTATCATACCTTGGTCGTGATACATCGCGACGACGCCGTCGAATTCGCCCTGGACGGCGCGCAGGAAAAGCGTATCCGCCGGAATTGGCCCGAAGCAATCGATGCCCTGGCCCTGCGCCATCAGGATTGCGGGGGAAATGATGCGTTGTTCCTCGTCGCCGAACTGGCCGTTTTCGCCAGCGTGAGGGTTAAGGGCTGCGACGCCGATTTTGGGGTTTTCGATATCGAAGTATTCCTTAAGTGCGGTATTGAGCAGGTCAATCGGTTCGAATACTCTGCCTATTGTGAATTTATGACGCACTTCGAATAACGCCTCGTGAATCGTCGCCAGCGCAAGTTTCAGCGGGCCTGCTACAAACATCATTGCCTTTCGGGGCGATTTGCAGAGCTTGGCGAACATCTCGGTATGTCCGGGCCAGTGCGAGCCGGCTAATTTCCAGCTTGTTTTGTTTATCGGCGCTGTTACCACAGCATCAATGATGTCCCTTTGTGCGGCGTCAATCGCGTCGGTGCAGAATTTCAACGAGGCAGCGCCGGCTATATCGGTCGGTTCTCTTATCCAGGGGGGCACTGAAAATTCGTCATAGTCGGCAACCACAACTTTATGCGGATAGTCCCTGCTTATTTTCTCGTGCTGATGCCTGCCCCAGAACGGCTCGATTTCCGCCTTGTCCGCGGCGTAGCGCAACTGCTCATCCATCCCGAAGACGATGAACTTGGCACAACGTCTTATGGCCGGGTCGGCGAGCGCCTTTACGACGACTTCCGGCCCGATGCCGGCGGGGTCGCCCATCGTTATGCCGATTACCGGCTCTTCAGCTATCGAGTTGTGGTTTGTGCTATTGCTCATACCTGTATTTATACGATTGTTTACTTTCATGGGGTGCTCAAAAACCCTGCTGTTTCAGGTCTTCGAGGGTCAGGCCCATTTTGCCCGGCGAGAGCTGCTGCAGGTACTTTCTGACCGTCTTGGTTATTATATCAATTTCTATGTTTACCTGCGCAGTTATTTTGGCTTGTCCGAGGGTAGTTTCTTTAAGCGTTTGCGGGATGACTGCTACGGTGAAACCATCGGGATTCAATTCGGCTATTGTCAGTGAGATGCCATCTATAGCGACCGAACCCTTGGGAATCATCTGGTCGAGCAGGTCTTTTGGGGCGGTGAAGATGAAGGTTGCGAAATCGGCCTTTTTCTCGATTTTTCTTATGGTTGCGGAGCCATCGACGTGTCCCAGGACGAAATGGCCTCCGAATCGGTCGTCGGCACGCAGGGCAAGCTCGATATTGACCTTTGCGCCGGGGGTTAATTTGCCAATGGTGGTTTTAGTGAGCGTTTCGCCGCTGACGTCGAAGGTTGCCAGTGTGCCGGCGAGTTTCGAGACGGTCAGGCAGGAACCGTTTATGGCGATGCTGTCACCTGTTTTGGCCTGATTAGCCAGTTGGTCGAGGTCAACGGTGAGCGCAGCGGAATCGCCGCTTTTGGAAAGCGCCTTTACCGAGCAAAGCTGCTGGATTATTCCTGTGAACATAGCAATTGACTATTCCGTAATTTCAATTTACGATTCAGTGTAGAATACATAGTATAGTAAGTTAATTGTAGGCAATCCGGCGCGAATAATCAATCGCCGGGAAGATTTGGAGGTATGATTATTATGAATACGGTTTGGCTCAAGATAGCGGCGACGGTGGTGCTGCTTGTGGTAATCTTTGTTATTATCAGCAAGGTAGCTAATCAAATGTCGAAACCGGCGGAGCCGGAGAGAACGGTTGGGGATACATTTCGTGATGATGAGAAGCGTTTGCGTGCCGAGCCGAACCTGGTAGAGCCAAAGGTGGTGGAGTCGAATGCGGTAGAGCCGAATGCGTCTGCTCAGCAGGCGGCAGAGCAGCAAAAGCCCGCTGCCGAGCCGCGGCAATTCAGGAAACTGACCGAGGACGAAGAAGCCGGGGCCAGCCAATTATTTGAACTGGCTATTACCCAGCGGAAGATGGGTCGGCTGCCTGGGATTACCTACGGAGCGATGGTGCAGTACTGCCGGGAGATAATTGAGAGGTATCCGGGCAGCGAATACGCATACAAGGCCAAACGCATGCTGGGGGATATCCCGCCGGATAAACGCGAGTTCTTCCACATTACCAAAGACGAATTAGACCTCAGCAAGTAAATTTATTTTTTTGCTTATGGAGAAGTCATAGATGAGCAACGCGAATCTTCCGGTGATTTCAGTAACAGCGAGGTGTTTGCCTGAGGCGTGGGAGAAGGCGGTATTGGCGGTATGGGACCAGGGGCTTGAAATGAAGACGCAATACGACAAGCCCGACGACCCGCCGAGCAAGGATGCGACGGTGATGATAGTGGTCGCGGAGCCATTCAGCGAGCCGAGGATACATAAGAATTTTCCCGGCGGCCCCGAGGAGCTTGAGGCATACAGGCAGGAGGTGGTTGACGGTATTCACGACCACTGGATAGACGCTGCGGCGGGCAAATGGACATATACATATCACGAGCGAGTGTTCGCGTATGCGCCGGTTGAGGACATAAGAAACCCGAAGGCCAAAAAGCCGTTCAAAAAAGTAAACCAGATTCAGTATATTATTGACGCCTTGTCGAAGGTATCGCATACCCGAAGGGCGCAGGCGATAACGTGGATGCCGACGGCGGACCCGGCGACCGATGACCCGCCTTGCTTGCAGAGGATATGGTGTCGGCTTGTGGCGGATAACACGGGCGGCTATGTGCTGAATATGAACACCCACTGGCGAAGCAGGGACCTGTATAAAGCGTGGTTTATGAATGTTTACGCGCTGACGGACCTGCAAAGGACAATAGCCGGGAAAATTTCAGAGAAGATAAATAAACCCGTCGCTGTCGGCAGATATGTCGATATCAGCGACTCACTTCATATTTACGGCAGCTATTTTAACGATGTTGTCCGCGAGATTGAAAAGATGCGGAACAGCCCCTTTAGCGGACGTGCATGGGAGAGCACACATCCGGCGTTCATGATGATGACGGATGACGCCCGCGAAAAGCTGGCGAAAGACCCGGACTGGTTCGCAAGAGCGAGGGGATAATAATAGAAGACAGATAACTGAGGACGGAGGACAGATGCCCTGTTTTTCCATCATCTGTCGTCCGTTTTCTGTCATCCGGCGATTTGGCATGGGGGGGTTTATTTCCTACTATTTAATGGGGAGAGCGAATGAAGCGGACATAGCCACCACTTAAATGTGGCACAAGGGCCGTCCAAATAAAAATAGATCGCTCGTCCAATATCGTTCCTGCCGGCACCATCTTTACGGGCCGAGTCAGGATCGGCAAATGCAACAACTTTCGCCTTGTGTTAAGGCATACGGGTGAAAGGTTGGGGGAGCCATATAAGTTTCTTTCCGAGTTGGGGCCTTTGCGCTGCCTGCGCGAAGGTCCTTTTTTTATTTCCCGACAGTACGGCGCAGGTATAATTTCACCACGATTTGCCGAAATAGCAGTCGTAGTGTCTGTAAAAAAGCCCTATCGAGCGCATAGCGATAATCGCGACGAGCTGGACGGCCAGGTTTATCGCAAGGATTCCGGCGTTTTGCAGCATCGATGGCGTCGCATCTTTTTCGGCTTTATTTTCGATGAAGCAGGCGGCGGCGAGAAGGCCTACGACCACAAAATACGGGATAAACGCCCTGATGACTGGCACCAACAGGCGATCAAAACGGAGCAGTTCAGGAAGGTCTTCAAGGATGGCAACGACCAGTATGGCCATCGGGAACAGGAAAAGCCCCCCGACAAACAATCCGCGCAGGACCAGATTCAGGGCGGTTTTTGTTTCCCATATGTTCTCCCATGTGACGCCTTTATTGCTGAAAAACGCGAGGGTGATGATGAATGGGAGCTGAACGATGAAGACGGCAAATATAAAGGTTAAAATTGGTTTGATCATGTACCACAGAAATGTGATGCTTGTCCCCATTTCGATTTCGGGCAGCTTGTCTATGCCTGCCGCGGTTTCATTAATGATTTGCAGATAGAATCCGAAAAGGTAGCCCCACGCCGCAAAATACACAAAATATCCCAAGCAGCAGATACCTGCCGAGAAAAACTTGAAGCATACCACCGCTGTTACAAACACAAGCGCCGTCAGGTTGTCCTTGTCGAAGAATATTTTCCAGCTATCGACGAACACGGCGCGATAAAATCCGGGCAGGGGAAATTCCGGCGTTACTTTCGGCTCGATTTTTTGGGGAGTTTGGCCTGATTTTTCGGGTATTATCTGCCGCTGGCCGCAGGTCATACATTTTACGGACTGGCCGGCGTGTTTGTCGGTGAAGGCGATGAGTGCGCCGCATTTGGGACAGTGAAACTGTATCGTCATCCTTTTTTTATTCGCCCGGGACGGATTCTATCATTTTCATCGCGTCAACGAATGATTTCTGGTCGTTGGCCCATTTTTTCGCTTCGAGCAGGTCGATTTTGTCCTGCTTTACCAGCTGGGCAAGGTGTCTTTCCATCGTCGTCATTTTTTCGTCAGGATTGAGGCGTGTTTTGGTCTGAAGCTGAGAGTATATCTGCTCGACTTTGCCCGTTCTTATGAGGTTTGCGCAGGCGTAGTTATTATTGTTGAGCAATTCGATTGCGGCAATGCGGCCTGTGCCGTCTTTTTTTGGGATGAGTTTCTGACAAATGATGTACGCAAGTCCGAGCGAGAGCTGGTTGCGTACTTCGCTTTGCCTGCCGGTCGGGAAATAATCCAGGATGCGGGTTATTGTGCCTATTGCGTCTCTTGTGTGCAGCGTTGAAAATACCAGGTGTCCGGTTTCGGCGGCCATAAGCGTCATCGATATTGTCTCGGAGTCGCGCATTTCGCCCACGAATATGACATCGGGGTCTTCACGCAGCATTGCCCGGAGGCCGTGGCTGAATGATTTCACATCCCTGCCCACCTCCCGCTGCGATACCATACTGTGCTTATTGGGGAGAAGGTATTCGATTGGGTCTTCGAGCGTTATAATCCGGGAGGCCTTTTTCTCGCTTATCCGGTCTATTATGGACGATATTGTCGTTGATTTGCCTGCCCCCGTAATACCTGTCACAAGAACGAGTCCCTGCTTGCACTCGACGATGTCCTCCCAGACGTTGTTCGGAAAGCCGATTGACTCGACCTTCGGGATATCCATCGACAATGCCCGTATCGCGGCACTCATCCCGTCATTTTCACGAAAGATGTTTATGCGGAACTGCAATGACCCGACGCGGTATGAGCAATCGACGTCATAATCCTGATGAAACTTGTGAAGGTTATCTTCGCTTAGCAGCGGATATATGAGCTTTTTGGCGATTTCGGGAGTGACTGGCTGGCCCTTGAGATATGTTATGTCGCCGTCGATTCGATATGCCGGGGTGGTGCCCACCTTGATATGAAGGTCCGAGACGCGCATTGCTCCCCTTTTCTCGAAATAGGCAAGCAGGTCATGCATGCTGAGCAGGCCCATAGTTTCAGTGGGGTATACTTTGGTTGTAATGTCGTATATATCAGGCATATTTGCCTCCTGTGATTACATTATTTGATTTTTGCTTTGCTATCTGCTATTTTATATCTTTCAGTCGTAAATCGGAAGTAATAAATAGCAGCTAAAAAACTGTAAAATATGACGGCAAAACCCCAAACGCGTGTTCCTATGAGCAGGATACAAAAACTCATAGGCGAAAGGATGCTTGAGAGCAAGCGGACCAAGCCCTGTTATTATATGGGGATAGATGCCGACACGACTGAACTTATGGACAGTCGCCACGAGCTGAAAAAGCAATTAGGCGTCAAAATCACGTCCAATGCTTTTTATATCAAGGCCCTTGGCCTTGCGGTTAAGGAATTCCCTCTAATGGTCGGCTCATTACAGGGCGACTCGATAAAAATCGCCGACTCAATCAACGTGGGTTTTGCCGTGAACGCGCCGCACGGATTGGTTGTGCCCGTGGTCAAAGAAGCCGACAAAAAGACGCTTGCCCAGATAGCCACTCTTGAAAAAGAATTAACCGACAAGGCCCGAAGCAACAAACTTACGCTCGATGAGATTTCAGGCGAGACAATCGGGCTGAGTAACCTTGGCGTTTACGATATCGATTCGTTTATCGGCATTGTCCCGCCGCCCGCAACGACGATTCTGAATGTTGGAAACACATTACGCACTGCGGTTCCGAAGGATGGCCAAATTCTTATCCGCAAAATCACCAATTTAACAATAGCCGTTGATTCGCGAGTCGTCCCCGACCCTTACGCCGCAAAGTTCCTGGCACGAATCGGAGATTTGCTGCGTGGGCCAAAACAACTCATATCGTAGGATTTTGTGGTTGTTCTGTCTGAGGCAAAGGATTTGATGATACAGCTTCTTTGACAGCGGCCTGTGAATTTGCAGTCGTTATCTCAACGATTTTTATTGGGGGCTGAGATATTTCGACAGGGGTGATTGGCACTCGCATCTGGTTATGAATAAGTTCTGCGACTTGTTTGTAGTCAGTTGAGCCATGGCAGGAGGGGTCGTATTCGAAAATCGTTTGGCCATAACTTGGCGCTTCGGCCAACGTGATATTCCTGCGAACATAGACGGGTAGAATCTGCGCTTCGGACCAGGCGCAGTTTGTATTGCGAGCACTCGAAAGGAAGTTTTCGATATCGGCTTTGACCTCGTTTGGCAGCGATGCGCGGGCTTCGAACATACAAAGCAGAACCCATTTAACCTTCAATGCCGGATTGATTCGCTTGTTGACGAGTGAGACGGTTTGAAGCAATTTGCCTAAACCCTGAAGCGCCAGGAAATGCGGCTGAAGCGGTATCAAAATCTCATCAACAGCGGCTAACGCGTTCAGGGTCAAAAGACCAAGCGACGGGGCGCAATCGATAATTATATAATCGAGTTTGTCTTCCAGAACGGCTAATGCCTCTCGGAGTATTGTTTCTCTGCCTACGACGCTGACAAGCTCGGATTCGGCTCCGACGAGGTCGATATTGGCGGGAAGCAGCCAGAGGTTTGGCCTGACGAGCATCATTTCCGCTTCGACGTTTGCGGACTGGGTAAGGACACGGTATGAGCCGGCGTGAACCACGTCGGTGTTGATGCCCAAATGGGTGGTCAGATGTCCCTGCGGGTCAAGGTCGATGGCTAGGGTGCGCTGGCCCATATTTGCCAAAGCGGCGGCGACATTGACGACAGTGGTGGTTTTGCCCACGCCTCCCTTCTGGTTGAGGACCGCGATTTTTCTCATTTTGGGGCCTCCTGTTTTACTTCCGTCATTTTTCTCAGGACGCCATCAAGGACGCCGTTGACGAACGAGGGTGATTTATCTGTGCCGAATTTTTTCGCAAGCTCGATTGCCTCGTTGATTGTAACTTTTGGCGGGATGTCGGGGCAAAACTTCAGGTGATAAACCGCCAGACGCAGTATGCTTTTATCGACCTGCGAAAGGCGGGAAAGTTTCCATTTAAGAGCCGCACCAGTTATCAGTTCGTCGCAGGCGGGGAGGTTGGCCCATGTTCCTCTTGTCCAGTCCGAGGCGAGCGTGCGAACGGGCAGTTCAGGGGCGTTTTCCCTGAAAAAGTCGTCCAAATCAGGAAGCAGTGACGCGCCCTGAACATCGAGCTGAAACAAGGCCTGCATTGCGAGCTGGCGTGCCTTTGTCCTCGGATCCACGCGTCAACCTCTCCTGACTGGTGTGCACGGCACACCCTACCATTTTTTCAATACTTATTCTTCGATACTCGTACGGGTATCGATGTGTTAAAGCTGTCCCATTACGCTGGCCATTTCCATAGCTGTCATAGCAGCGTCTGCGCCGGCGTTGCCTTTCTTTGCCCCGGCCCTGTCCACGGCTTCTTCGAGCGTTTCGCAGGTCAGCACGCCGAAGACCGCAGGCGTTTTTGAATCGTAGTTAATCTGGCCTATGCCGCGAACCACCTGCTGACATACGGCCTCGTAATGCTGGGTCTGTCCTTGTATTACCGCGCCGAGGCAAAGCACCGCGTCGAACTTGCCGGCCACAGCGAGTTTCTTCGCTGGGACAACAATCTCGCAGGCGCCTGGCACCCAGACAACGGTTATCTGTTCCTCTTTTGCCCCGTGGCGTTTAAGGCAATCGATTGCGCCTGAAAGCAGACGAGAAGTGATGAACTCATTGAACCTGCTGACGACAATGGCGTAATTTCCCTTGCCCGCTGTGAGTTGACCTTTTATTTCCTTAATCATACTTGCAAATCTCCAAACTCGGTACATGTTTCTCGATATGCGATACTCGCGCGCATCGAGCGGCTACCACGTACATTATAAGACCATTATGGCCAGCTTTCCATAAAAACAACCGCGTCAGCCAAATCATACCGGCATATAAAGCCCGCCAGATTGAGCTAACTTGTTCAATTATAAGATGTTACAGGCGATATTGCCAGTGAAATTTCCGTTCGTTTGCCGTCATAAGACAGTGGCCAAAAACCGGTTAACCGCGGGCTTTGGACTGGCGATAAGCAATTCAGAATGAAGAATTAGGAATTTAGGAATAAGACCGCTTAATTCGATTCTTAATTCTACATTCTAAATTTTAATTTAAGCGGAGCAATTATGATTTTTGATGAGCAGCCATACGAATCTTTTGACGGCAGCGAGCAGAAGGCGCAGAGGGCGTTCGAGCTTTATGAGGACGGCAAGGTAACTCAGGCCATCACAGAGCTTAACGAAGCCCTTGAAGCAAATCCTGCGAATTGTGCGCTTCATTTCAACAAGGCGCTTTCGCTCGATTCGCTTGGTAAATTCGATGAAGCAATAGCAGATTACGAGTCGGCCCTTGCTTTGAACCCGTGCGACCTTGAGATTCTCAACTCGCTGGCGGTTGATTATACGCGGGTAGGAAATTATGACCTTGCCATCCAGACCTTTGAGCACATCGAGGGGCTGGACGCGAGCTTCGAGCCGTGTTACTGCAACAGGATAATCACCTATACGGAAATGGGACTGCACGAGCAGGCCGAGCAGATGTTTTACCTGGCGCAGCAGATAAATCCGGATTGCGCTCTTTGTTATTATAACATAGGCAACAGTTTATTTGCCCGCGGGCAGTTCAAAAAGGCAATTCACTGCTGGATGAAAACCGCGGACATGGAACCCTCGCATCCGCAAATCAATTACCATATAGCGCAGGCGCTGTGGGCGGAAGGTGAAACCGAACGCAGCAGAGAGCACTTTCTTAAAGAGCTGCGTGTAAATCCCGGAGACGTGGATGTAATCGTCGATTTCGGATTCTTCCTGCTCGAAAGAGGCGATGTAGAGTCGGCTAAGGAGAAATTTCATCGTGCCCTTGAGCTGAGGCCCGACACGGCAATGGCGTTGTTTTACCTGGGCGAGGTCGCTCTGGACGCGGGGGACAAGGCCAACGCAGTGAAATATTTTACGCAGGCGCTCGAACGGGACGCGATGCTGGCCGGTCCTCGATATCGACTGGGGCAGTACGCGCTTGAGCGAGGCGATATTGAAAAGGCAAAGACGTTTCTGGCTTCGGAGATAAAGCTGGCGAGCGACGACGCAGATGTACTTGTGTCGATGGCGTCGATGTTTCTGATTATCGCGGAGAAAATCGAGGGCGAAGACAAAGACGATGCTCTCGATTGTGCGGCGAATTGCCTGTTACGGGCGCTCGATATTGATTCAGGCGACGCGGATGCACACTATTACCTGGGGCTGGCCAACGCGATTAAAGGCCGGCTCGACGATGCTATTGAGTTTTTTACCTGCGCTATGGAGATAAATCCGCAGCACATTTTAGCGATTCGCGATTCAGCGGTTGTTTATCTTGCGATGAATCGGCTTGCCGACGCGACTGAAACCATCGAACGAGGCACGCTCATTATGGGCGACCACCCTCAGCTAAAGGATATCCGCCGGAAGGTCCGCAGGTCTCAAATCACAAAGCAATTAGCCGATTTATTCAGCCACAAAAAGCATTGATTCTTTCTCATCAGCAATTCCAAACCGCGAATGATGAACATTTGCCGGAGCATATTCGTATCCTTACTAAATAAGAAAAATTAGGAAGGGTAATGCTATGGCAAAAACGAGAAAAATCCACAAGGTTTTCAGGAGCAAACCAACCATAGAAGGAGCAGGCGTTCATCTCAAAAGGGCGTTTGGATTCAGCGAGGTTGGGATGTTCGACCCGTTTTTACTGCTTGATGATTTTCGCTCGGATGTTCCGGAGTATTACCTAAAGGGTTTTCCCTGGCATCCGCATCGTGGCATTGAGACAATTACATACGTTCTGAAGGGCGATGTCGAGCACGGTGACAGTATGGGAAACAAGGGTGTCATATCCTCGGGCGATATACAGTGGATGACGGCAGGCAGCGGGATTATACATCAGGAAATGCCCAAAGGCGACCCGGATGGCGTTATGTATGGATTTCAGCTCTGGGCAAATCTTCCAAAGTCGCAAAAAATGATGGCCCCGCGATATCGCGATATCAAAAGTAAACAGGTGCCGGAAGCAAAGCTGGATGACGGCACAAAGATAAGGGTTATCTGCGGCAGGGTTCGCGGCGTACAGGGGCCTGCCCGGGATATCGTAACCGATCCGGAGTATATTGATGTTACCATTCCTCCCGGCTCCGAGTTTGTTCACCCCACCCCGAAAGGTCACACGGTTCTTGCTTATGTTATCGATGGGAAGGGATACTTTTGCAAAGAGAAGAAGCCGTTTTCGTATGAGGCCGAAGGCGTTAATTATTTCGATATCCAGAGAGAGCCATTTGTCGGCAACGGGACCCTTGTTCTGTTTGAAGATGGCGAACAAATAATGGTATCGACGGAAGACCAGCCAGTCAGATTTTTGCTAATTTCCGGCAAACCGCTCGGCGAACCTATTGCCTGGTATGGTCCCATAGTAATGAACACTCAGGAAGAGCTGCGGATTGCCTTTGAAGAGTTCAACAACGGCACATTCATAAAACATAAAGGGCCGTAGGCATCGCAGGTTGGGTTAAAGCCGTTACTGGTTTGATTTAAATTTTATTTCGCTGTTCAAATCGTCAAACGCAAGGTGTTATTTTTCGCGGTATGGCTTGCCTGCTTTGTAAAGCTCAAGCCGATTCTGAATTTCACGAGCCGTATTTTCCTGCCCCGTGGCTTTGGTAACGTTTAAAGCTTTTTCCGCGGTCATTATCGCGTCGTTGAATTTGCCCGCGGCGGCATAGGCGACAGCCAGAGTATCTAGGTAGTCCGCATTATTATAAGCCGTCTGCTCACAGGCACGCCGGGCGTAACCTATCGCTTTGTTGGCGTCGTTGGTGGACAGGTCGCCGATGGCAGCAAAAAGCCAGGCCATATTATTGAGCGATTCAGCATCGTCGGGCTTTAGCTGCTCCGCTTTGGCGCAATTTTGCATTGCCAGGTCATATTTACCCTGTTGAGCGTAAGTTACCGCGAGATTTACATATACCTTGGGGGAATCCTGCTTTTGCTTTATAAGCTCATCGAAACACGCTATGGCCTCGTTAAGCTTTCCCTGTTTCAGGAAGACCTTGCCGAGGTTGTTGCGGGCGTTGAAATTCGTCGGAGATATCTTTATAGCTCTGGTCAGATACGGCACGGCCTCGTTGTATTGGCCCGCTTTAAACAAAGCGCTTCCAAAACCGTTTTCCGCGACAACGTTATTTTCGGTAACTTTAAGGGCATATCCGAACAGCGTGAAGTCATTCTGCCAGTGTTTGACCTGCATTCGGGTGAGAATACCGATGGCAAACAGCAAACCTGCGGCTGATACTGCGATGAAAATTTTCCGGTGAGTTTTGTCGGCGACAAACTCTTTGACGGCGAAGACGGCAATGATAAGCAGGCCCAGAATCGATATGTACATGTACCGGTTGGCCATCGACTGCGAACCGGCCTGAACAAGTCCTATCATCGGGACGAGCGTTCCGACATACCACAGCCAGCCGACCAGTACATATTTTCTGCGCCGGCCTATATATATGCAGAAAATTGTTGCCAGGACAAACAACAGGATGCAGATAATCACCAAGGCGTCTGTAAGATTTAAGTTAAAATATGGATAAATAACTGCCAGCCCGCTCGGCCATATTATTTTGCCGATATACCTTATATAGGAAATAAACGCGTTGGCGATTCTGAGGTTGAGAGGCAATTTTTCAAACGAGCTTACCACTTCTCCGCTTTGTTGCGAGACGAATGTTATAACGGCCAGCACAGCGGACAACAGAAGCAAAGGTGTTTTTTCTATTATCAATAGTGCAGCCGATACTTTTTGCGGGGATTCGGCGTTTGGAGTTAAAGGTTTAATGCTGAGTTCCCATTTGACCCGTTCAAGAGGCCAGTAGTCCAGCAAAAGCAGGGCAAATGGAAGTGTTACAACAACCGGTTTAGTCATAATACAAAGGCCGAAGACCAGAAACAGCAATATATATCGTCCCATGCCCGGCCGTTTAGTATACCAGATATAAACGGATATCGTGAGTAGCCAGAAGAGTCCGCTTAGCACCGTCTTTCGCTCGGCTGCCCACGCCACCGACTCCACCTGTACCGGGTGCAGTGCGAATACCGCCGCGATGAATGCGCCGGGCCAGATTGACCCTGTCAGATTGGCGAGAATCCAAAAAACAAGCAGAACGTTGACAATATGAAACAGTAAGCTGACAAAGTGATACCATGACGCATTCAGGCCAAAAAGCTGGCAATCCAGTATATTGCTTAGCGTGGTGAGAGGATGCCACATATAGTAGTGCGGCTGCGTAAACGCCCAGATAACGGAATCCGGCGTTATCCCCCCGGTTACACGAGGATTCTGGGTTATGTATTTATCGTCATCGTAATTGACGAAGCCGTTACGCAGTGTCGGCTCATACGCGGCAAATGTGGCTGCCGCAAGACCGATGTATATGAGCAGTTTTACCCGCTTTTTGTGATGTTCCGCGTCCACAACATATAACCCGTATTCTTTTGATTTTTTCGTTCCACAAAATGCGGCTGGTCCTGCTGCGTGTACCTTCGCACAAGACGATTTTAATCATAGGTTTTGCGGACAGACAGTCAAGGGAAAACAGAAAGATTTAAACCCTGTTACGGCGATTCCCGGAGAAATCGGCGCAATTGGGCAGGCGGTAAAAAGTGAAGCGGCAGCAATGGTTTGTTTTTCCATCACTGCCGCTGTTATTTTGTCGCAATTTTTGCGCCGAGAACAATTATCTATCTCTGTGGTCGTCTCTCTGCTGACCTCTATCTTTGGACGAATCGTTATCCCTGGGAGAGGTGTTATGCCCGGATGTGTCTCTATTCCGCGGCGAATCATTGCTGCTGGGCGTATGTTTGACATCGGTTTTTCGTTCGTCAGCCGGCTGAGACGGCGAGGTTTTATTGAAGATTCCTTCCTGTTTGCCGACAATCGGCGGAGACGGAATCTTTACCTGTTCCGACTTACCGTGTTTGGTATCCTGGACAGACATATTCCGGGTCTTGTCATCGACTGTGGGGCTGGTTTTTTGCCCGGTCGGCGGCGTTGCCGGGCCTGCTTTTTGTCCTGTCGGCTGCGTCTGTGTCTGTGGCTGTGTCACAATGGTCTTTTGTTCCGGCGACCGCGCTGCCGGTGAGGATTCCCATTTGCTTCGTTCATCACTGAATCTGTGCAGGTCGGTTGCGCCGGTTGAAAGCTTTTGCCTGGCGTCGGCCTTTATCGACTCGAACTTCATCGGCGACTTCTTTTCCGCGACGACTTTGTCCATCGTCTCGGCTATACGAATGTCCTTTCTCTTTGCCTCAGGCATTTTGTCCAGACGTTGTTCCATCTCGCGATATGTCCTTGGCGTACGAAGGTCCTTGTCGTCCCTGCGGCGGTCGTATTCCTGCCGTTCGTGGTTATCCCAATCGCGGTCAACTTTGTGGTGGCGCCAGCGGTCATGCTCATAAATCGGGTCATACCATGAATGGCGAGTCCTGCACTCATACCACGGGAAGATACCTATGCCGATATAGAGGTTATCGTAGTAGTCGCCGAAGTAGTAGTGGCTGTATCGCGGACAGGTGAACAGGCCGAACTCAAGATTGCCGATATCGACGGCAACACTGAGGGAGAGAGAAAACCCAGGCCGTTCATAGTAGCGCCCCGAGAAATAGACCGGTGCGAACAACACGCCTCGACGTCTCAGCGAATAATCCCAGTGCCCGGCGACAAAAACATGACCTCGCGGTGTGAAAACGTAGTGCGAAGGCGCCCAGACCCAGCCATCCTGTGCTACGAGCCAGTAACCGGCTCGCCAGACATACTGGCCCTGATACCAATACCAGCAGGGAGGCACCCAGATATTGTCGTCGGTTGGCGGAGGTCCCGGCGGGTCCACGTCTGCGATTGCAGGCGGTGGGGGTAAATATTCAATCTGCTGAACATTGCTTGTCGAAGCCCAGAAACCGGGGACCCATTCCCAGCCCAAGCCTGTTTTGGACCAGTATCCAGGCACCCAGTATCTGCTTGGAGGCGCTGCTCGCCAGCAGCCGCTGACCCAGATATAGCTGTTACGTTCAGAATCCCATGCCCAATAACCCGGCACCCAGACGAACTGATCACCTGTGGGCCTTTCAGCCGGCGGATTTTCCGTTATGTTTGCGGGCGGCTGGGTAGGGGCAACAAGGGGGGCTTGTGTGTTCAGGTCGACCGGTTCGGCAAAAGCCTCATGCACCGGGCCGCGTGTCAATACCTCGGGCTGCTCTTCAGCCGGGGCTGGGGGCGGCTGGGTCGAGTCCTCGCCATACAGCGGGGCAACTGCAAATAAGGTTGTTATCAAGAGCACAATCGCGGTTTTCATATATATATACCCTTTCATAAAAAACTGGAATATCAATCGCCTCTCATATTTAAGAACGTTTTTCACGGCAAAGATATTGCAGCGAAAACGACGAGGTTGTCTGCCAACAAGATACGAGTGCAATTATAGATTGTGCGAGCCGGACGTCAAGGTAAAGTAAATTTGCCGCGTTTTTGGGACAATAAAATGGGTTCGCGATTATTAGGGGCTGCGATTAAGGCAGGTAAATCAGCCCGGATTCATTAGAAAAAGGGCCGTCTGTAAAAGACGGCCCGAACTATTTTGAAATTGTGAAGTAAGATTCGGTTTAAAAAGGCCAGTTCGCGGGACTGCTGTCCATCCAATAGCCGGCTAATATGCAGAAGTCAGCGAAATCCACCTTGCCGTCGTGGTTAAGGTCAGCACTCAGGTTCGAACCTGTCTGCAGCCAGTAATCGCAAAAAGCGTCGAGGTCGTAAATATCGACAACGCCGATGACTTTGACGGCGATGTCTTTTGTGAAGTCAGGAAGCACATAGGTAAGCTGCCCGTTGACGGAATTGGCTGTGCCTGAGTTGATGATGCCTCCGCTGTCGCGAGTTACGTAAACATAGACATTGTAAAGACCGTCACTAAGCCCTTTGGCGATAACCGGCTCATTGTGAAAAGTTCCGTTATTTATCAGCCCGTACTGGCTATTGGTGTCATA
Source organism: uncultured Phycisphaerales bacterium (assembly GCA_903857265.1). GTDB lineage: Bacteria > Planctomycetota > Phycisphaerae > Sedimentisphaerales > Anaerobacaceae > Fen-1362. The sequence goes on from CAIODZ010000038.1 coordinate 78,820, forward strand.
AATCCAGAAATAGCCCCGCTGTTTGCCCACAAGCCCCATAGACCCCAGCAGCGAGACATTATTGGGAGCGAATTCATAGCTGGTTATATTAAACCAGTCCTGACCGGTGTTTTCTATTTTCACCGACTGCTGACCTGCCGAAAGCGGTACCGAGATTATGAAATTGTTTGAATCAGCGGGATATGTTCCTGAGAAGGTCTGGATGCTGTTAACAAGCACACGCAAGCTGTTTTGGCACCAGTTGGCGGTACTTTGCACGTGTATTTTCAAGGCGCCTGAAACCGGCATATTCAAATTGAAATTGGGGTCTGACTTGTAATCTGATTTGGTAGAACCATGAAGCCATTGGGAGAGGTTTCCCATACCAGGGAAGTAATCCACTTGCAGATAAAATACCGTTTGAGTCGAAACCGCCCAGAAATCAGTGAGTACCGGGTTTGCAAAGTATGCCTCGCTTCCGGAAGCGGCTCGCTGTGCCCTGGTCAGATTACAGTCGGCGAGATTTTCATTGGCGTCGTAAATCGAAAGCGGTGTATATACGCCATAAAGATTACAGGGGTCGATGTAATAGTCCCACCACCATAGATGCGCACTGCTTTTGGCGAAAAAGGCAGCCCAGATGCCGTTGTGCATTTCCAGGCCTTCTTTTAACTGTGTCGCATAAGGTTCCGGCTGGGTGCTGGTGCTGGTTTCCGGGTTACCGCCTAACCCGAATTCGGCCATAAGCACTGGCTTGTTGAAGTCCGCCAAACTTAAAGCTGTTTGCTTAAACGTGCGAATGGTGTCGTTTCCATAGTAATGATTCTCAACCAGGTTGATATCAGGTAGATTCCAGAGGTTTTCAAATCCGGGGCCGTGACTGCTTGTAGTAACGGGGTGTTTGAAGGCGTCGATGCTGCGAATATAAGATGCCATTGTGCTGTGCCATGCTACGACGGTTGCCGGCTGGGTTTTCCAGCCGTTGGTCCACTGGACTTCGTTGAATAATTCCCAGGCATAGATTGCGGGCGAATAACCCCAGCGGGCGACGATGTAGCGATATTTATTTTTGGTATATTTAATGGCATTGGCGTCGGTGAAATATTTACAGGGGTCTGGAAGGAAGCCGCCGGAGTTAGCGGAGTTATACGGGTTGTTGGCCCAGTCAGAGTCGGTGTCTGTGCTGACCTGGCCGTGATGCTGGAGAGCAAACTGAATGGCGATGTCGTTTTGCTCAGCAATTTCTACATATCTATCCATTCGAAGCGATGTCTGCAAAGATGGTTTTCCCACGCCCTGGAAGTAAGTGGTGCCATAAAGGCCTGGTAACCATTCGAGGGCGACGCCCATATCTGCGCCATAGGTGCAGCTCCATAATCGCACCCAGTTTGCGCCTGCGTTGTGCAGCTTTTGGAGGAAATAATTCCAGCCAGCGATTCCGCCGCCGGGGAGTGAGCCGTTGTTCCAGCCGATGTTCTCGCCGATGTTGATGCGCGTGTCGCCATTAGAGTATTTGAGGAAGTCGTGCTGATTTGGGTCAACTATTATGAACCCTTTTTTGCTGCTTTCAATGCAGGTGAAAGAGCCGGCGTTTGTCGCGGTCACTATTCCATCCACGTCTTTGACTTTGATATCGCAGGTATGTGAGCCAAACTGCGATGGGGCGAATCTCGCCTTCCAGGATATTGCGCCAGCGCCAGAGTCGGGATAAGTTTCAGGATTGCTTCCTGATGCTGTATATGCCTTGTAATAAAACCCGGGGATATTCACGTCGGTCCCGTCGGGCTGATGAAAAGTTACCATAACGTCAACTTCGCAGGGGTCGAACGGGTTTGTATATGTCCGTGAAAGCGTAAATGTCAGTTCGTATTTGGTGTATCTACCGATGGTGGAACTGTTTTGCGATATGCCGCTTATTGTGGTTGCGTTGGCCTGGTTAATTCCTATTACAAGGGTTAAGATTAGGTGTGCGACCAGAATATACGTTACTTTTTTCATCATTTGCCCCCTTTTTTCGTGGCGTTATTCATCAAATAAAGCCGCATTATCATTATACTCTGAAAAAGGTGGGTATGTCCAGAACATTTTTGCCGGGACGGCCTTATTGCCTTTATATGGCCGCTTTTGGGGGTTTTTGATTCAGGTGAAAGCCAACGATCGGATTCGAACCGATAACCTCCGGTTTACAAAACCGGAGCTCTACCATTGAGCTACGTTGGCGTAAGTTCTATATCGGCAGGATTATACTGAAAATGAGGTAATTTAGCAAGCGCTGATGCGAGATTACGTCAAAAGCAGGAGTATAAAGCAGCCGAGCATAATGACCATACCGAGGGGGACGCCGAATGCGGCCCATTCTTTGCTTTTTATCGACAGCTTGCTTGCGCAAATGATGTTCGGGATATTGCCGGGGATGAGCATGCCGCCGGCGATTAGCAGACCCATAAGGGCGTCTTTGATTGTGTCGATGGGCATAGCGGGAGATATTTCTGCGGCTGTCAGCGTCGCGTTATCGAGAATCGCCGAGGTGGTATTCACCCAGTAAATCGCCGCTGATGGGATATGCACAATATATTTATCAACGATTGGTGTAAGGCCTGTTCCCAGGAAAACAAGCGCGAGAACGAACAGATAGACCTTGCCCGTTCTGATTAGTGTGTCTTTTACCTCTTCTGGTTTGTCTTCCGTAAGGGATGGCCCCTCATCTCTTTTGTGTTTGGTGGACAAAAACGCGGGCAATACTCCAAGCAGGATAACTAATGGTATGACCCATCTGCCTAATAGTTTCAACAGGAAGAAAAAGTCAGCTTGATAAGGTTCGCCTCTAAGTTTGGAAACCGCGATTGTCGAGAGTGGTTCGCCTATGGGAGTCAGGACGGCGCCGAGACCTATGGAAAAGCAGGCGATAATCACAAGACGGACTTCGAGCGACCTGTGGAGCCGCAATGCGCTTATGACCTCTGCTAAAATCAGCGCCGCGATAATGGCCGTGATAACACTGGACAGCAAGCCCAGGCCCGCGACGATTATGAAAAACAAAGTCGGGTAACCGAATCGCCTGCCGAAGGCGTGCGCCCAGGCGCCGATTTTGGGCCTGATGAATCTGAAAATAAGGCCGGCAAAAAGTACCGCCAGCGTGATTTTAATCGGGTCAACAAGGGCTTCGCAAACGAGATGCCAGGACCACAGCCCTGAAATGGTTACAGCGAGGCACCCCATAACAAAAAGGAAGGCCTCAAGCTGTTTTTCTATCCGTTTGGATAAGAAAGGCCCAACAAGAACCATCCCGACAATAAAGACCAATCCGCCCGTTACAAGTGCTTCATTCATGTTTATTTTCTGTTTTAGATTTGTTGTTTTTGATTTACAATTTGAGAATGATAAGTCATAAATGGTAAATTATAAAGGGGAAACTGGAAATGCATAAGTTTGTTTTGCTTTTGTTGGTATCCGGTTTGTGTTTTTCCTTTGGCTGCGCCGCAAACCCGATTACCGGTGAAGACGAGCTGATGCTCGACCGTGACTACCATCACGACATAAAGCTGGGCAAAGATATTGCCCCAAAGGTCGAAAAAGCGCTTAAAGGCAGAATCAAAGACCAGGTATTACAGGATTATATAAACGGTGTTGGCCATAAAATTGCCAGATTCAGCCACAACCCGGATTTCGATTTTAATTTTGTTGCTGTAAACGACAAGTCGGTAAACGCCATATCGCTTCCCGGCGGATGTATTTTCATCACAAAAGGCCTTCTCATCAAACTCGAAAATGAATCGCAGCTCGCGGGCGTATTGGCGCACGAGACCGTTCACGTCGTTGCGAGAGACGCTGAAAATATGATGAGCAAACAAGTCGGCATGAGTGCGTTGTTTATCCTGGCGGCGTCCCAGGCCCGAACGCAGGGTGAGGTGGCTGCCGCCAATATAGCGATGCAGCTTGTTGCGGTCAAATACAGCAGGGAAGACGAAAGAACCGCGGACCTCGGCGGTATGGATTATATGTTCAGGGCCGGCTACAACCCCAACGGTATGGTCGAGACGATGCGGATACTGCAGAAAGAAGAGGAGGCGAACAATTCCTGCGATTTCTTTTCAACGCACCCTTCGCCCGAAAATCGCATCGATTACCTCAGGGCGAGAATCCAGTCGCATTATCTGGACGGTATCGCGGGGACAAAAACGGGAGAGGATGAATACCGGCAGAATGTTCTCGACAGGTTAAAAAATCTGCCTGACGAACCGCGCAGATAATTGAGCGGGAATGGAGTGATTGCGTTGAAAAAATGTGGTTTGCCTGCCACGAGCCGGAAGACATTACGCGATTTTGAGTATTCTCGCCGGCTCTTCCGGCATACCCGTGCGTGCGGAAAGATAAGCAGCTTCTATAAACGCCATAATCTTCAGGTTGTCGGCTGCCGGGCTTACGAGCGGATTTTTGTCGGGCCAAAGCAGATGAGAGCCGAAATTTTCCAGCACCATTTTCATCCGGGCGGACGAATCATCCGCGAATTCGTCCTGCCTGAGCCGCTGTCCCCGTGAATCAGCGATTTCAAACACCTTGTCGTCGCATCTTACAATCGTATCCTGGCACTGCGCGATTAACCATTTTTGCTGCTGGTTTGCGAGTGATTGCCCGACAGAGGCGTGACCCGCGAGGAGATTGCCCGACATCGCGTCACCGAATTTCATCGTTATGATAGCGCTGTCCTCTGTTCTGTATAGTCGCTGCTGTCTGTCGCCCGCGGTGCTTCCCGCGACGCAATACACCTGCTGGGGCAAGCCGAAGTTCAGAATTATCTGGTCGATTATCTCCCAGCAGTCGTAAAGAATCGCGCCGCCTCCGGCCAGCATCGGGTCATCGCGCCATTTTGCCCTTGGCGTGCTTGGTGTTGGCTCGCCTGCTGCTGCAAGGATAAGAAACGGCTGTTGCGCCGGGTTTTGCAGGAAATATCCCCTTGCCGCAAGTGCGCTTTGAGCGAATCTTCCCGGGTTGGCCGCAGCGAGGGTAACTCCCTCGTTTTGCGCCATCTTTACGAATTCCGCCGCCTCACTGAAATTTCTCGCAAATGGCGGCAGCTTGAGAATGTGAAATTTCTTTTTTATCGCCAGTTTGAGATATTCGGCGCAGTTGTGAATCGGTGCGGCGACGAGCAGGCAGTCGAGCTGGTTCTGTATTATCAGCCGGCGATAATCGTCGTATGCCGCACAGTTGTAATCTTTGGCGACCTGTTGCGCCAGGTTTGCGTCATTATCGCCCACAGCCGCAATGGTAAAGCAGTCGAGACCTTTGGCTGCATCGAGCAGCGACCTGCCCGTGTCATTTAGGCCCAGGACAGCTATCTTCAGAGGATTCTCTCGCATCCCTGCACACAAATCGCAGCGAAAGTAAACGGCTGCAACTATCCGTGATTATTTCTTGTTCGGAATAATGAAGTGGTCCGGCACCGGGAACTGCGAGCACATCAGCAGAACATCTTTGGCGACCTGCTCGATGACCGATTCATTATCGATGTTCTCGGCGACCTTGCCTATGTATTCCGCGATTTGCCGGGCCTGTTCTTCTTTCATGCCGCGTGTGGTAATCGCGGGCGTTCCGATTCGCAGGCCGCTCGGGTTTGCCGGGGGAGCCGGATCGTTGGGTATGGTGTTGTAGTTGGTTTCGATTCTGGCCCGGTCGAGCGCCTTGGCGAATTTTTTGCCGGGGATGTTTTTGTTTCTCAAATCGATGAGAATCAGGTGATTGTCTGTGCCGCCCGATACGAGGTTGAATCCGCATTCGAGCAGTTTTTCGGCCATCGCCTTTGCGTTTTTGACAATCTGTTTGGCGTAAACGACAAACTCAGTCGTGTCAGCTTCCGCGAGCGCGACGGCAATCGCGGTAATCGTGTGCATGTGCGGGCCTCCCTGGAGTCCGGGGAAGACGGCCTTATCGACTTTGTCGGCGTGTTCGGCTCTGCAGAGCAGCATTCCGCCTCGCGGGCCTCGCAGCGTCTTGTGCGTTGTTGTTGAAACGATGTCCGCGTAGGGAACGGGACTTTTGTGAACGCCCGCGACGACTAAGCCGGAGATATGGGCGATATCACTGACGTGATATGCGCCGACCTCTTTGGCGATGTCGCCAAAAATCTCGAAGTTGATTTCTCGCGGATATGCTGTGCAGCCGGAGATTATGATTTTTGGCTTGTTTTTCTTTGCCAGGTCTCGAATCTGGTCATAGTCGAACCTGCCCGTCTCAGAGCTGACGCCATACTGCATTGAATTGAAGATTTTGCCGGTCATACTGACTTTCCAGCCGTGGGTGAGATGCCCGCCGTGGGGCAAAGCAAGTCCCATAATCGTATCGCCGGGCTTTGCCAGCGCGATATAAGCCGCGAGGTTCGCGATTGAGCCGGAATATGGCTGGACGTTGGCGTGGTCGGCCTTGAATATCTTTATGGCCCGCTGTCGGGCGATGGTTTCGATGAGGTCGGTAATCTGTTGGCCCTCATAATACCGTTTACCCGGGTATCCCTCTGCGTATTTGTTGGTCAGGCAACTGCCGCTTGCCAGCATTACCGCCTTGGAAACGTAGTTTTCGGACGGTATAAGCCGGACACAGGCGCTCTGGCGTGCGCCTTCCTGCCTTATAAGTTCATATATTTGCGGGTCATACTGCTCAAGAGCCGTAAGCATAGCATATTCTCCATAAATATTGGTTTAAGGTACCACGGTTTTATAGCAAAGTCGGGATTTCAATACAAGCATTTATACGCCCGTGGCGGATTTATTTGTTGACAGAATTTGGCCGAAGAATACGATTATGGTGTGGGAAGCTTCATAAAGTGGTTTTTTGAGGAAATTGATGCCTGAAGACAATGGAATAAGCGCAAAGGCGAAGTTGTTTTTTGAAAAGGCCGACGAGGCGGCCGCAAATTACAATTTCGACTATGCTATAGATTTGTATCTCGAAGGGTTGCGATACAACCCTGATGCGCTTCAGGACGGCCATTTGCAGCTTAGGGAGCTTGCCCTCAGACGAGAGGCCAAGGGCGGCAAGAAACCCTCGATGATGGAAAGAATGAAATATTCCCGCGGCAAGACCCCCCTCGAACAGTTGCTCAACGCCGAATATCTGATGGCCAGGGACCCGGAACATTTGCCGTATATCGAGGCGATGCTAAAGGCGACTGTGGCTGGCGGATACAATCAAACGGCAAAATGGATAGCGGATTTGCTGTTCGCGGCCTACAATGCCTCGCAATCGCCGTCGGCGCATATGTATATGCTGCTGAAGGACTCATACGCAGCCATTGGGTTGTGGGACAGGGCCCTGGCGGCTTGCCAGTATGCGGCGAAATTGCGTCCCGATGACGGCGAAATAGTTGACGAGGCGAAGAGATTATCCGCGGAGCTGACTGTTTCACGAGGCAAATATGACCAGGCGGGCGACTTCCGCAAATCAATCAAAAACCGCGAGGAGCAGGAAATATTTCAGTCGCAGCAGGGAGTAATCAAGACAAAGGACTACCGGGTTCTTGCTGTAGAGGCGGCGAGAAGGGCATACGAGCAAAACCCTGAGTCGGCACATAGCATATTCGGACTGGCGGGCGTCCTTGCGGATATGAGGACCGACCAGACGGAAGAAGAAGCGATAAAACTGCTCGAGGACGCGTACAAAAAGAGGCAGGATTTCAGCTTCAAGGAACGAGCGGGCCTGATTCGAATCGGGCAGATAAAACGCAAGATACGGGAGGCGGACGAGGCAATTGACGCAAATCCCGAAGACAGCATCGCAAAGTCAAAGCACGCCGGCCTTGTCGGGCAGTTGAACAAGGCAGAAATGGAACATTACGGGCTTTGCGTCAAAAACTATCCTACCGACCTCAAGGCAAAATACGAATACGGCCTGCGTCTGGTCTATAACAAGAGATGTGATGAAGCGATTCCGTTGCTTCAGGAGGCCCAGAAGGACCCGAGGCACAAAATTGCGGCCATGGGCAAGATAGGCCTCTGCTTTTTTATAAAGGGCTGGTATGCCGATGCGGAGGATATTTTCACCAGGGCAATCGAATCTTATGAAATAAAAGATGACGACATTGCGAAGGAATTGCGGTATAATCTTGCCCGCTCCTTCGAGGAGCAGGGCAAAAAGGCCGAGGCCCTTGACATATATCGTAAAATAGCCCAGGTTGACTTTGGGTTCAAAGATGTTTCCCAGCGGGTTGACCGGCTGAGAAAAGAAGCGAAATAACAGGTATTGAAAATAACTGTGTACAGGAAAATTGTTAACAGAAGTATTTTTTAGGAGACAGAAGTGGCTCATTCGTTGTCGGCAAAAAAAAGAGTAAGGCAGAACGAAAAAAGAAGAGCAATTAATCGCGCAAGAAAGAGCAGCATCAAGACGCAGATAAAGCATTTTGAGGACGCCCTTGCCAGTGGAGACCTCAAGGCGGCGGCGGAGCAGTTCCGTCTTACGGCCAAACGGCTGGATAAGGTCGCATCGACCACCACTATGCATAAAAAAACAGCCGCTCGCAAAAAATCACGTCTTGCCAAACGGCTCAACGCGCTGAAAGCAAAAGCGCCGGCCTAACCACAAAGTCACGAACGAAGGCACCGAGACACGGGGTAAAATGAGGAAATTAGTGCCTTTGTGTCTTAGTGGTTAAAATGCGAGAAGTATATAAAAAGAAAATCATCAAGCTGCTGAAGCACGCCGACTACAAGCCGGTCAAGGTCAGCGAGCTGGCCAGGGCATTGGGGATTGAAGGGGCCGATTATCCCGAATTCAAGCGTGCGTTCGATGAGCTTCATCACGCCAACCATGTCGTATTGGGCGACGGCAGCGTAGTAGGGCTTGCCGGTCTTGCGGGTCGAATCATCGGGACGTTCCGCGCAAACGCAAGGGGCTTCGGCTTTGTTACGCCTCTGGAATCGGCGGCCCACGTCGATTTATTTATCCCGCCTGGCGATACGATGGAGGCGATGACGGGCGACGTTGTTGCCGCGAAAGTCGTCGAAAAATCCACCAGGGGAGAGCAAATCCGTTACAGCGGCAGAATCATCGAAATCGTCCAGCGGGGACGCAACCGGTTCGTTGGCACGCTGATGCGAAAACCCGAGGGCTGGCTTGTCCAACCGGATGGTTCGGGAGTGGCTGACCCCATAACCGTCGATGACGTTACCGCCAAAAACGCCAGAGAAAAAGACAAGGTAGTCATCGAGATATTATCTTATCCCACGGAAAGACGTCTCGCCCGCGGGGTGATTATCGAAGTGTTAGGCAAAGCGGGCAGATACGAAAGCGAAATCGCGTCGATAATTCACCAGTTCCAGCTTCCGGGCGAATTCAACGACTCCTGCATTTTCCAGGCGCATAAGGCCGCGACCGAATATAAGCCGGAAAATATCCGCGACCGGGACGATATAACAAACAAAATCATCGTTACGATTGACCCGCCCGACGCGAAGGATTTTGACGATGCGATTAGTTTGGAAAAGGACGCAAACGGCAACTGGCTTTTGGGTGTTCACATCGCCGATGTTACTTATTTTGTTCCGCCCCAAACGCCTCTGGATAAAGAAGCCAAAGAGCGGGGCAACAGTATATATCTGCCTGGCAGGGTGATACCGATGCTGCCCGAAATGCTTAGCAACGGCGTATGCAGCTTGCAGCCCGACCAGTTGCGATTAGTCAAAAGCGCATACATTGCTTACGACAATGATGGTAACGTCGTAAATCGCAATTATCGCAACAGTATCATCCGCTCAACTCAACGGCTGACTTATCAGCAGGTTGACCGGTTCCTCAAGGGACATACCAAAGATATAAAACCTGAAGTGATGCCGCTTTTGAATGATATGAATAAACTTGCGCGGATAATCGAGAAACGCCGCGACAGGCAAGGGATGCTGCACCTTGATTTGCCTGAGACGGAGCTTGTATTCGACGAAGCGGGCAGGGTAATCGATGGCCAGCCAGCGGATAATAGTTATCCGCATACGATAATCGAGATGTTTATGGTCGAGGCCAACGAGGCCGTGGCGACGGTTCTGGACCACAATAATATCCCGGTTATGCGTCGGGTTCACCCTGACCCGGATGCTTTTACTATGCGAAATCTTGCCGAGCTTGTCCGGTCATTGGGGTTGAGCTTGCCCCGTTTGCCCGACAGGGCGGCGTTGCAGCAGCTTCTTAATTCCGTCAAAGGGACGGACAGCTCTCTTGCGATAAATCTCGTCGTTTTGCGAAGTATGGAAAAGGCGCAGTATTCGCCCCTGCATATAGGCCATTACGCGCTTGCTTCGGCATTGTATGGTCATTTCACAAGCCCCATAAGGCGATACGCCGACCTGCTCGTTCATCGTGCGCTGGACTGTTTCCTGCGTGGCGACCTCGAAGCCGGGCCTGACTGGATGCCTGATAATCAGCAGCTGGCGGATATCGGCAGGCACATCACGTTCACCGAGGAGCGTGCCGACGACGCGGAGCGCGAATTGAAGGCGGTTTTGATTCTGCAAATGCTGGCTGATAAGGTGGGCGAGGAGATGGATTGCGTCGTTACGGGCCTGACGAATTTCGGCATATTTGTCCAGTCGCGTAAACTCGGTATCGAGGGCCTTGTGCAGCTTGCGGATTTAGGCCCCGACCAGTGGCAATACAACCCCAAACATGGCTCCATCGTCGGCAGGCACTCTGGGCGGATTGTTTGCCTGGGCCAGCCGATGAAAGTCCGCATCGTCTCCGTAAATATCTCCGCAAGGCAATTAAACGTCACGCCTGTTTTAGCTATCCTCGAGGGCGGCCTTCATCCTTCCCGTCCACAGCTCAGGCCCAAAGAAAAGGGCAAACGCGCCAAACACGGCGGCGGAAAATTCGCCCTCCGCCGAAAACACAAAAAAGGCAAAAGAAGAAGGTGAAAACAGCGTTCAACGGGTAGCGTGCAGCGTTTAGCGGACAGCGTTCAGTTAGGACTCAAGACCACAGACCTAAGACGCCAGACAGCTTTTATTGAAATCGCAATTTGCGACATCAAGTTCCGGCTGGGGCTGGCAAAAAAGGTCGACCCCTTTTATTTTTTCACTCTGATTGTAATCTCTTAATGGTTCGAAAGCGGTGGGTATTATCAGCTATTATAAGGTTTTGGGCTATAAAATCGGCGGCTGCCTGAAGTATATCTCCAAGTTTGTATCGTTCACAGTAATCACCTTCACCATCTTTTCCAATTACCATACAAGAAGTAGCCGCATGTACCAATTGATGTTTGGCCTGCTCAATGCTTGGAAATTGAGAAACTATTGAGGATGGAAAATCATCTAAAGCGTATGCACCATTGTTCATTCCAGGTTTGAATGTGCCTTTTGGAACAAGGAAAAAAATTTTGCCCCACATACCGTCACAAACAAAGTCCCAACTAAGTGGTTCAAATTCAATGCCATTTGCTCTGAAAATCATTGTTTACTCCTTTAAGGCAAGTTAGCCGACTTATTTCTTCAGTTTGATTGTCCTGGGCCAAGAACTGCGTCTATGAGTTTTTTCTGATACCCTAAAAATCCCCCTACAATCAATATGAAATATATCGCAACATCTTCTATGCCCCGTGTTATGAACAAAATCAAAATAGGAGTTAGAATCGCAATTACCCAACGACCATCCAAGAAAAGCATAACCGTCAAATACAGCCCCATCGACCACAATATGACTCGGACCAGCCACCCTGTCATAGATACCAAGTTGAGTGCGGCGATATTTGTGGTTTTACCATTTTCATCGAGGAGTTTATTATACACTGATGCGAGCATAAATCCCCAAAAACCAAAAAATACGTTCAATATGAAACCATACCATACAGGGGGTATCCGGTATGGAAAGAATAAATATACTGGTAATAACGCCAGAAAAGACACAATAAAATAAGTCATCAGGGTTGTAAGGAATACCGTCCAGCCAAAGTATATTGTCCCTAAAGGTCCGAGGACAAGACCAAGAATAGCAGCGAAGACGCGATTTTTCTTTTTCATTTTGTCTCTCCCTTGCTAAATTTATTAGTTAGTGCCCATACGGTATATGCACGATGTGACACTGAGCACGTCCAGTTTAAGGCCAGTTAGCCGACGCCGGTTCAGTTACCGTCTGTCTCCTATCTTGACCGAGACGCAGCCCCAGGGTCCCCACCGTAGAGAATATAATACACGATTAGAAATACAATGGCGGCTATGATGATGATTATGGTCCACTTGATAATATCACAGAGCATCTGTTTACCGCCTAAACGCAGAGCATCCGTGGTATAGGATACTATTTTCCTAATACCGTGTCTGAAATTCATGGCAACTCTCCATCGTTTTGTAACCAGTATTCAATAACTTTTTTCATTTCATCATAATCAGTGAATGGTTGCTTCTCCGACGGATTGAATTTTATATTGAATTGGGGAACTGTTTGTCCGCCTAAAGTATTTGAATTAACAAAAGTAACGCTAAATTCCTCCTTCGATAAGCAAATTCTGTAAAGGCGTTCTATCTTAATCTGCAATAATTTTTTGTTTGATTGGTTGAATTCCAGAAAAATATGTCCGTTTGATATTCCGGAATTATTGCTGTTATAAATGTCATCGCCGTTTTTGTCCTTACCACAGTAGATTTTGACGTTTTTGTCAATGCCTGGGTTACGACAACCATACCCGTATTCTTTCGCCTTGTTTTGGATTTCCTCTATTATTTCCTCGTTCGTTATCATCTCGATCTCCTTTTGAAATACGTATATCGCTATGAGATTATATCGGCTGAAAAGAAGGGATGGTTTATCGGTAAATTGGCTCAATTACCCATTTTAGCATATCCCCTTTTCCTTATCCTTGACAATAAGGGCGGATTTTACGATAGTATTCAGCGTACAGCGTACAGAAAAAACAGGAAACACTGACAACCTATGATTAACTTTGGAATTACAGAACGGAAAAAGCAAGAGCTTGAGCAGCGTATGCTCAAATGCAACTTGTTCGAAAAAGATATAGAAGAAAAGTTCGTCAGGAGCAGCGGTTCGGGGGGCCAGAAAGTAAACAAAAGCTCCACCTGTGTTTATCTAAAACATATCACCAGCGGCTTATCAGTAAAAATTCAAAAGAGCCGCAGCCAGGGGCTTAATCGTTATTATGCCAGAAAAAAAATGTGTGAATTGCTTGAGAATAAACGTTAAACAGCGTTTAGCGTTCAGCGTACAGTAAAAACAGTAAGCAGCGGACAGCGTACAGCGTTCAGCGTACAGCGTTCAGAAAAGACATAACCCCTTTCCCCATCCTTGACAATAAGGGCAGATTTTATGATACTGCCGAATCAGCGTATAGCGGTCAGCGTTCAGCGTACAGGAAAAACAGTAAACAGAGAACAGCGTACAGCGTTCAGCGTACAGGGACAGAGAACAGAAACAGCGTTCAGCGGACAGCGTACAGAAAAAACAGTAAATAGCGTGCAGAGGACAGGTAATAGTGGACAGTTTGAAAACAAAAACTTTTAAGGACTTGATTGTCTGGCAAAAAGGATACCGGCTGGTCCTGGAAATATATAAAATAACAAAGACATTTCCGAACAATGAGCAATACGGTCTGGTTCAGCAAATGAGAAGGGCGGCTGTTTCTATCCCGTCTAATATAGCAGAAGGATATGGGAGGAAACATAAACCCGAATATAATCAGTTTTTACGCCACGCTTATGGCTCGTTGCTTGAATTGCAAACGCAGCTTCTTTTATCCGTGGATTTGGGATATACTGATAAAAACGCAAACATAGAATCGTTGATGGATGAAGTGGGTGCGATGCTGTACAGGATGTTTAATCCTGAACGCTGTACGCTACCCGCTGAACGCTGATGTTAAAGAATTTTGGCAAAAGGATTGTAAAGCTGTTCGGCTCACGCAGCGAGCGGCTGGTCAAGACGTATATGACCGTCGCACGCGAGGCAGGCGTCTTTGAAGAACAGGTTAAGCAGTTGACCGATGAGCAGTTGAAGGCAAAGACAGCCGAATTCAAAGATAAGCTCAAAAAGGGCAGCAGGGCGGAAGATATGCTGCCCGAGGCGTTCGCGGTAGTTCGTGAGGCAGCCAGACGCAACGTCAATATGCGTCATTTCGACGTGCAATTGGTCGGAGGCAACGTCCTCTACGAAGGCAAAATCGCGGAAATGGCGACGGGCGAAGGTAAAACATTGGTCGCGACGTTAGCCGCGTATTTAGTGCACCTGACGGGCAGGCACGTTCACGTCGTTACCGTTAATGATTACCTCGCCAAGCGCGACAGCGAATGGATGGGGCCTATTTATAACGCGCTTGGACTATCCGTCGGCGCGATACAGGCGGATATGGATACCGCGGGCGAAGAACGAAAGAAGCAATACGAAAGTGATATTACCTACGGCACCAACAACGAATTCGGCTTCGATTATCTGCGCGATAATATGAAGCTGTCGATTGAGCATATGGTGCAGGGTGATTTGCAATACGGGATAATCGACGAGGTTGACTCGATTCTGATTGATGAGGCGAGAACGCCTTTGATTATATCGGGACCTGCTTTCGATGATGTGAGCAGATATAAAAGAGCCGACGACGTCGCGAGAAAACTTATCGGGCTGCAAAGCGGTTATGACCGAATCAAAAAGCAGATTGACACGGGAGAAAAGACGCTTGCCAATGCTTACGGCGAACTGGGCGAGGCCAAAAAGTCCAAAGACAAGGGGCGTATCGAAAAGACACAGGCCACGATAGAAAAGCTCGAAAAGGAGCTTGAAGAAGCGCAGAATAAATTACCCAGCGCAACCCAGTATTACGAGGTTGAGCACGACCACAAGGCAGTGCATTTGACTCACGAGGGAATCAGCGCGGCACAGGAGGCGGCGGGAGTCGGTTCGTTTTTCACCGGCTCGAATATGGAATGGCCTCACCTGCTCGAGCAGTCGCTGCGTGCGCATATTGTTTTCGATAAGGAAAAAGATTATGTCGTGATGGAAGGCAAGGTCGTCATCGTCGATGAATTCACGGGGCGACTGATGCACGGCAGGCAGTGGTCGGATGGTCTGCACCAGGCGGTCGAGGCAAAAGAAGCCGTGCAGGTCAAGGAGGAAAGCCAGACGCTTGCCACGATTACATTGCAGAATTTCTTCAAACTCTACGGCCAGATTGCGGGTATGACGGGCACGGCGATGACCGAAGCCGAAGAGTTTATGAAAATATATAGACTCGAAGTCGTTGTTATGCCGACCAATCAGCCCTGCATCAGGGACGATATGGAAGACGTGATTTATAAGTCGATGCCCGAAAAATTCACCGCGATATTAGAGGAGTTGAACAATATCAGCATTTCGGGAAGACCCGTGCTGGTTGGAACGGTGAGCGTTGAGAAAAATGAAGTGTTGTCGGAGGCGCTTAACAGGAGATTCGGCCTTGAGCACGAGGTGCTTAACGCCAAGCAGCACGAACGCGAGGCGCAAATCGTCGCAAAAGCGGGCTTTCAGCATCAGGGCCGTGACGGGAAAATGCACGGCAACGTTACGATTGCGACGAATATGGCAGGCCGGGGAACGGATATCAAGCTCGGAGAGGGCGTCGCTGATATAGGCGGACTTCACGTTCTCGGCACGGAACGCCACGAGGCAAGGCGTATCGATAACCAGCTTCGCGGACGATGCGGCAGGCAGGGTGACAAGGGGTCGAGCCAGTTCTTCCTCAGCTTCGACGATGAATTGATGCGGACGTTTGCGCCGGAATGGACGGTAAAGGCGTTGTCGTGGATTGGCTGGGAAGAAGGGCAGCCGATTTACCACAAAAGAATCAGTAAGGGTATTGCCAAGGCGCAGAAAAAGGTCGAGGAACGAAACTTCGAGACGCGAAAAAGTTTGCTCGATTACGACGAGGTGATGGATTATCAGCGCAAGATATTTTATTCCCGCAGGCGGAAAATCCTGGCGGGCCTGGGTCTTAAAGAAATTATCGATGAAATGATAGGGGGCACGACCGCCAAGAGCTGTCAGATAATGCTGGAGGAGGCGTATCCCGTCAAGTGCATCTGTGAATGGGCGTCGAGCCAGTTCAGCGTTGAATTGAAACCATCTGAAATAGAGGAATTGTCGGCTGAAGAGATTGAGCGAATCATCAAGAACAAAGCCAGGGAAAGCGCGGGCAACGATATATCGCTGTCGATTGGCGAATACCTCGAGGATTACGAAGACCAGTCAACGTGGGACATTCCGGGCCTGTGCAAATGGGCGATGAGCGCATTCAGCGTCAGCTTGAGCGCGAACAAAGTCAAGCAGATGACGCCTGAACAGCTCGAAGAGCAGTTAATTGCCGCGGCACATGAGCAGATTGAGAAAAAGGACTGTTCACCTGTTGCTGAGCCGTTGAAACCGGATTTTGCGATTCGCCGGCTTGTGGAATGGATTCGCACGAAGTTTGATATAAAGCTCAGCGTTGATGAGCTGAAAGCGTTAAAGCCGGAGCAGATTGAGGGACTCATCGCCGAGCGAATCAGGGAAAGATATAAAAGACGTGAAATCGAATACCCCGTCGAGTTCGCGATGAATATGGTGTATGGACCTCAAGGGGCCAATGTATATGGCTTTGAGTCGCTGGCCAACTGGGCAAACAGAAAATACAAAGCCCAGTTTACCGCCGAGAGCATACAGCAAATCCAGCCGCAAACATTGCAAAGGCAGCTTCTGGAATTGAGCGAGTCCTACAGCAACGGTCAATTGACAAAGGAAGTCGAGGATGCGCTTCGCCTGCCTGATACACAGGCGATTACCGAATGGACCAATAACCGCTTCGGGACGGCGTTTACGCCCGAACAGCTTGGTGATGTCGAGCAGCGAAAGGATATAATCCTTCATGCGGGCAGGGAGTTTCTGCGAAGGGAATTAAGCGAGCTTGAAAGATACGTCCTGCTCCAGGTTTATGACACCGCATGGAAAGACCATCTTTATAATATGGACCATCTCAAGGACAGTATCTGGATGCGTTCCTGGGCCGAGAAAGACCCGAAGACCGAGTACAAGCGGGAAGGCCACCGGATGTTCAGCGAGATGCTGTCCAATATCGATGAGCGGGTTACGGATATCGTCTTTAAGGTGCATCTCGAAGCCGGCGCAAGGGCCAGGAGCGTTTGGCAGGTGAGCCAGACCGCGCACGACCAGGTCGGGCAATTTGCTATGGCCGAGCGTCAGCGTGCTGCCGCGCAGGCGCCTCAGGGTGAGATAAAGGTCAAGCAGATTAAACTCGAAGGGCCAAAGGTCGGCCGCAATGACCCCTGTCCCTGCGGCTCAGGCAAAAAATACAAAAAATGCCACGGCCTAAACGCTTAGCAAATCTGCCTTGGCGCAAAAAAAGAGCCGCGTTATTATGCGGCTCTTAGTGTTTGTTATTTAATCACGTTACTGATTTTACTTTGGCTTTGCGGCTGGTTTATCTTTCGGCTTGGTATCTCCCCTGGGTCTCAGGTCGCCAAACGTTTTTACGGTCAGCCATTCAACATTACCTTTTTTCTCTATGGTTCCTTCGATTCTGGCTCTTTTGTCAGCCATTGTCTTTCCCAGCTCTATGCCTTTTTCATCGAGAACCACTTTGTATATGAGTTCCTTATGGGCGGTCACTTTTATCTCAGTGAAATTCCCGTCGTTGTCTTTGGTTACGGTGACGATACCTATGACTAGGCTGATCTCTTTTGATTTTTCTTTCGGGGTTCCTTTGGGCTGGTTCGCGTCTGCCGCCATCACATTGCTCACAATCGCGAGCATTATACAAACCGCGACCAGTGCCATTAACTGCTTTTTCATTTTTGGTTTCTCCTTAATCCAAAAAACATGCGACTCTACTTCTTTACATTCGTTATTCCGATATTACTATATCGGCTACATTGCCCGAAATGTATTCGTTGTCCAACTGGTTTTCAAGCCATTTATCGAATTTTAAGCGATTTGAGTGTAGTTGTCGTCTCTATAAAAAAAGAAAACATCGGATAACGCCTCGCTACCCGATGTTTTCCGGAGGGGAGAAAAACTCTGTTCTGCTGCTCTAATTATCGGCACACACATAATCGGCGCTTTAATCCAAAAATTACCCCATTTCGTTGGTGTTTAGAATATACGTTTTTTGCGGTTCCGTGTTCGATTTGGGGGTTAAAACGGCGTGGTGGTTGTACTAACAAAGCGTCATCGGCTCATCGGGTCTGCTTTTTCGGCGGTATATCGTAATTCCTTTGCAACCAAGGTGATACGCGAGCCGGTAGGCTTTGTCAACGCCGGCGATTTTGGCCTTTTCGGTGAAGTTTATCGTCTTGCTGACGGCTGCATCGCAGTGCTTTTGGAATGCGGCCTGCATACGAATGTGCCATTCCGGGCTGATGTCATAGGCGCATTTGAAGATTTTGCGGATTTCAGCGGGGATTGAAGATATTGTTTGAATACTGCCGGTTTGAAGCGCTTGGCGGGCAATATCTTCGTTGAAAATAGCCCTGTTTGCGGCAATTTCGCTGAAAACTGGGTTTGTCTGGAGCAATTTTTTGCCTGACAGGACTTGTCGCACAAAAACGAGCGAATAAAGCGGCTCAATACCTGATGAGCAGTTGGCGATGATGCTTATTGTGCCTGTTGGCGCGACGCAGGTAATCGCTGCGTTTCGCACCTTCAAATTTCTCTCTTTGTTCCAGATACTGTCGGGCCAGTTGGGGAAGCATCCTCGTTTTTCAGCCAATTCACTGCTTGCCTGTCTGGCGTTTTCGTTGATGAACTTCATAATTGATTCCGCGGCAGCGACGCCTTCATTGCTGTCGTATGGTTTGCCGAGCATAAAAAGGCAGTCCGCGAAACCCATAATGCCCAGTCCGATTTTGCGGTTTGCGCGGGCGATTTCGGCTGTCTGGGTAACAGGATAGTGGCAGGCGTCGATTATGTTATCGAGGAATCGGACGCCTAATTTCGTTGTTTCAGCCAGCGCAGGCCAGTCGATTTCGGATTTGTCGGTAACGAATTTCGCGAGGTTGATGCTGCCTAAGGTGCAGGCCTCGTATGGCAGCAAAGGCTGTTCGCCGCAGGGGTTTGTCGCTTCAATATCGCCAAGTACGGGCGTCGGGTTGTCCTTGTTGATGCGGTCAATGAATGCTACGCCCGGGTCGCCCGTCTTATGGGCGCAGGTGATAATCATATTCCACAAATCGCCGATGGTGTAGAACCTGTCTTTATTTTCGATACTGTCAGTGTTATCGCCGGATAGCGCGAACAGGTCCTGTATCACGTAGTTATTGATATCGATTTGCTTTGGCAGGAGGTATTTTTGACCTGTTCGGGGGTTTTCTACGACGTGCAGCGTGTTGGGTTTTGTTTCAAGGGCGTTCATCCAGGCATCGGTGATTTTTACAGAGATGTTGAAATTTGTGAAGGCCTTTAAGTCCTGTTTGGCGTGCAGGAACCTGATGATATCGGGATGGGTAACGCTCATCATCCCCATATTTGCGCCTCTGCGGAACGCGCCCTGCTGAATCGCGTCGGTTGTCTGGGAAAATACACGCCAGAATGAAATCGGGCCTGACGTTGTGCCGCCGCTCGACGCGACCCGGTCGCCGGTGGGACGCAGGTGGTCGAGCGAAAAGCCAGTTCCGCCTCCTGCCTTCTGAATCAGGGCGGTATCTTTGATTGTCTCGAATATATCTTCGATGCTGTCTTCAATCGGCAAAACAAAACAGGCGCTCAACATTCCCGAAGGCCTGCCCGCGTTCATTAGCGTTGGAGAATTGGGCAGAAATTTCAGCGAGGCCATAATGTCATAATATTTTTTATGCCACTGGGCAACTTCGGTTTTGTTACAGCCGTAATTTATCTCGATTGACGCGACAAGCCGGGCGACCCTGCTGAAAAGCTGGCCGGGCGTCTCGATAATTTTTCTCTGTTCATCCCTGATTAAATAGCGGTTCTCCAGCACGGTCATCGCGTTTTCGCTAAGCACCGGCTCACCGCCTGTCGGCTGAATTATGTTATCTGTTTCTCGCATATTATTTATACGAATCAGTCCCGCAGAAAATCACATTTTTTTAAGCCATTTGAATCGAAAGACGTCTCGTATGCGGTCCGTGAATCGGATTCCGAGTCGCTGTGTGCTGGTTGCGAATTCCGTCCGCTTCAAGTCCTCTATTGATGGTTTCGCGGGTTTGGTTCCGAAGACAGCCGACATCAAGCCCGCTAAAAAACCCAGAACGGTATTAGTTTTTCGATGAAGGACCATTTTTCAAAACGTGATTATCGTTGCACGGCGATTTTTGTCGAGGCCAGAAGCTCTTCGCCCGTTCGGCTTTCGATAGATGACCGGCCCCACAACTGGTGTCTTTCCAGTATTTCGGGCTTTGCGTCATAGTATCTCGTTACCGCGCTTACGCCTCCCTCGGCAACACCCGCTGATTTAAACTGATGTTCAAGCAGCCAGTCGCTTATCTCATCATCATATTCGGCGGGGTAAATAAGCGCTACCGCAAATTTGTCGTCGCTGTACCTGGCAAGATGAGCCATCGCTTTGCAGGGCACGTCGGTCTCGATGCCGAGTTTGACTAACCGCTTGTAATCACTGCGTGCGGTATCGAGACAAGCGGAGAAGAAGAACATACCTGTTTCAAGCTGGAAAGTTTCTTTTTGAACGCCTTTAAGCTCCAGTCGGCCGTCAGGGTATGCCTTGTGTATCTTATATGCCTTGCAGTGGCCGAACCTTTCGCTTTCAAAAAGTTCGGCGACCTCCTGTGCGGTGAACCCCACTCCCGTATTATCGCCGAAATCGACAATATACAGGCCGACGTAACTATCCGGTTTTTGTAATTTTGGCAGTTTCATATCGCTCTATTTTAACCTCTGATTTTGCGGATTGCACGCCATTTTATCATGTGCTTTTTTAGATTATACTGGATTTAACGTGTGCGGGTACTGACAATGTGGGCACGATTTTTAGGGAGATAAAAATGAGCACATTGCTTTACATAAAGTTAAGTGCGGTGATGGCGCTGGAATACGCGGTTTGGGGGGCATGGCTGCCGGTATTGGCGGCAAGATTGCTGGGGCCTTTGCGCTTCAGCGGAAAACAGACGGGGTGGATATACGCCACTTTGCCTCTCGCATGCATTATTTCTCCTTTGATTTCAGGGCATATTGCGGATAAGTGGCTCAACGCCGAATGGATTCTCGCGGGGGCGCATTTGATTGGGGCGGTACTGTTGCTGATTGCGGCGGTGCAGACGAGGTTTGCAGTGTTGTTTGCCGTAATGTTTTTATATTCGGTGTTTTATGCGGCGACGCTTCCTTTGGTCAACGCGGTGCTTTTTGCCAATGTTACCGATGCCGCCTGGCAGGGAAAGGTTTTTATGTGGGCGCCGATTGCCTGGGCGATTGCGGGGTATTTCCTTACGGGCTGGCGGTGGACGTTCAAGACCGCTGAGAAGGGGCGTGATTGTCTTTTCCTCGCCGCGGCACTTTCAGCTATTATGGCGGTCAGTTGCCTTGCATTACCTTCGACGCCGCCTGCCGGGGCCGGCGGGACGCCCATTTTGAAGGCGATGACTATGCTGCAAGACACCAATTTTCTGGTCTTTATGATTGTCTCGCTTGTGGCAGGGGGGCTGATGCAGTTTTATTTTTTGGGCAGCGCGAGATTTATGATGGACACGGGGATAACCGGCAAGAACGTGCCGGCTGCGATGGCTATTGCCCAGGTAGTGCAGGCCGCAGCCACATATTACCTGCTTAACAAATTTATCGGCTCATTCGGATTCAAATGGACGCTGACGATTGGCGCGGCGGCCTGGTTTTTATTGTATCTGGTTTACGTCATCTCGAAGCCGCGTGCGCTGATAGTTATTTCGCAATCACTCCACGGCCTTGCTTATGTCCTGTTCATTATTGCTGGCCAGATATTCGCCAACATCGCATCTCCGTCTGAAATCCGCAGTTCGGTGCAGGCGCTTGTGTTCGCGGCGACGACCGGCGTGGGTTTATTTTTGGGGACGCAATTCGCGGGAGTTGTGATGGATATTTTCAGAAAGGAAGGCCGGTTTAACTGGCGGGCGATTTTTGCCGTGCCAGCGGTGATTATGTTCATATCGATTATTGTACTGGTCGTGTTGTTCAAGGGGTAACAGAGTGAAGGCGGTTCGTGTAGGAATAGTTGGATTTGGTCTTATGGGTCATACGCACCTGCGTTATTATGGTGTTCAGCGGGGAGTCCGGGTTGTCGCAATTTGTGACGGCGACAAGGCACGTCTGAAGGGCAGTGAGAAAATAGGGGGTAATATCGAGGACGATAATACAGCTTTAGACCTCAGCGATATTGCGCTTTATACGGACTTTGAAAAAATGCTTGCCGAAGAGCAGCTCGATGCGGTTTCGATTACGCTGCCGACGTTTATGCACAGAGATTTTACGGTAAAGACTCTTGATGCGGGTGCGCACGTTTTGTGCGAAAAGCCGATGGCGATGAATGTCGAGCAGTGCAAAGATATGATTGCTGCCGCGAAGACGAATAAAAGAATATTGCAAATCGGTCATTGCATCCGCTTTTGGCCTGAGTATGCGAAAGCGATACAGATTGTTGATTCGGGAAAGTATGGCGATGTGTTGGCCGCGTCTTTTCGGCGGGTCAGTCCGGTGCCGGGGTGGAGCTGGAAGAACTGGCTTATCCACGCGAAACAAAGCGGTGGGGCGATTATGGACCTGCACATACACGACGCCGATTATATTCAGTATCTGTTCGGATTGCCCCAGGCGGTAAGGTCGGAGGGGGCAATCGGGCCAAGCGGCGGGTTCGATTACGTTACGACGCAATATGTTTATAAGAACAGCAAGGTTGTCTCAGCGGAGGGCGGCTTTGTTATGTCGCCCGACTTCAAATTCGAAATGAGTTTTGTTATCTCGCTCGAAAAGGCGACGATTGTATATGATTGCAGGCATACCCCGACGCTTCAGGTGTGTTTGGCAGGCGGCGGCTGTTTAACGCCTAAGATTGAATCGGGCGACGGCTGGTCGCGTGAAATCACGCACTTCATAAAGAAAATCAAAGGCACAAAAGTACCCCGGATAATCAGTCCGGCCGATTCTCTCAACGCGGTAAAAATAATTCTGGCGGAGAAACAGTCCGCTGAAAGCAAAAAGGAGGTTGCGATTCGATGAGATGTCTCGATTGGCCTGTGGGGGTTTGCAGTTGGTCGCTCGGCAATGACTTTGAAAAAATTGTCGAGACAGGGGTTGACTGCGTTCATCTTGCGATTGCGCCCGCACTTGCCAACAAAGGCAGTCAGTATCTTGCCGAAGTCGCCAAAAGCAAACTGAAGATTACTGCTGCGATGATTAATTTTCCGCAGGAGGATTATTCGACGCTTGAATCGATAAAAGCCACGGGCGGTGTAGTGCCTGATGATTGCTGGCGGGATAATCGCGAGTTGGCATTAAAGGCCATTGAGCTGACCGCCGAGCTGAAGGTGCGGTTCCTATCGATGCATTTTGGTTTCATCGATATGCAAAACCCCGCAAAGGCCAGGACACTGATTGAGCGGACCAGGATGTTCGCAGACAAAGCGGGCGAGCATAAGGTAACGCTATTGATGGAGACCGGGCAGGAGTCGGCGAGGGAGCTTCGCGATTTTCTTGAAAAATTACATCATCCCGCTTTGGGCGTGAACTTTGACCCGGCGAATATGATTCTTTATGGCAAGGGCAATCCAATTGAAGCGGTTGGTATTCTGGGCCCCTGGATAAAACACGTTCATATTAAAGATGCGATACATACCCAAACGCCGGGTACATGGGGAAGCGAAGTTGTCTGGGGGGCGGGTGAGGTTGATGCCGACAAATTTTTGAAGGCATTGAAGAGTGTGTATTTTGCGGGGGTGCTGGCCGTGGAGTGTGAGGGAGGCGATAACCGGCTTGGCGATATCAAAGCCGCGATAAACTTGCTCAGTGATTTAAAAAGCTGATTAGTGGTCTTCAATTCTGATTCTGACGTTCTCTCGGTATTCGGTTGATTCATTGTTGGTATTTTTGTTCATCCGATGCTGAGCTGCGAATATTTTTAATGCCGTTATACAGGTGCCGAGACCTGCGGCGAAGAAAACCATTGCTGCCAAAGTCGCAAAAAACTTAGGATACAGATAAATCAGCAGACCGAAACCAATCAGCATAAGTCCCGTGGCGAATATGCCCCCCGCGATTCGGCGGGACGCCTGCGAGATTACGTTGCTGTAAAACTGGAACGACATTTGAAATCTCCTTTATAAAACAACAAGGCGGGTTTTTCAGGCCCGCCTTGTTATCAGCGTTTTTTAGTACATTCCGCCGCCCGGAGGCATTTGCGGGGCTTCTTTCTTTTCAGGAATTTCGCTTACTATCGCGTCGGTCGTCAGTAATAGTGACGCGATTGACGCGCCGTTTTGCAGCGCGATGCGTTCGACCTTTGTCGGGACGATGACGCCGAAATCAATCATATTGCCGTATTCTTTTCGCAGTGCATCGTAGCCGAAGTTCTTGTCATTGCTTTCCATAACCTTCTGTGCCACGATTGAGCCGTCGAGACCTGCGTTGAGGGCAATCTGTTTGATTGGGGCAACAATAGCTCTGCGTACGATATCGATGCCGACTTTCTCATCGCCCTGTGCCTTGAGTTTTTCCAGAGCGGGAATCGCTCGTAGCATTGCGACGCCGCCGCCCGGCAGGATGCCTTCCTCTACCGCGGCCCTGCAGGCGTGAAGCGCGTCCTCGACGCGTGCCTTCTTTTCTTTCATCTCGGCTTCCGTTGCTGCGCCTACCTTTATCATCGCAACGCCGCCTGAGAGTTTCGCAAGGCGTTCCTGGAGCTTTTCGATATCGTAATCGCTGGTTGACTTTTCTATTTCGGCCTTTATCTGTTCGATTCTACCCTTGATTTCTTCCGTCTTGCCTGCGCCTTCGATAATCGTTGTGTTGTCCTTGTCGATAGTAACCTGTTTTGCCCTGCCCAGCATATTCAGTTCGAGATTTTCGATATCGATGCCGAGGTCCTCGAATATGGCCTGACCGCCGGTCAGTATAGCTATATCGCTCAACAGCGCCTTGCGTCTGTCGCCAAATCCGGGCGCCTTTACCGCTGCGCACTGGAGAACGCCGCGAAGCTTGTTGACGACTAATGTCGCCAGCGCCTCGCCTTCGACTTCCTCAGCGATAATCAGCAGGGGCTTACCCTGTTTTGCGACCTTTTCAAGCAGCGGCACAAGCGATTTAATCGAGCTGATTTTCTTTTCGTGGATGAGGATATACGGCTTGTCTAAAACGACCGTCATATTTTCCAGCTTGTTGATGAAGTGAGGGCTAAGATACCCTTTATCGAACTGCATACCTTCGACCAGGTCAACTACGGTTTCGAGCGACTGGCCTTCTTCGACGGTGATGACGCCGTCTTTGCCGACCTTGTCCATCGCCTCGGCTAATTTCTTGCCGATTTCCGCGTCCTGGTTTGCTGAGCACGTCGCGACCTGCTCAATCTGTTTGCTGGATGCGACGGCTGTGCTCATTTTATGCAATTCTTTGACGATTGTGTCAACCGCCGTATCGATGCCTCGTTTTACCTGCATCGGGTTTGCGCCGGCTGTAATGTTTTTCAATCCCTCTTCGAATATGCTTTCAGCCAGGATGGTCGCGGTGGTTGTGCCGTCACCCGCGACGGTTGACGTCTTTGATGCGACTTCCTTGACCATTTGCGCGCCCATATTCTCGTATGGGTCTTCAAGCTCGATTTCCTTGGCGACCGAGACGCCATCTTTTGTGACGGTGGGCGAACCGAACGATTTTTCAAGAACGACAACCCTGCCGCAGGGGCCTAATGTTACTTTAACAGCGGCGGCGAGCTTCCTTACGCCTTCTCGTATCGCTGCTCTCGCCTCTGTTCCGAACGCTATCTTTTTCGCTGCCATATCTTACTTCTCCTTCTGAGTTTTAATTTCAATTATCAATTCCGGCTTAATCTTCGATGACTGCCATAATGTCCGACTCGGCCATAATCAGGTACTCTTTGCCGTCCATTTTTAGTTCGCTGCCTGCGTAACTGGTGAACAGCACCGTGTCGCCTTTTTTGACCTGTGGTTTCTGACGTGAGCCGTCGTCGAGGATTTTGCCGTCGCCTACCGCGACGACTTTGCCTTTCTGGGGTTTTTCTTTTGCGCTGTCGGGCAGGACGATTCCACCCGCTGTTTTAGTTTCCGCTTCCACTCTTTGAACGAGGACCTTATCGGCCAATGGTCTTACTTTCATTTCCTGCTACTCCTTTCAAAAAATTCCACCTTTATTTTGCTTTATTTTTTATGACGAAAAAATATGGCTGCCGTATCTTTTCACGAACAGCCGATTCAACTGGTCTCTCAAAATACTCATATCCACCGGTTTTGACATAACGCTGAAGGCGTCCAACTGCAGCGCCTTTTCGAGCATCATATTAGTCGCGCGCTTTGCCAGTAATATACAGGGCATAAGCGGCTGTTCCATTCGGATAATCTTCAGCGTCCACAGCCCCACCTCCGGCTCGTCGAGGTCGGTATCTATAATCGTTGTGCAAATCCGCCGATGCCGCAGGACGTTAACTATATCATTGGTGCGCTCCGCGACCAACAGATTTATGCCCCTGGGCCTGAATATATCGCGCAAAGCCCCGGGCCAGTCCCAGTCCGACCGGATAGCAAGCACGTTTAATTCATCGAATTGTCGCAAGTCCGCTACCATGGCGACTTTATAGTTGCAAACCCTGTGCCAGTAAAGCAGTTACGGTCGTTTTATTGCGTAACTTGTTGACAATAAACGAGTTAGGAAGGATTGTGGCAGGCAATCATATTTTGACAATCTTGCAGCCGGCCAAAGATTTACTGCCAACCTGGCAGTTAGAGCAGGGGGGATAGATTGCATTTAGAAGACGATAGCGGCGTAGCCGACAGATTCTTGGCTGGAGGAACCCGTCTTACGGAGCATTACCTCGTTGCTGTTGGTGTGGGCGAGGAGAATACCTTTTTTCTTGCCGAGTGTCTTGGCAACGGCCACGGTTGCTGCGGCTGCGCCAGCCCCGCAGGCGTTGCAATTTTCTTCCGCACTTTCGAGCATCTTATCCGGCTGCATCTTCAGTGAATAGTCGATGAACTGCCTGTCGTTGACTTCCATTGCCCATTTTAACGCGTCCTTACCTGTCCCCATAGGAACAAAACCATAACCCGGGCCATAGTGGGTCAGGTCGGTTGAGCCGAGGCAGACAATTTTTCTCTCGTCGTCGCTGGCAATTATGCTGCCGACAATTTGGCCCAGATTAATTGCTTCTTCAACGGGCGGTGTGAGAATTGGCAATATTTTTGCGCCAGAGAAGAGGTGTTGAATGAACGGGACCTGTACTTCCATACTGTGTTCGCTGTCGTGCGCGTTGCGGTCGCTTATCGCGGTTTTGCTTTCAATTACCGCATCGGCAAGCGTTTCATCGATGGCTATTTCGCCAAGAGGCGTAAACCAGAAACCTTTGTCGTAAACAGCGGGGAACCGGCCTGAATACCTGTGTGCTGCGCCGAAGATTACGAAGGTATCGACCTTTGGGTGTTTCTTTTTTATTGCTGCAAAGACAATCGCAGCGGTTGAGCCGCTGAATGTCCAGCCCGCGTGAGGGACAATGCCCGCGACAATTGCGTCGGGAAGGGGCATATTCAAAGGCGCCTCTTTGAGACACTGCTTTATCTCGTCAGCGCACTCGTCGCCGCTGCCGGGGTAAAATTGGCCTGCCACTATTGGTTTTCTTTTCTGCATATTACACTGACTAACACTGACGACATCTGCTTCTTGTTTTTATGGTTCAGAGCCGGTATGATTATACCATTATCCAAAACAGCAATATATTCTAAACACAAATTACAGGGAAGAAAAATGGCATCTAAATCAGGTAAATCATCAGTAGCGGTGATAATGGGTTCGGACAGCGACCTCGCGATAATGCAGACCTGTATCGATACGCTAAAGGATTTCGGGATACAGCCGTTTGTGCGTATAATTTCCGCTCATAGGACGCCTAAGGCCGCGTCGCAGTTTGCCGCCGGGGCTGCCAAAAAGGGGATAAAAGTCATAATTGCCGCTGCGGGTATGGCTGCTCATCTGGCAGGCGCTATCGCTGCCCAGACGACACTGCCCGTTATCGGCGTGCCGCTTGCCGCTAAAGAAGGGTTGGCGGGTTTAGATGCCTTGCTTAGCACGGTTCAAATGCCCGGAGGGGTTCCGGTAGCGACGGTCGCAATCGGCAAGGCGGGGGCGAAGAATGCGGCTGTATTAGCGGTTCAGATTTTGGCCTTATCGGATAAGAACCTTACTGGTAAATTATCCCGGCTTAAGACCAGTCAGGCAAAAGAAGTCGCAAAAAAGAACGCAACTCTCAAATAAAGGTCTGGTTTATTCCCCCTATCTCAATTTGTCGGCGAGTGGTGAGCCGAAGTCATGTGCGAGTTTGCTTGCTGTGAATGGGTCAACTTTTTCCTGCGTGGAGAGCAATTTTCATACCTACAAACTCGATTCGCACCCGTATTGGTCTTCAAAGCTTTTTGTGGATTTTGCCGGGGTTTTACCGTAGAATCTATCCGTTTGTAACGGATTCGACTGGCTCACCGCGGGCTGGTTATTAAAAAGGATTGGATGTTTGTTATATGCGAAGAGCGACGTTATTGATATTGGCGGTCGGTTTGGTTCTGGCGGGTTGCGAAGATAAGCCCCTGTTTACGCCGGAAGAGATGGCAAAGCTGCCACTTGCCAAACGCGACGGGCTTCCTGAGGTCAGCGGCGGTTTTACTATGGCGGTGGGCGACCAGACAATCACATCGGATGAAGTTATTAGTCCTGTTTTTGAAAAGCTTGCTGTGGTGGCGCAGAGGACCGATTTTGAGAAATTCAGAAGTGTTGCGGGGCCGGCGATTGAGAAGCAGCTTATGGACAGAATAGTTAATGCGCTGCTTTACAGCAGGGCAAAAAAAGATGCGGGCAGTAAGATTGATGATGAGCTTGATAAGGTAACCACCGCGGAAGTCAGAAAATACGTGATGGATTTCGGCGGGGATTACGCCAAGGCGGAGCAGTCGTTAAAGCAGATGGGGATGGACTGGAGTGAATTTGAGCAATATAAAAAACGGTACATATTGAGTCAGAGTTATCTGGCCCAGAAATTGCCGAAAGACCAGCCGATTACATATAGCGAGATGATGTCGGCGTATGATGCAACAAAAGAGCAGTTGTACGGAACGCCTGGGGTATTGCGGTTTCGTCTTATCGACCTTGAGCTGGCGAAGATGCGGGATATCGATGCCAACAGGCCTCGCCAGGAGCAGGCTAGGGAGCTTATCGATGGTATTGTGAAGCGTATAAAGCAGGGAGAGGATTTTGTGCAGGTAGCGAATGTGTATTTAAGGGCAAACAATGCCTTAACGGCTGGGGATGTGAACGCCGCCCCGGATTCGCTTATTGCGCCTTATGATGTTCTGGCCCCCAAGGCGGCGACGATGAAGCCGGGAGAGACGGCTGGGCCTGTCGAGGTGGAAGGGCACATTTTTGTTATGCAGCTTATTGAATATCAGCCCAGGAGCGTAGAGCCGTTCGAGAAGGTCCAGAACCAGGTTAAGGCGAGGATATCATTCGAGCGTATGCGTCAGGCGATTGATAAGGTAAATGAGCAGCTTTTTGAGCAGGCCTCGTCAGCGGACAAGACAAAATTCGTGGATTTTTGTGTGCGTGAAATTTACAGGGACGCCAATAGATAACATTAGTTCAGTGTCTGGAATCATCGGATGGGAATAATCGCACATGGTATAGATTTGGTTGATTTTCCTCGGATAGAGGATATGGTCAAACGCCACGGCGAGCGTTTTTTGGACAGGGTTTTTACCGCTTCGGAACAGCAATACGCGAATTCCAACAAAAACGGGATTGAGAAATTAGCTGGCCGGTTTGCCGCCAAAGAGGCGGTGCTGAAACTTGTGGGCACGGGCTGGCGGGGCAAAATCGCATGGACGGATATTGAGGTGGTTAATACCGAGACGGGGCAGCCCCAGGTGAAGTTATCCGGCGAGGTCAAAAAAATCGCCGATAAACTCGGCATCACGCAAATAAGCGTCAGCATTACCCATACCGCCAATTTCGCAATCGCTTCCGCAGTGGCATTAGCAGAATCAGATGGGCACTAATAATTTTGATTGTGTGGTAATCGGGGCGGGGCACGCCGGTATAGAGGCCGCGCACGCGGCTGCTAAAATCGGCGCAAAGACGGCTCTTATCACAATCGACAAAAACAAAATAGGGGCGATGAGCTGCAATCCCGCGATTGGCGGGCTTGCCAAGGGTCAGATTGTCCGCGAAGTTGACGCGCTTGGCGGGCTTATGGGGCTGGCGACCGACGCGACGGGGATTCAGTTCAGGATGCTCAATCGCTCAAAAGG
>CAIODZ010000039.1 GCA_903857265.1 uncultured Phycisphaerales bacterium
AAGCATCTATTTGATCCAAACGCATTAACGCTGGGCTTTGCACGCCGTTTTGCAACCTATAAGAGACCAAATCTGCTGCTGATGCGTGATCCGCAGCGACTACTTCGCCTGTTGACCGACACTCAGCGTCCTGTTCAACTCATTATCGCCGGTAAGGCCCATCCGGGGGACCAGGCAGGGCAGGAAATGATTCAGGAATGGACGCGTTTTATCCGGCTGCCCGAGGTGCGTCAGCATGCGGTATTCCTTAGCGACTATGATATGCATTTGACCGGGCACCTGGTGCAGGGGGTGGATGTCTGGATTAACACACCACGTCGTCCATGGGAGGCGAGCGGGACCAGCGGCATGAAAGTGCTTGTCAATGGAGGCATCAATCTCTCGGAATTGGATGGCTGGTGGGCCGAAGCATACACGCCGGAAGTTGGGTGGGCGCTGGGAGACGGCCAGGAACATGGTGAAGACCCGGCCTGGGATACTGTCGAAGCAAACGCACTCTACAACCTGCTCGAACACGAGCTGGTCCCCGAGTTTTATAACCGTGATGAGAAGGGTATTCCTAAAGCATGGGTATCGCGTATCCGTGAAAGTATGGCGAAGTTAACGCCTCGCTTTTCAGCCAACCGCACCGTGCGAGAATACACCGAGCAGCATTACCTTCCGGCTGCGGCATCCTATCGTATGCGTGCTTCCGATAAAGGTGCAATGGGCAAAAAGCTGGTAGATTGGCGGCATACTCTCGAACAAAAATGGGCCACGATACGTTTTGGCGAAATAAAGGTCGAAACCAACGGGCAGCAGCACATATTTGAAGTTGAGGTCTATCTCAACGACATCGACCCGGCTGCAGTTCGAGTGGAGCTTTATGCGGATGGGATAAATGGCGGTAGTCCGGTAAGGCAGGATATGAAGCAAGGCCGACAACTGGAGGGCGCGGCCAGAGGTTACATCTACAGCGTAACTATATCAGCGACCCGGCCTGCGACGGACTATACTGCAAGAGTGATACCGAACTACGATAGTGTTACGGTTCCTCTGGAAGCCGCTCAAATTCTGTGGCAGCCCCGGGAATTTGAAGTCACGAAAACTCTCGACAAAGCCAAGACGATACAGCAAAGGGCATGAATGGAAATTTCAAAGAAGACCCTGAACGCGTCTCAGCAGCCAGGTAACCTCTCTGGCGGCAACGGGGCGCATTATTCCGCTGAACTATTGGAAAAAGCGCGTGCCGATACCGATACCGTCCTGAAGGAGCTTGAATCGCAACTAAGCGGTCTTAGTGGGACGGAAGCCGATTCGCGATTGAAACAGGTCGGGACGAACGAGATTGCCCGAGAGAAGCATAAATCTGCCCTGATGCGCCTCCTGAGTAACGTCAAGAATCCATTGGTCCTTCTGCTCTCGGCACTGGGCGTGCTTTCCTATCTAACCGGTGACCTGCGGGCTACGGTTGTCATTTTCGTGATGGTGGTTCTGGGCGTGGCTTTGCGTTTCTTCCAGGAGATGCGTGCCGATAACGCGGCCGAGAAGCTCAAAGCGATGGTCAGCAACACGGCGACGCTGGTGCGGGACGGCAAGGAAGAAGAAGTATCGCTCAAGATGTTAGTGCCCGGCGATATCATTCGGCTGGCAGCCGGTGATATGGTGCCGGCTGATGTACGGGTGCTTTCCGCCAAAGACCTGTTCCTGAATCAGGCAGCCCTTACCGGCGAAGCCCTGCCTGTGGAGAAAAAAGCCGCTCGGGCGTCGGCAGACGTTCAAAATCCGCTCGATTTGCCTAACCTCTGTTTCCTCGGTTCCAATGTGGAGAGCGGCTCCGCGACCGCCGTGGTCATACAAACCGGAGACCGAACCTACTTTGGCTCGCTGGCTGCCAGCATAGTCGGGCAGCGACAACTCACAAGCTTCGACAAGGGCGTGAACAAGTTCACCTGGCTGATGATTTGCTTCATCGCCGTAATGGTTCCGGCTGTTTTCCTGATCAACGGGCTTAGCAAGCACAACTGGCTGGAAGCTTTCCTGTTTGCCATGGCCGTGGCAGTCGGGCTGACTCCCGAGATGCTGCCTATGATAGTGACCGTCAACCTGTCGAAGGGTGCCATCGTGATGTCACGCAAGAAAGTGATAGTCAAGCGCCTGAACGCTATCCAGAACTTTGGGGCGATGGATGTGCTGTGCACCGACAAGACCGGCACCCTTACCCAGGGCAAAATTGTGCTCGAAAAGCACCTGGACGTGAACGGCGACCCGAGCGAGAAAGTGCTGCAATACGGCTATCTGAACAGTTACCACCATACCGGATTGAAGAACCTGCTGGACGAGGCGATTCTCGACCATGAGGAACTGGAAGAACGCCTGAAAGCTAAGGAGAAGTACCGAAAGATTGACGAGATACCTTTCGACTTCGTGCGTCGCCGAATGTCGGTGGTTGTGGAAGATGAAACCGGGTTGAACACGCTGATTTGTAAAGGCGCGGTGGATGAAGTGCTGAGTTTGTGCACCCGGGTGGAAACCAATGGAGGGGTAATCCCTGTTCAGCCCGAACACGATGCCAAACGCAGGCAGATAGCAGACGATCTGAATAGTCAGGGCTTCCGTGTGATCGCCCTGGCGTATAAGCAGATGCCGGGCGGTTCAGATGAGCCGGTGTACTCGGTCAAGGATGAGTCGGACCTGATTCTGCTGGGTTTCCTGGCCTTCCTCGACCCGCCAAAGGATACCGCTACGGAGGCATTGAAGCGGCTTCACGGCCTGAATGTGGACGTCAAGGTATTGACCGGTGATAACGAGATTATCACCGCCTATATCTGCAAGGAAGTCGGCATATCGGTGGAGCATCTTTTACTCGGCCCACAAATCGAGACGATGAGCGAGACGGAATTGGCTGAAGCCGCCAGCGCGACCAGCGTTTTTGCAAGGTTGGCCCCGGCTCACAAGGAACACATCATCCGTGCGCTCCAGAGCAAGGGCCACGTGTTGGGGTTCATGGGTGACGGCATTAACGACGCCCCGGCACTGAAAGCCGCTGATGTGGGCATCTCGGTAGATAGCGCAGTGGACATCGCCAAGGAGTCATCCGATATCATTCTACTGGAAAACAGCCTGCTGGTATTGGAGCAGGGCGTGCTGGAAGGCCGGCGGGTGTTCGGCAACATTATCAAGTACATCAAAATGGCGGCCAGCTCGAACTTCGGCAATATGTTCAGTGTCGTGGGGGCAAGTGCTTTCCTGCCCTTCCTGCCCATGCTGCCTATCCAGGTGCTGACCAACAACCTTCTGTATGACTTCTCGCAGACCACCATCCCTACCGACGAGGTGGATGCTGACTGGCTGATAAAGCCGCGAATGTGGACGATTGGCAAGATACTGCGTTTTATTCTGTTCATCGGGCCGATAAGCTCTATCTTCGATTATGCGACGTTCTTCATGATGCTATATGTTTTCAACTGCTGGCAAAATCCGGCCCTGTTTCATACCGGCTGGTTCGTGGAGTCGATTTTCACCCAGACGTTAATCATCCATGTCATTCGCACCAACAAGATACCGTTTATCGAAAGCTGGGCCAGTTGGCCGCTAATCCTCACTTCCGTAATCATCGTCGCGGTAGGTGCCTGGCTGACAGTTTCACCCCTGGCGAAAACGCTCGGGTTTGTCTCGCTCCCGCTGATGTACTGGTTGTATCTGGCAATCATACTGCTGGGCTATGCGATTCTGACACAGGTGGTTAAGACTTGGTTTATTCGCAGGTTTGGAGAATGATGGCGATTGCGGAAAAATACATTGATTGGGCAAGAAATAACAATATGGTATTCCAGTAAGGTGATAATATGACGAATACAGACGACAAACAACATCGCTCTCTCTTACAAAAGATTGCACGTCGGGTAATGACGGAAAGAGGACTTTTCCCGGATTTTTCTCCTCAGGCGATTGCCGAGCTTGACGGAATCCAAGGGCCGGCGATGCGAACCGAGGAATCGACGCGCGACATGGGGAACCTTCTCTGGTGCTCCATCGACAACGACGATTCGCGTGATCTGGACCAGCTTACCATTGCCGAAGCCATGCCCAACGGGGCCGCAAAGGTCCTTGTCGCTGTAGCTGACGTTGACGCTGTCGTCAAGAAGCAATCGATACTTGACGACCATGCGCGGCAAAACACCACCTCGGTCTATACTGTCGCCGAGACGTTTCCGATGCTGCCTGAGAAACTCTCGACGGACCTTACCTCGCTAAATTTTGAATCAGACCGCCTGGCAATCGTTATTGAAATGGTTATCGCCGGGGATGGGTCGCTTCAGAGTTCGGACATCTACGGAGCGACAGTCCGTAATCGTGCAAAGCTTGCCTACAACAGCGTTGCCGCCTGGCTCGATGGTAATGGCCCGATGCCGCAAGGAATCGGCACGGTCAAAGGTCTCGACGAGAACATTCGACTTCAGGACAACGTGGCCCAGAAACTGAAATCGCTGCGGCACCTGCACGGTGCGCTTGACCTCGAAACAATAGAAGCGCGTCCGGTCTTTGACGGAGATGAGCTTAAGGACATGGAAGCCGAAAAAAAGAACAGGGCCAAAGAAATTATTGAGGACTTCATGATCGCTGCCAACGGCGTTACCGCACGATACCTCGCGTCCAAAAAGTTTACGTCGCTGCGGCGCGTAGTCCGCGTACCCAAACGCTGGGACCGGATCGTCGAGCTTGCCGCAGAGCGGGGCACAACGCTGCCCACGGAACCCGACTCAAAGGCCCTGGAGCAATTCCTGGTATCGGCGAAAGCTGCCGATCCTCTCCGCTTCCCCGATCTGTCTCTCAGTGTCGTCAAGCTTATGGGTGCGGGTGAATATGTCGTCGAACTTCCGGGAGACAGTGTCGCCGGGCATTTCGGTCTTGCGGTCAGGGACTACACTCACTCCACCGCCCCGAACCGCCGATTCCCCGATCTGATTACACAACGGCTGCTGAAAGCAGCAATGGCGGGACATTCCCAGCCCTACGAGAACGACGAATTGGAATCGCTCGCAAAGCATTGCACCGAAGAGGAAGACGCAGCGACAAAAGTTGAGCGGCAGGTTACAAAATCCGCGGCAGCAATGCTGCTGGAATCGAGGATAGGTGAGCAGTTCGATGCCATCGTTACCGGCGCATCCGACAAAGGCACGTGGGTTCGTCTTCTGCATCCGCCCGTTGAAGGAAGATTGAAGAGCGGCTTTGAAGGCATAGATGTCGGCCACGAGCTACGCGTGCAATTGGTCCGCACGGATGTGGAGCGAGGATATATCGACTTTAAGAGAGTGGCATAGATATACTGCTACCCGTTAAGGAATAGACCAAAGTATGGTAGTATTTCTTAACGGGGAGCACTACAAGATATTGGAATTGATAATGAAACGGTTTGTACGATTAATCATATTTAAAGGGGTGTAAGGCCGATAAAGGTATTAAGTGAGTATGCTGCCGGAAAAACTTGTCTTTGATTATTCGATACCAAAAACACTTCTTATCAAACTAAGCGGTGATTGGCAGATTTCTGCCGGTCTTCTTTCGACAGATGAGGTTACCTCGCAGCTCAATAGTCATCCGGATATCGTACAAATTAATATTAGTGTTTCACAAGATTTAAAGTGGGACAGCGGGCTTATTACTTTTTTACTTAAATTGATAAGGGAGTGTGAGCATAAGAAAATTAATGTCGCTCGCGAAGGGCTGCCGCAGGAAGCGCAGAAACTGCTCTCGCTTGCTTTAAAGGTACATGAAAAAGACATTTTATCTCCAAACGTGCGCGAGTCATTTCTTGAAAGAACCGGGGAGAAAGTTTTACAAATTATCGAAGGTTTGCGTTCAGGGCTTTATTTTTTAGGTGATATCTCAGTTTCTTTCGGCCGCCTGATTACAGGTAAATCATA
Source organism: uncultured Phycisphaerales bacterium (assembly GCA_903857265.1). GTDB lineage: Bacteria > Planctomycetota > Phycisphaerae > Sedimentisphaerales > Anaerobacaceae > Fen-1362. The sequence continues at coordinate 5,907 of CAIODZ010000039.1, forward strand.
TTTTCGCTGGGATGATTTTATGTTAATCGTGCAGAGATGCGGGGTCGAAACTTTGCTGCTTGTTTCTTTGATAAGTTTATTGGTCGGGATGATCCTTGCCTTTGTCGGGTCGATACAGCTTAAGGTATTTGGGGCCCAAATATTTATCTCCGATATGGTCGGAATCGCCATGGTGCGCGTATTGTCAGCAGTGATGACAGGCATTATTGTGTCCGGCCGCATCGGGGCGTCTTTTGCGGCGGAGCTGGGGATGATGCAGGCAAACGAGGAAATCGATGCGCTTAAAACGTTAGGCGTTTCTCCTGTTGAGTTTTTGGTCATACCGCGCATTCTGGCATTGGTAATTATGATGCCAATCCTGACCATATATGCAGACCTTATGGGCGTATTAGGCGGTTTTATTATCAGCGCGGGGATGCTTAATCTTAATCCGGTAGAATATTTGAATCATACCCAGAATGCTATAAAACTTAGTTATGTGTGGGTGGGGCTTATTCACAGTATTGTTTTTGGTGTGATTGTTGCAGTTGCCGGGTGTCTGCGCGGTATTGAGTGCGAAAGAAACGCAGCCGGCGTGGGAATCGCAACTACCTCGGCAGTGGTGACAGGAATAACCGGTATTGTAATTGCAACTGCAATCATAACATATATTTGTCAGTTTTTGGGCGTATAGCTTATGGATTCAACAATGCAGCCCGTTCTTGAAGTGCGAGACCTTGATTTAGGGTATGACGATTACGTCGTGATGCGGAATCTTAGCTTTAGCGTGAATAAAGGCGATATCTTTATTGTTATGGGGGTAAACGGATGCGGCAAGAGCACTTTGCTTAAGAGCTTGATTGGTCTTAGGATGCCGACTAAGGGCAAGGTTTTGTACTACGGAAAGAGCTTTTGGGACGAAGATGAAACAGGGCAAAAAAATATTATGCGGCGTTTCGGCGTTCTTTATCAAGGCGGAGCGCTATGGAGCTCTTTGACAGTAGGGGAAAATGTCGCACTTCCTTTACAACTGTACACAAAGTTATCCTGCCAACAGATACAGGAAGTAGTAGCGTTAAAACTTTCGCTGGTGGGGTTGGAAGGATGTGAGGATTATTTCCCTTCGGGAATAAGCGGGGGGATGCGTAAAAGAGCCAGCCTTGCGCGGGCAATTGCGCTTGATCCGGACATCATTTTTTTTGATGAGCCGTCGTCCGGGCTTGACCCGATAAACGCGAGAAAGCTTGATGATTTGATTCTTGAGCTAAGAGATGGTTTAGGCGCTACGGTAGTTGTTATTACGCATGAGCTCGCCAGTATTTTTGCCGTTGGGAATAATTCCGTGTTTCTTGACACGGAAAGCAAAGCTATTATTGCTACAGGTGACCCCAAGGCCTTGTTGGCTAATTCCAAGGACCCCAGGGTTATCCAGTTTTTAACGAGAGCAAGAGCGCAAGGAGCTTAAACGATGAGTAGAAAAGCGAACAAAACAGTGATTGGTTTATTTGTAGTAGGGGCATTGGTGCTGTTAGTAATAGGGATAGTGGTTTTCGGTTCGGGGACACTATTTAAACGGACAAATAAATTTGTTTTATACTTTGACGGTTCCGTTAAAGGTCTTTCCGTAGGAGCCCCGGTTACGTTTCGGGGAGTCAATATCGGTACCGTAAAAGACATCAGCCTTATCTATGACTCAAAGGCCGGGACTATTATGCTTCCCGTGATTGTCGAGATCGAACATGGTCGCATTAAGGGCGCCCCCAGTTTTGGGGAATTGGGCGGAGATAAGAAGATGATTGCGCTTGGTTTGCGGGGGAAGCTTGAAGTGCAGAGTTTTTTAACCGGCCAGCTTATGATTTCATTTGATTTTTACCCGGACAGACCGGCGGAGCTTCGCGGTATCCAGAAGCAGTATCCGGAGCTTCCCACACTTGCGACCTCTCCGGATATTTTTGAGCTTATGAATGGATTACCGATTAAAGAAATTGCGAAGAACTTGGAGGCCGCTGTCAAAGGGATTAATAAATTGGTAAATTCAAACGATTTGCAGAGAAGCATTTACGAGCTTCAGGATACGCTCCAGGAGACGAAACAGACAATGCGATCATTGCGTTTACTTACCGAATATCTTGAGCAGCATCCGGAAGCGATTTTAAAAGGAAAACCAGTTATTAAAGGAGAATAAGATGAAACAAATTGGTATTCGTTCTTGTGCGGTTATGGGGGTGGCGTGTCTTGCCTTGGTTTTAAGCAGTTGCATGTCTGTGCCAAATAGTCCAACGCCGCGGTTTTATATGCTTCAGGCCGTAGATGGAAATAAAGTAAGTAAAAAAATAAATACCGCTCCCGATGTGGTTATTGGTGTTGGGCCGGTTAAAATTCCGGAATATCAGGACAGGCCGCAAATTGTGACCCAGGACAAAGAAAAGATGCTTAAATTTGCTCAATTCGACCGCTGGGGGGAACCTCTTGACCTTGGGATGACGCGTCTGATTAGAGAGAATCTCGCGGTTATGCTTCCGGAGGCAAAATTTACTTTGTATCCCTGGAATTCATCTGTTCCTGTTAAATACCAGGTGGTTGTAGAAATTGTTCAATTGGATAGCGACCTTGATAAGGATTTATTTATTGTTGCGCAATGGCTGGTTATTGATGTGCAAAATACGAAAACTATTATTATAAAAAGGTCAGAATTCCGGCAGTCGATCGTCCCGCAAAATTACTCCGGTTTAGCCAAAACGTTAGGTATGGCTTGCGCGTCATTAAGCAGCGAGATCGCTGAAGCGCTGGCAACGCTTGAAACTCATTCTTAAAACAAAAGGGATGCTTCGGTATTATTGGAGGTTGCAGAATGACAAACCAGTCAACCACAAAACCGGCTCACGCTACCGTGCTGACAATCAATGGCGGCTCATCGAGCATCAAGTTCGCATTGTTCGAGGCCGGTGACTCGCTACGACGGATTCTGGGGGGTGAGATTGAGCGGATTGGACTGCCGGAGGCCACTTTGCGAGTGAAAGGTTTGAACAAGGCGGACAACTTTTCACGGTTGGTGAAGGCGCCGGATCACACGGTGGCGGTTGGCGCTCTGATGGATTGGATCGAGGAACGCAACGGGCGAGATGCATTGACCGCGGTGGGGCATCGCGTGGTACATGGCGGGCCGAAGTATAGCGAGCCGCAGCGAATCACTGCGGAAATGGTTGAGGAACTGCGCCGGCTCAGTCCATTCGATCCTGAGCATTTGCCGGAGGAGATACTGTTGACTGAGGCGTTTCATCGCCGATTTCCTGACCTGCCCCAGGTGGCGTGTTTCGACACGGCTTTTCACCATGACCTGCCTCGCGTGGCCCGGTTATTGCCTATCCCGCGCCGCTATGAAGCGCAAGGGGTGCGGCGGTACGGATTTCATGGGTTGTCGTATGCGTTTCTAATGGGAGAACTGGCCCGCCTGGCCGGTTCGGAAGCGGCACAAGGCCGGGTCATCCTCGCCCACCTCGGCAATGGGGCAAGTTTGGCGGCGGTGCGTGAAGGCAAATCCGTGGACACAAGCATGAGTTTCACCCCGACAGCCGGGGTGCCGATGAGCACCCGCTCAGGCGATATCGATCCCGGACTGGTTTGGTATCTGGCACGCACTGAAAAAATGAGCGATAAGCAATTCAACGAGATGGTCAATTTCCAGTCCGGTCTGCTCGGCGTGTCGGAGACCAGTTCCGACATGCGTGATTTGCTCGACCGTGAAACGCAGGATGTGCGTGCGGCTGAAGCGGTCGCGATGTTTTGCTACCAGGTCAAGAAATGGGTCGGCGCATTCGCGGCGGCGTTGGGCGGACTGGATACACTGGTATTCGCCGGCGGTATTGGGGAGAATGCACCCACGGTCCGCGCCCGGATTTGCGACGGGCTGGGATTCCTTGGAATCGAACTCGAAGAAAAGCGAAACGCGGCGAATGAAGGCGTGATTTCCGCACAGACCAGCCGGGCCACGGTTCGCGTCATCCACACAGACGAAGAACGCATGATAGCCGAGATGGTTTGCCGCGTCCTCGGCCTTGGCTGAAAAAAGGAGAATTGAATCATGGAGACAAAAACTCTTTCCCCGGAACTGCTCCACAAAATGGATGCCTACTGGCGCGCCGCCAACTATCTGTCGGTTGGCCAGATTTACCTCTACGACAATCCGCTGCTGAAACGGCCTCTGACGCTCGCGGATGTGAAGCACATGCTGCTGGGACACTGGGGCACAACCCCCGGGCAGAACTTCATTTATGTACACTTGAACCGGGTCATCAAAAAATACGACCTCGACATGATTTACGTCTCCGGTCCCGGTCACGGCGGCCCGGCCGTTGTGGGCAACACTTATCTCGAGGGCACTTACAGCGAGATATATCCCAATATCAGCCAGGACGAGGCCGGACTTCGGAAGCTCTTTATTCAGTTTTCGTTTCCCGGAGGAATTCCAAGCCACGCATCACCGGAGTGCCCGGGCTCGATACACGAGGGCGGCGAACTGGGCTATTCGCTCAGCCATTCCTTCGGGGCGGTGTTCGACAATCCTAATCTCGTCGTCGCCTGCGTCGTAGGCGATGGCGAGGCGGAAACCGGACCGCTGGCCACAGCGTGGCATTCCAACAAGTTTCTCAATCCGGCCACCGATGGCGCGGTACTGCCAATCCTGCATCTCAACGGCTATAAGATTTCCAACCCGACTCTCCTCGCTCGCATCACCCGCGAGGAATTGGAACAGTTGCTCCGCGGCTACGGGTGGACGCCCTTCTTCGTCGAGGGTCACGAGCCAGAGCTGATGCATGAGACCATGGCTACGGCGCTCGACACGGCGGTCGAGGAGATAAAAAGAATCCAGCAGGATGCCCGCGTCCACGGCAACATCGCGCGTCCGCGCTGGCCGATGATAGTCCTCAATTCCCCCAAGGGCTGGACTGGGCCTAAGATGGTCGATGGCATGCAGGTTGAAGGCACTTTCCGTTCGCACCAGGTGCCGCTCTCCGACCCGGCCACCCATCCCGAACACCTCAAGCTGTTGGAAGAATGGCTGAGGAGCTACAAGCCGGAGGAACTCTTCGATGAGCAGGGCCGCCTGAAACCGGAACTGGCCGAACTTGCGCCCAAGGGCGAACGACGCATGGGCGCAAATCCCCATGCCAACGGCGGCATTCTGCTCCGCGACCTGCGGATGCCGGATTTCCGCGACTACGCGGAAGACGTGCCCTCGCCTGGGCTGCTAGGCATCGGCGACACGCATGTGCTCGGGCGTTTCCTGCGCGATGTGGCGAAGCTGAACAGTGAGCAGCGGAATTTCCGGGTCTTCGGTCCTGACGAAACGCTCTCCAACGGCCTGGAGGCCCTCTTTGAGGTGACCAAACGCCAATGGGACGCCACGACCCTGGCGAACGACGAATTTCTCGCGCCCACCGGGCGCGTGATGGAAATGCTCAGCGAGCACCAATGCGAGGGTTGGCTCGAGGGCTACCT
>CAIODZ010000040.1 GCA_903857265.1 uncultured Phycisphaerales bacterium
ATGTTAAGATGGGCTAATAATACCATAAGTTTGCCACCCATTTCAACTAATCCCCAGCCGATTTCCCGCTATGAGATAATTCTTGAAATTTACAGCCGGATTGATATACTCACGCACCTTGTTTTTGGTAGTTGTTTAAGAATTTGCAGGATTGATTTTAGGAAAGGTATCAGCAATGGCAAAGGTTACAAAAGCCAATGCGGTAGTCGGGCAATCTGGGGGACCTACCGGGGTTATTAATGCCTCGCTCGTTGGCGTAATCGAAGAAGTGAAAAAACATTCCCAAATCGGCGACCTGTATGGCGCAGTTCACGCGGTATCAGGCATCGTCAAGGACCAGTTCGTAAATCTTAAGAAGGTATCAGCCAAAACCCTCGAATTGGTCGCCGCATCGCCCTCATCCGCTTTAGGTTCATCCAGAGATAAGCCCGATGAAGCATACTGCGCGAATATCCTCGATGTCCTGAAAAAGCGAAACGTCCGCTATTTTTATTACATAGGCGGGAATGATTCAGCGAATACCTGTTACATCATCAATACTATCGCTCAAAAGTCGGGCTATGAATTGCATGCCTGGCACGTTCCCAAGACCGTCGATAACGACCTTCTCGTTACTGATCATTGTCCTGGGTTTGGTACAGCGGCGAAATTCGTCGCCTGCGCACTTATGGGCGACGACCTCGATAACCGCGCATTGCCTGGAGTGAAAATCGACGTCATTATGGGCAGAAACGCGGGCTTCCTTACCGCCGCGGCCGCACTCGGGAAAAGAAAAGATGACGACGGCCCACACCTCGTTTATTTGCCCGAACGGCCAATCTCGATGGATAAGTTCCTTGCCGATATTAACGCCGTATATACAAAGCTGGGCAGGTGCGTAATCGCCGTCAGCGAAGGTATATGCGATACCGACGGCGTTATCTGGACGAAGAAAATCGTTACCAGCGAAGAAAAAGACGCCCATGGCAATATCCAACTTTCTGGGACCGGAGCATTAGCCGACTTCCTCGCGGGTCAGGTCAAAAACAGCTTGAAGATTAAACGCGTCCGCGCCGACACTTTTGGCTATCTGCAGAGAAGCTTCGCGGGTTTGCAATCATCGGTTGACGCCAAAGAGGCGCGTCTTTGCGGAAGACAGGCGGTAAAGTATTCGCTCGCATTACAAAGCGGCTCGGTTGCGATGAAACGCCTCAAAGGCGCAAAATACGCGATTGAATTGTTCGCAACGGAATTAAGCAGCGTCGCTGAAAAGACAAAGTCGCTGCCCGATGAATATATTAATTCCGATGGCAACGGTGTTACGGACGCCTTTGTCAAATATGCGTTGCCGCTAACAGGCGGCTTGCCGAAAACCGAATACCTTGGCAATTACCCAAGAGTATAGGAATGAGTTTCTTGTCCTCCGCCAGTCCCCCCAGTAAAAAACAGGGACGACCGGACGGACAGGATGGGATAAAGGCCTGTTCTGCTTTCAGGACAGGCCTGTTTTTTTGTCTTCATTTTTGCCATAATGCTGTGAAATGAGTATCTTCAGCGTTCATAACGTGTTTTTCACGATTCTCGGCTATCCGATGAGCTATATCGAGCTGTCGGCTACGCTGTTAATCACCGTCTATGTCCTGCTTATTACGCGCAAAATCGTCTGGGCGTGGCCTTTGGGGATTTTTACGTTTTCACTTTTCGCTGTGCTATTCTACCAGGTGCGCCTGTATTCCGATTTCTTCGAGCAGTTCTACTACGTTGGCAACTGCTTTTATGGCTGGTATGTATGGCTCGCCGCAAAAAAGAAAGCACAAGAGGGCGGAAAAGAATTGGAAGTTTCATACACTGCCGGCAAATGGCGACTGATTGCGGCCGCGATAATAGTAATCGGCGGAACCGCTGCCGGCTTTGCTATGAGCAGGATTCATACTTGGCTTCCCGCTTTATTCCCGCAGCAGGCAGCGTATCCGTATATCGATGCGACCGCGACGGTGATGGGTTTTGTCGCCGCCGGCCTTATGACGCACAGGAAAATCGAGGCGTGGATTCTCTGGCTTTGCGTCAACAGTATCTGCATCGGCCTCTATTACGCCAGAGACGTTAAGTTCGTCGCGATTCTGTATATATTCTTCCTTGGCCTTGCGGTTAATGGATTGATTAGCTGGGGGAAAGAACTCCGTCGAAAAGCCGACTCAGCATGACGTTCCTGATTCCCTATTTACTCCTTCAGGCCTGATGTTAAAATACAAATGCTTAATGGCGAGTGTGCTTCGATAACCTTTAGTTTTTTCTGCGGGCATTTATCTATGACCAAACGCGGAAAATTTCGGTACCTGGGGCTTTTGCCTTTTGCGTTATTATTGATATTTTTCTGTGCAACTTCGGCATTCGGCGGCCCGCCTTTTTTGACCGATGACCCTGAACCCGTGGAATTTGGGCATTCTGAGTTCTATCTTTTCTCAACCCTCGACAGGGCTAAAAACAACACCACCGTGCAATCGCCCGCTGTCGAATTTAATCACGGTATCGCGCCCGATACCCAGGCCCATATAGTATTTCCGTTTACCGCCTTCGCTCCCGATGGCGGCCCCGCTGCCTACGGAGGCGGCGATATGGAACTGGGCCTCAAGTACCGCTTTATTCAGGAAAAGGACAATTTCCCGCAGGTCGGGATATTTCCAATGCTGGAGGTCTCAACCGGTGACGCGGACCGGGGGCTCGGCAACGGCAGGACATGGGCAAAGTTTCCCGTCTGGGCGCAAAAATCATGGGGACCATGGACAACTTACGGAGGCGGCGGATATGCGATAAACCAGCAGCCCGGGCAGCGCGATTATCTTTTCGCCGGCTGGCTGCTCCAGCGCGATTTTGACGAGCATCTTACATTGGGCGGCGAAATTTTTGCCCAGGACAAGACCGCCGATGCCGGCCAGGCCGCAACCTTTGCAAACTTCGGGGGATTCTACAATTTCACCAAAAACTTCAGCTTTCTGTTTACCGTCGGCCACAGCATCGCCGGAGAAAGCCACCTCATCAGCTATCTCGGCCTCTATTGGACATGGTGAACGTCCGAAGGCGAAAAAGTTAGACACGGATGACACGGATTTACACGGATTTTTTCTTCCTTAAAATAATTAGCCCTGCCATCTTCGCCCTTGGTGAGTGGCAGGGTTCTTCTCTTTCCAAGGGGGTTAACATGGATTTTTAATGGTATTAAAACTTGTTGCCCTATCAGGAACTTAGTGGTAAAAATTAGAGAGATTCGTACCCCTTCGCAGCGTGGTTTACCCGCCGAAGTTGGCCGAAAGTACTGAATGAAGCCGGGGAAAGAAAATTGGACGCGGTCAAAGCCGCCTTCAAGGCGGTTGATTAAGTTAAAGGGAGATATAGCAATGAAGAAATCAATCGGTTTACTGATTATTCTTTTACTTTCATCTGCTTGGGCTTACGCTGAAACAGACCCAAACAGATGGGACGGGTTTCGAGATTTGAAATGGTGGACAAATATCAGGGACACCAATGACCCTAATATGGTTCTTATTTCGGGTAATTCGGGTAATGATGAAATCCAGGTTTATAGACGTTCAAATGATAAACTCAGTTTCGGTGACGCTAAGCTGACGACAATATCTTATTCCTTTTACAAAGACCGTCTCTGCTTGGTGATGATTAAAGCAAAGGAAGATAAAAATTGTATTGACTTAAAAGCCGCCGTCTTTGCTTATTATGGCAAGGGCAACAAACAGGAAAATAAATCTGTTAATATTGAAAGCTGGGAATGGACATCTGACCTCGGCAACTGCAGCGAGGATGTTCATATGACCTTGAAATATGATACATTTAATGAAGAAACAGAATTGCTGATGTCTTATAAGCCAGTCTATAATGAAATAGCTGCTGATAACGCAAAAAAGGCAAAAGAAACACGCCAAAGCGGCCCTTAAGACAGTTGACTAATTGCTGATTTGCGATTGCTGAATGGCAATTTTTCACCGCTCCCGTTCCCGTTAGGGATGCCAACTGGCAAAGGGGCGGCTTGCGCCGGGAGGCCGCGGAAAATTGCCGTTATATTTAGCCCGCCGTTTCACGGCGGGTTGTCTTCCGTCTTCAAATCTACAATCGACAATCGACAATCGTAAATCGGAAATTGATTGACTCCTCGTTTGTGAAAATCTATAGTGGATTTGGCAGGATAATTTTGCTGTTGAAAAAAGATTCGGTTTGGGTAGAATTGGGGGCATTAAAAAGTTAAAAGGAAAAAGATAAAAGGGAAAATAGGTGACTGAACATAGTTTTTAATAGTTCTCTGTTTTTCCAAGAAGTAAATAACATGAGAAAAAAGAATCAAGAAGAATTTGTTTTCTCTATGGTTAAGCCAGACGGAGTCCGACGTCGACTAATTGGAAAAATTTTCCAACGAGTCGAGAAAACAAATTTGAAATTAGTTGCAGTCAGATTCCTAAGACCATCAGCAAAACTGGCAGCAACCCATTATAGAATGAAACGGAATGGTTCGTCAGGTCTAACGACAAATCAGGCTGTGGCCTACCTAACTTCCGGACGCATTCTTGCGTCAATATGGTGCGGAAAAGACGCAGTCAAAATTTTGCGAAGCATTGTTGGATTAAAAACAGATCCATATTCGTGCCGAAAAGGCACAATACGAAGAGATTTCGCACAAGATTCAATCACTGAAGCCGACATAGAACATCGAGCTGTTCAAAATGTAGTTCACTCATCTAACAATCCCCAATCTGCGATTTCCGAAATATCACTTTGGTTCGGAAAAAACTGGAGAAGGCAATATGGCGCGAGATAGTAACAATCGTCTTTATGCATTTGTAATCTCTGTTGGTGCAGGTCTGACAGTCCAATTCTTTGTGCGCAGCCCTCAGATCGCGTTTGACGTTTTTATTGGAATACTGTTGGTTTCTCTCTTTGTGCTTGCCAAAGGATTTCCAATAGTATTGGCTTTTGACCGTGGTGTACGGGAAAATCTTGGATTCCAAGCGTTTGATAAGGATCAGTCAGCGGCACATTCCAATATCGTTGACGCGGCTCATAAGACGCAAAGGTTGGATATAATGCTCATTCGGGGGCATACGTTCATTCTTGATGGCGATTCCTTACTTGATAGCATGCTCACCAAAACACGAACCGTGAATGCCCGCATTCTACTGTTGAATCCCCAAGGTTATGCAATACAATCCTATCTGGCACAGATGAACCTTCGCGAAGATCAGATACAACGGTATCTTAAGAAATGCTCACTCGTTGCCGAACACCTCAAGAATCTCAAGAAGACCTATAATCTCGATTTTGGATACTACGATTTCTTCCCAAGTTGGAAACTCATCATAACTGACTCCAATTTGTTTGTCGCTGCCTATGATGCAACACATCGCGGTTCTAACTTGCCTGTTTCCACTTATCATGACATGGGAATGCCATATTTCATTGCCTTTTCGAACTACTTTCAGCAGATATGGAATGGAAGGAAATAATTCTTTAAGATGATTCACGGAATTACGCCACGCATTCTGTAATTCTTTTTTTGGGATCTAACATGCCGCTACTCTAAATTACAATTACACGGTTTTGGGGGTAAGGGCAGTCGAGTGTTGGAGTTGAATTTTGCGGGGAAAAATTGCAAAAAAGAATAGCGATCAGCGGATAGCGTATAGTAGAAAACAGCGTTAGTCTGTGCAATCAGCGTCTAAAATAAAGCAGTGTTAATCCGTGTAAATCTGTGTCTAAGAAAACCTCTCTAGCTTAAAAAACAGTGTCATCTGCGTAATCTGTGGCTAAAAAACAGCGTTAAAATCCTTATCTGTCAACACTTACCAAAAATAGCGGGGACATTGCTTCGCTCGTTTTTTGCCATAACCTCTTTTACGCCAAGGCCTTAAATTCTGGACAAAAACAGTTGTTATCCACTTTCGCGCAAGTCGAAAACCCTTAGATGCGAAAAAAATAAAAAATTTTTACTCCTTATTTCATAAGGACTTATCGTTTTTGACCCCATCAGGAAATCCCTTAGTTTTCGTCAAAAGCGCGCAAGTTTGCGCCATAGGATAGAGGGACTGTGTGGCCTCTCCGGTTAGCCCCGGCTCCTGCGGCCGGGGTCATAAAAATTGTATCGAGTATCAAGTATCGAATATCGTTTGAAAAGGAGGATGAGAAAATGTCAATGATTCACATAAGGGTTCCAAATTGGTTAGACCTGCTTTTCGCCTGGCCGGTGATAGTTTATCGGCGGTGGAAGTATGGTGAGGCGTTTCGCAGGATTTATCTCGACGAAGGTTTATGGGCAATCGTGGATACGGCAGATTACTACCGTTATGCCGGCTTCAAATGGTGCATCGGCGGATTCGAAGGAAAATTCTATGCTGTCAGGGGCCAGAGAATAGGCCCTGATGATTTGAAAATTGTGCGATTGCACAGATTAATTATGAATGCCCCCGAAGGCCTTCTGGTTAACCATAGAAACAGCGATGGCCTTGATAATCGCCGGACCAATCTTCGCCTGGCGACACACGCGGAGAATACACAAAACAGCCGAAAGAGGAAAGGGACGACGTCGAAATATATCGGCGTTTCTTTCGACAAGAAGGCCCGCAATTGGAGGTCTGGAATAATGTTTAAGAAGAAAGCGATATGGTTAGGAGGTTTCGATGATGAAATTGCAGCGGCGAGAGTTTACGATGAGGCAGCGAAGAAATATTACGGGGAATTCGCCCGCCTAAACTTTCCGGAATTAGCCGACCCAGCTTTGTTATTCAACTTTGCCGTGGCAAGCAGAGAACGGAAGGCAGAGGTAATCAGGGTATGAGGGTGTCAGGTTAAAAGAAGGGGAGGGGGCAGGAAAATCTGCCCCTTCCCGTAAAACATATTCTGTACGTATTTGACAGCAACTAAAAACTAAGGTGTCGTCTGGGACAAGGTTAGTACAACATTTGCAACCAGCTGGTCTGTTCCGATCGCACGTGCTGCAGGGTTTACATTCATAATCTGTGCGTCAACCTCTAAAAGATAACCATTACCAACAAGGTGTGGTGCTGCAATGGTTGTATGAGCAGTTGGGCCAAATGGCCCACCGTCTAATGCGACATTATAAGTATCGCCAACATTTGCACCTATTCCTGCCGGTGCAATCGTTGCATCGATATCCAAATTAGGAAAGTTATCTATCACAGTAACGGTGGTAGTACCTTGCCAGGTTGCCGATGAGCCTTGCTGAGTCAGCTTGATTACGCCATCCGAAATAATTACCCACGGGACGATATCCATGGTTACGGGAATGGTCCATGTGCCAAAGTTTAGAGTGGTGCTGGTGGTTATAACACCTCCTGCCATTGCCGGTGCCGCTGCCATTGCTATTACTACAGCAATTATTAACATTCTCAAAGTTCTCATTTTCCAATCTCCTTTAAACTCCGCTCCATAATCGGACGATATGGCCGTCAGGAGCTAACAATATTCTGTTGGTCAGGCACTCATTAACTCAGTGCCTGCGCCACATTACAGCGGGCAAAACCTGTTTCAACGACTGAGGTGGGTTGCCCGCTACTTTTTGCCTTATACTAATTCCTCCTTTCCCGGCTGCTTTAATTCCTCTTATACCGACTTCGAAGCCGAAAAAAATAAATAGTGCCATTTGGTTTCCGAACATTAGCATTTCAAGTTTGCCTTTCGTAAAAACTTTAGCATGCCTCTGAATTTTTTATGTTTCCAACAACAGGACCTCTTTAAGATTGTCTCACAGTCAATCTTGCTGTTTAGTTTAACCTGCCGGCGGAAAATGAAAATTAGCGAAATCCCTAATAGTTGTTAGCAAAATGCCTATGTGAAAAGGGAAAAGGGAGCAGGAGCTGTTTTCTGGTATTATGCGAAGAGGGCTTCGACGAAGGTGGCGGGGTCGAATTCGGCGATGTCCTCGGGTTTTTCGCCGAGGCCGATAAATTTGACGGGGATGTTTAGCTGGTCTTTAATCGCGATGACGATTCCGCCTCGTGCGGTGCCATCAAGTTTGGCTAAGAAGATTCCCGAAATGTTAATTGCCTCGGTGAAAATCTTGGCCTGTGCGATGGCGTTTTGGCCCGTCGTGGCGTCGAGGACAAGAAGGACCTCATTCGGTGCACCTTCGATTTTGCGGGCGACGACGTCACGAATTTTGATGAGCTGTTTCATCAGGTCCTTTTGCGTATGCAATCGGCCCGCGGTATCGAGGATGAGGAAATCGGCGTTTCTTGCGGTGGCTGCTTCGCAGGCATCGTACGCGACAGCAGCGGGGTCGGAGCCCATCTGATGCTTGACGATTTGGACGCCGATGCGGTCCGCCCAGATTGACAATTGCTCGACAGCCGCTGCCCTGAAGGTATCGCAGGCGGCGACGATTACTTTTTTGTTGTCCCTGCTGAGGATATAGGCGAGCTTGGCGATGCTGGTGGTTTTGCCCGAGCCATTGACGCCCGCGACTAAAATCACCGTTGGCCCTTTGGCTGCCAGGCAAACCTGCCTATCCTGATGGGGCCAGTAACCCTTCATATGCTCTTTCAAGAACGGGATGATGTCGTCTGTGGTCGTGATTTTTTTGCTGCGATAGGCCTCGCGCAAATCAGATATGAGCTTGGCGGTGGTTTCGACGCCGATATCGTCTTTTATGAGTGTTTCTTCGAGGTCGTTGAGCAGGTCGTCGTCGATGTTTCTGCCTATGGTAAGCACCGCCGACAGCGACGAGCTGATTTTATCGCGGGTTTTGCTTAGCCGGTCTTTGAAGTAACCAATTGTTTTTGAAAATATGCCCATAGCTGAACAAGTTTCGCAGAATCAGCCCGGAAATTCAAGATTTAATCCGCCAAATGACCGGGAAACAATTCCGCGGGGAATTCACAAAATCAGCAAGGCACAAAAACAGGGGATTATCGACACAGGCCTGCGTGTCAGGCGATTCTGGGGAGCATCAGCTGCTGCCGGGGGATAATAAGCCCGTCAAAAAACACTTTGCCGGGTGTTATTTTACCTCATCAGCAGGGAAATAATGACAGACACGCTTCGCTACGGGGAAATGCGATTGGGAACGTGAATCCCTGAAACCGGTAAGACACGTTTTTGCCGGGTATTATTTTACCTCGACTATCGAGTTATAGCCGCCAAACGGGTTCAGCTCGGTCGCCTCGTTATACGGGTCCTGCTGCCACTGGCCATCCACGACTAATCGATAGCGGTATCTGCCTGGGGGCAGTTTCGCGGACGCCTGCCAGACGCCGCTTTCGCCGACCCTTTCCATGGGTAGTTTAGTGGGTTGCCAGCCGTTGAAGTCGCCGGCAATCTGGACCGACTGTGCCCGCGGATAGAGGGTGACAAACGCCATCGCGTCGTTGACCTGGCTGACGCCATAGTATTCAGCAAGTTTGGTATCCGTAGAAATGGCCTTTGGCTGTTGGGGCTGGGCGGCAACCATTGGCTTTGTCTCGACCTTGGCAACAGTTTGGGGCTGGACGGCAACCACCGGCTTTGCCTCGACTTTGGCGATGGCGATGGTCTTTGCCTCGGCTGGTTTCGGCTCTGCTCGCACGGCAACCGGCTCCATTTGCTGTGTCCGTTGTTTCGGGGGTTCTATCGATTTAATTCTGCCTGCATCAGGCAGAGTAACTTTCGGTTTTACCCTGGCAAGCAATTCGTCGGCTGACGCGCTTATCGATTCGAGTTTTTCAGACAGTGATTCGACAAGCTGTCTGCGCTGCTGTTCGGGCTGGCCATGCATCATTTCCTTTACGAGGTCCTGGAAATCTTTGTGGCCCTTGCTGGCCGGGTCGTATTCACTGATTGGCTGGCCGAATGAGGCGGCCTCTTTGAGCTTGGTATTGAAATTGACCACCGTCTTGAACATCTTGTCGCCAAAATGCTTGCGAAGCTCGCCGAGAATCTCGCGGGCCATTTTCGTGCGAATATCATACATGCTCGCAAGCACCTTTACGTTGACGGTCTGATTGCACCTCTGGCAGAGAATCGCCAGCGTCTCAAGCTGTTTGCTCAGGCCGTGAAGCGAGAAATATCCCGTTTCGACAGGCACGATAACATCGGTCGCCGCCCGAAGGGCATTAAACGTCAGCAATCCAACCGCGGGCGGGCAATCTATGACGACGAATTCATATTCATTCTTGATGCTGTCGAGTACCTTCTTGAGGCACAGATCGCCGTCGGGCATACCCGACATTTGCTGCTCGAAGGCCGACAGGTCGATACTGGCTGGGGCAAGTTCGAGTTTCTCGCTTACCTCCCAGAGAATCTCGCCCAGCCGCATAGGTTCATCCTTGCTGTGGCTTATCATTACGTCGTAAATGCTCTGCTCGATTTGCTCCTCGGGCACCGCGAGGCCGACCGCGCAATGCGATTGCGAATCCATATCGACCAACAGCGTCTTATGCTCCATCTCCGCCAGTGCGCTTGCCAGGTTAATCGATACGGTTGTTTTGCCCACACCACCCTTTTGGTTGACAACAGCTATCGTCCTCATAGTAACCTCAAACCTTAAAGCAAACTAAAAACCATATTTAGCCACAGAGCTAATTTATTTCTTTTTTAGCCACAGAGAACACAGAGGACACAGAGAAATGAATTATCAGTGTCAATCCGTGTTATCAGTATCACAAGGCAGTATCTGCCCTCTGGTTTTTCGGCAGAATCAGGGATAAAACTTTATATTTTTATGGGACGAGCCGATAAAAATCCCCACTATCAGTATTACAGGCCTAAATTTATATGTCCTTAGAGAACAGTTGCAGGATATTAGGCATAGCAATGCTGATATCCGGAGGACCCGACTTCGCCCAAGGGGCTACGCCGGGCAGGCAGAGGACGGAGAACAGATAACGGAAAACTACCGACGTTATTACACTGAAAACGGGCCTTGACTCTTAACTGCTTTTGCCGCAGGTGGGGCGCGAAAAAGCGATTATTGACGAAAGACGGGGTTTGCGGTATTGTGGGAAAGGGAAAAGTTGCGGGGCTAAATTTAAAAGCAAAACTAATATTTGACACCTCGTTTGTGAAATAATAGTAATCACTGCTAATATGAATGTGATTTGCCAACCATATTGTTTTTTCAACATGAACCGTTAGAATGGTATTCAAAAGACAAGGATGTATCTTAAATGTGTGCTACGATCACCGAATCCAGTATTAAATCACAAAGAGTCAGACCATTCTTGAAATGGGCGGGTGGCAAAACTCAACTACTTAATGAGATTGGCACACGTTTGCCAAAAGAACTCAACACGGACAAGATTGATACCTACATCGAACCGTTTGTCGGAGGCGGTGCCTTGTTCTTCCATATTGCTCAGAACTACCCACGCATAAGACATTTTATTCTCCTTGACGTAAACGAAGACCTAGTCAACTGCTACAATGCTGTCAGGAACAGTGTTACCTCAGTTATTGCTGACCTCCGAAAATTAGAAAGACGCCATCTCAAAGGAAATGAATTTCAACGCAGAGATATGTATTATCGCATTCGCGAAGAGTTCAATAGCGACAGGTTGCCCGCAAAACTCATATTCCTCAATAAGACATGCTTCAATGGTCTATACCGAGTGAACAAAAACAATGCGTTTAATGTTCCATTTGGCAATTACAGGAATCCAACGATCTGTGATAAAGAAAATTTAATAGCAGTATCAACAATCCTGCAAGACGCAGAGATAATTGCTGCTGATTTCGAAGAATCGGAACAGTATATCAGTAAGCACTGTTTCGTGTACCTTGACCCGCCGTATCGTCCAATAAGCGCCACCGCAAGTTTCACTTCATACGCAAAAAATGATTTTACTGAAAAAGATCAAATCCGACTTTCGAACTTTTGTGGACGAATACGGCGAAAAGGGGCCAGATTCCTCTTAAGCAACTCCGACCCTAATAATGAAGCCCCCAAGGATAACTTTTTCGACAGACACTATCGAGGGTTCGTGATTGCCACGGTAAAGGCTACCAGAATGATAAACTGCATAGGTTCTCTCAGAGGCCAAATCAGTGAACTAATCATTACAAACTATTAGTGTGTTCTAATACTTTTTGGAAAGAATGCCTATGAAATATCGCGGAATATTCAAGGAGAGATTGGGGTGTTCAAACTCGGATGAAGTGTTCAATTATCTGATCGGTAACTTAAAAGAAACTATTACCAATTGGGACTATTTCGTCAACTGGGCTAAGGTTCTCAGTAATCTTCGGGAAGTCGAGATCGACTTGAACATCCTTAACTATTTGATAGGCAAACAAAACATAGAAAGGGAACTATTAGCTCTTTTGGATAAACATCCTTCGGTTGCTCGTCTCATACCAGTATTGATAGCTTGCCGAGAAAAGAGGTTCCAAATTTTGTCTTCCTACGACAAGGGCGAATTCAAGTATGAAAATTATGATTTTGGAAAACCGGGTTCTATCGACAAAGCCAAAGTGGTTGAATTTGCAAAGAAAACAGGATTTCTAGGATTACTCGAAAACAAGAGAATCAAAAATTTGGTCGACTATGTAATCGGGGTGGAAGTAGGGCTGGACTCCAATGGTCGAAAAAATCGTGGCGGTCATATAATGGAGGCCATTGTTGAGGTTTCAGTAAAAGATATTGCCGACCGTCGAGGGCTGGAATATATGAAAGAAGCCACCGCACCAAGTATAGAGAAAAAATGGGGGCTTCAATTAAAGGTAGACAAATCATCAAGACGAATCGATTTCGCCATTAAAAATAAGGGCAAACTATTCCTTATAGAGACGAATTTTTATGGAGGCGGCGGCTCTAAACTTAAATCGACCGCTGGTGAATACCGGACGATGTTTGACTTCTGGCAGGCGGATGGCCATACGTTTATTTGGATTACCGACGGATTTGGTTGGGTTAGTACTAAGCTCCCTTTGAGAGAGACTTTCAACCACACAGACTACCTTCTAAACCTTGATATGGTTTCCAAGGGCCTGCTTGAAGATATTATTATGGGGCTCGCTTAATGAGCACGGATAGTCCGGCAGTCGAATATTTACCGGAATTCACTACCGTATGGTCGTTTCCAAAACGAGGGAATTGGGCTACGCACAAAAGCGATTATCGGGGTAATTTTGCGCCACAGGTGCCAAGAAATCTAATAGAGATGTATTCTGAGGAAGGAGATTCCATTCTCGACCCGATGGTTGGTGCGGGGACGACGCTAATCGAGGCAAAGCTGTTGGCAAGGCACGCCTTGGGTATAGATATTAATCCCGATGCCGCGAAGCTTACCGAAGAAGCATTGAAGTTTGCTCATCACCCGCCTACTAAACAAAAGGTTATGGTTGGCGATGCCCATGATTTATCTTTTCTTAAAGATGATTCGATTGATCTGATAATTACCCATCCGCCCTATATGAACATCATCAAATACTCAGATGGCAAAATACCGTCAGATATTTCGAATATAAGTTCATTGCCCAAGTTTTGCGATGAGATTGAAATAGTGTCGAAAGAATTGTTCCGTGTCCTTAAGCCGGATAAATACTGTGCAATTCTTATTGGTGACACCCGCAAAGGAAAGCACTTCGTGCCGCTTGCTTTCAATGTCATGCAGCGATTTTTAAAAGTCGGCTTTGTCCTCAAAGAGGACATTATCAAGGTACAGCATAATTGTACAACTACCGGACGCTGGCGAACCAAAGCTCTGCAAGACAAGTTCTATTTAATTATGCATGAGCATCTGTTCGTATTTAGAAAACCAAGGGAGGGAGAGGATTTATCCCGTGTCAAATTCAGTCTAATACCTCCTATGAATTCTTGTACGCCATATTAATTTACCTGCCAAACGTATGGTGGGCGAAATCGCGATAGTCGAGGGTAATTAATAACCCCCTCGTCTGGCCAATAAAATCCGCCCGCCTCACGGGAGGCAAGTATTTAGTCGATAGTCAATAGTCGTTAGTCGCTAGTATCTAGTCGATAGTCGTTAGTCGTTTAGCGGACAGCGTGCAGCGGGTAGCGTATAGGGCAGAAGTTAGAAGTAAGAAGTTAGAGGATGGAAATGTCCAATAATCAATATTGAATCCGCTGCGCCCTTAAGGGCAGGCAAACTCACGGAATCGGCTTATAAGCTCCTACGAAGGACAATTCGGTCGGTGGTAAGCCGAGAAGCTTACTTATATCCGTTGGAAGTTTTGCAGCCGAAGCAGAGGCAGGAAACGCCTGCAGCAACTGGTAATTGTGATAACTGCCCGGCTCTGCGCTCTTGAATAAAGGCCCGTTATAATCGGCGAAATAGCGGTCATTGGCGGAAAAATCGGGGAGCATCTTATGTAAATCCTCAGGTGATACGAGAGGCACCTGGCATCTGCTGCCCCCGGCGGGACTCCAGAAAATCAATGGTGAAGCCGGCGTTTTTGAGCGTCGCACATAGGCGTTATAATCGAGCTGTTTGACCTGCGGCTTACTGAGCCGTTCGCACAGGGAGGGCGTCTGCGAAAAAGCCAGAAGGGGCCTGTTGAAATTTTCGTCGCCTGTGAGCAGGTTATTTACAAAAATGTGTCCTTCCCGGTCGTTGATGTCGGGGCCACTGCTGGCGTGCCAGCCGAAGGTGTCGCCGGCGGCAGTTCTGTCCGTGCGCCCGATACAGGCGACGCTGTTTACAAATGTATTGTTGTAAATCTGAACGTTGCAGCTATTCAGTATGAATATGCCGTGGTCGCAATTGACGAAGACGTTTCCGGCGCAAATCGCCCCTTTGGAGATTTCGAAAAAGAACCCGTTATCGCTTGGCCAGAACCTTTCCCTGGAAAACGGGGTATTGATGCCGCCAACGTTCTCGAACCAGTTGTCGATGATTCGCCCGTCAACGTTGCCCACGTCATACCAGATGCCGTTAGAATTGGCTAAGTCGGTGACAAGGTTGTCCCTGCAGGTGGCACGGTAGCACTGGTTGAATATTTTTACGCCTGCGGGAAAGTATCCGGTGATGTTCTCGATATTGTTGCGTCTGAAGATATTTCTCTCGAGCAGAACGTCGGACGAGCTAATGACGTAGATCCCTTCGGTGCTCGTATCGCTCACTAAACAATTTCGCATAGTCAGCTTATCGCCCCGGAGGTAAGCCGCGACGCGGGAGCAGAAAGAAATGGTGCAGTTCTCGAAAGTCGAGCCCACCACGTCCTTGCCATATTTGGACTCATTGGAGAAGCCCTCCGGTTCCGTTCCTTCAATTTCAATTGCGTGATAGGCATACTGGGTGAAAACAATTCCGCGAATCGTAGGCCCTTTTTTGTCGGAGGTTTTGCCGTGACAGCTTCCTTTGGTCCGAGTAAGGGCGCTGTCGAAGGCGGTGATTTCAACTAACTTGTTTGCCGGGTCAGTACCTATGTAAACAGCCCTGTCGTTATAGTCGATGAAATATAAATTGGCGTTAACATCCGCCTGGGCACCGGCCGATTGCAAAAATTTGCCGTCAACAAAAACCATATCATTGTTGAAACGGTGCAGCGGAGTTCCTTTGTTTCTGTCCTGCTGCCACCAGTCGGCGGGCTTCGAGGGAAACAGAGCGGGCCATGATGTTTTCCATAATCCGTTTTCGAGGCGATCCCACTTATCGGCCACATTGGTTCCTTTCAAAACGGGCCTTTCATCGGCGTAGGGCTGTATAGTGATTCCCTGGTTCAATTTCAGGCCGCCCGTTCGGTAGGTGCCTCCCCGCATTATGATTGTGTCGCCGGTTACTACATGCTCTATGGCTGAGGCAAGGGTTGTGGGTTTATCGAGAGATTCACCTGACTGCTGGGCGTTTGCGTCGGGGGCGACATAGTAAATTTTGCCTGCGTCTTTGGGCAAATCGTATGTCTGCTGAACCGGCCCGTAAGGCCCGCCCGAGGGCTGAGCTGTCACTGCCGATGAGTAAAAGATTATGCACAGAAACGCAAAAGTATATACATATTGTTTCGGGTTTGCTGATTTCATTTTATTTTCCTCGCAAGCAAAATCATTTTTCACTTCAAATTATGAACCAAATCAAATATCAGGTGTTTCATAAAAATTACTGCAGGTTTAACTCATAATAGTTTACTTGAAGTTGGTGGGGTCTTCGAGCGTTTTTTTGACGAAATCAAGGAATTGTGCGGCGTAGCCGCCGTTTGCTACTTTGTGGTCAACCGACAATGTCATATTCATCATCTTACGAACGCCGAGTGTATCGGGGGTGTCTCCCGCGGGCACGCAGACATCGGCAATTTTGCCTATTCCGAGTATTGAGCACTGGCCTGGGACGACAATGGGGATGAACGAATCGACGCCGAATGCGCCGAGATTGCTGACCGTTATGCAGCCGCCTTCGAGGTCATCGAGGGTAAGCTGGTTATTTTTTGTCCTTTCGACAAGCTGGCTGCTGTAGCAGGCGATTTCAGGAATTGTTTTTTTATCGGGGTCTTTGACGATTGGCGCAATCAGTCCTTCAGGAGTCGAAATCGCAAGTCCAACGCCGATTGATTTTGCAATCTTAATGTCGTCGCCATCGATTTGGCCCGTCATTATGGGGAACTTTTCCAGTCCAATCGCGATTGCCTTGATAATAAAATCATTGTATGAGACCTCTTCTTTGCCTGCCTGATTGAGTTTGGCGCGGTATGCGACGAGGTCGGTGACATCGGCCCTGACGTTGAGATAAAAGCAGGGCATTTCCTGTTTTGAGCGGAGCATTTTTTGAGCGGTAACTTTCTGCAATCGGCTGACCGGTATCGTCTGGCCCAGTTTGATTTCCGCGGGCAAAACCGGTATCGGCATAGGCAAATCGTTTATTTTTTTTCTTTTAGCGGGCTTCGGTTTTGCGATTGTGGGTGTCGCGGGGGTCGATGCCCTGAGCGTTCGCAAAAACTCATCGCTTATTCGCTCATCCTTGTCGCCCAGAATCAGCAAGGGGGTTTCAATGCGGTAACTATCGCCCACCTCAACCATAATCTGTTTTACAAAACCATCCGCGGGTGATTCAATTTCGAGGGTCGCCTTGTCGGTTTCGACGTCAAAAAGGACGTCGCCGCTTTTAACGTGGTCGCCGACGCTGACTTTGCAGTCAACAATCGTTCCTTCTTTCATTGTGTCGCCGAATTTCGGCAATCTGACTTCTCTGGCCATCGATGTTCCCTTATTTCCTTGATTACTTGAACAGCAGGGATTCTAAGCTATCGGCAATATACAATCAACTTCCCACTGGAAAACACCTTTGCAAAAGGTATAATGTCAGGCAGCTGAAAGCGCGGGCGTAATTCAGTGGTAGAATGTCGGCTTCCCAAGCCGAATGCCGTGGGTTCGAATCCCATCGCCCGCTTTTCTTTTTACACAAGGGGTTGGGCAAATTTTCAGCCCGGGGTTTTTCGGGATTTTACCGCCATAAGTGAAATGCCTTGTCTAACTGCCTTCCTATGACGTATACAAAAGTGTTGCTAATTCTATAAATATAAGTTATACTAACGGCGCATTATTGTAGAAAAACAGCTCAAAAGCCGCTTAGTAGTGTTATAAGGGGGCTGCGGGAAAGCGAAAACCGGGAAAAAGCAGTATAAGAAAAGCTAATATACAAGAAAAGCATTATGAATAATCGAACCTTAAAGATGTATGTTTTTTATTGTTCAAACAGTATCGAGCCGGAGCAAATGGCCGCCGGAATAGGCAAATTAGACGGTGTTACGGTCAAGACGATAGGTTTGCCGTGTTCGGGGAAAATTGACATCCCGTATTTGGTAAAAGCGTTTGAAACCGGTGCGGATGGGGCTGTAATCGTTACCTGTAAGCAAAATGAGTGTCAGCACCTGGAAGGAAATTTACGGGCCAACAAGCGAGCCGAAGCCGTCGAATCGCTGCTGGAAGAGATTGGAATGGGTAAAGGGCGAATGGCGGTAATTATGTTGAAGGAAGGCGGCGTCGAAGGTGCCCTTGGCGAAATCAGGGGTTTTATTGACAGGGTAAGAAATTTGCCTCAGCCCCAAAAGAGCGCTACGCACGTATAAGAAGGAGAAGATAAGTTGTATGAAAATTGACAGTAAGCTCGCAAATACAATAGCGAAGGGGGATTTTATAGTCACCGCGGAGATTTTGCCCGGTGCAGGCGGGGACGGTTCAGCAGCCGAAGCGGCAATGAAGGCGCTGGGCAAGGGGCTTGTGGCGATAAATGTGGCGGACAACTGCCATAATATAGGAATGTCTTCCATTGCGGGGTCGGTTGCGGTGCTTAAATCAGGCGCTGAGCCGATTTGCCAGATTGTTACGCGGGACAGGAACCGTATCGCGTTACAATCCGATTTGCTCGGGGCGGCTTACCTGGGAATCAAGAACGTGCTTTGCCTGTCCGGTTATCATCAAACGCTGTCGGCGTGCCCGGAATCGGCAAACGTTTACGATATCGATTCCACCCAGTTTATAGAAATGGCGACGAATATGTCCGAGAAGGGCGTTCTTGCCGACGGGTCAAAGATTGAGGGGCAATTTTCAATGCTAATCGGGGCAGTTGCAAATCCGTTCCAGAAGCCGGTGGAATTAAATATGCTTCGGATGCAAAAGAAAGTCGAAGCCGGCGCAAAATTTATTCAGACCAGCGCCGTATTCGATATAGAGACGTTCGGCCAGTGGCTAAACGCAGCGATAAGCGATGGAATTACCGCCAAGGCGGCGATTTTGGCGGGCGTTTTACCTTTGGATTGTGCCGCTGAAGCGGAGAGATTGCGGAATACATACACGGATTATTCAATTCCGGACAGTGTGATTGAGCGGCTCAAAAAAGCCGGCAGCGAAGCGGCACAGAAGAAAGAGGGTCTGGCTATCTGTGTTGAGACAATCGGGAAGCTTAAAAAAATGAAAGGCCTCAGAGGTATCCATATACATTGCGGCTGCAAAGGAAAAGTGTCGCCGGAAGTTGTCGCGGCGGCCTTGTCGTAACGGGAATCGAATATGCCTGAAAAATATCACATTAAAACACAACCAGTGCCGCCCGTAAGCCCGCGAATCGGCAAATACGGAATGGTCGATTGGCGAGAAGATTGCGCACGATGTCATAACTGCGTCAAGAAGGCCTGCGTTTACGACCGCTACAGGCAGGAGGCGGATTACATTCGCAATTTAAGCGACGTGAACGCCCTGTTCTTCGATTGTATGGGATGTTTTTCGTGCGTTCAGGACTGCACAAAGGGTCTTTTGTGTATGTCCATCAATCCTGAATATCAGAAAATGGGAAACAGCTACTGGACTCCGGATATTATCAAGACGACCTGGCTCCAGGCGGAGACGGCGAAGATTCCGGTTTCCGGCGCGGGCTATCGCGGGCCGTTTTCGGGCAAGGGTTTTGACTCGATGTGGACGGACATGTCCGAAATCGTTCGCCCCACACGCGACGGAATCCACGGACGTGAATACATCAGCTCTTCGGTCGATATCGGAAGGAAACTGCCTTATCTTGCTTTTAATTGTAACAAGACCGGCGCGAACGCGTCGCCGTTAGTTTCGCTTCCGATGCCGATGATAATAGATATGACTTCGCCTGCGCATACTTTGCCGCAGCTTAATCCGATTATCGCTCAGACAGCAGTAAACACCGACATAATAGCGATTATTGATTCGCGTCAGTGGCAGGGCAGTGACAAACAGTTAAGGAACATTGCGTTTTATATTGCTGATGGCGAGGATATTCCGAAAGACGCCCTTAAGAAAACCAGGTTGGTGGAAATACCCGACGGCGCAAAAGTGATAGAGCGCATCAAGGAAATAAAAAAGATACAACCGGGGATAGTCATAGCCATAAGAGTTGAGCTGACGTCGGCTGGAGTCGAGCGTGCGATAAAGCTCGCTGAATCCAAAGAAGTTGAAGTAATACATATCGTGGCGGACGCAAACGGAAACGAGATTGGCGCAAGCAAGCCGCGATTTATCAAGGATATGACACGACAGATTCACACGGCCCTGATAGAAAAAGGGTGCAGGGATGAGATTACGCTTATGGCCGGGGGCGGGATAGCGCTGCCTGAGCATATGGCAAAAGAGATTATATGCGGCGCGGATTTGATAACAATTAATCTGCCGCTTCTTATATCGTTGGAATGTCATCTTTGTAACAGTTGTAAGCCCGGTATGGTATGTCCGGCGAAGCTGGAAAAAATAGATATTAATTACGGCGTCGGCCGAATGACCAATCTTATCGCCGCCTGGCACGACCAGTTAATTGAGGTTATGGGTGCGATGGGAATGCGTGAAGTTCGTCGTCTTAGGGGCGACGTCGGCCGAGCGATGTTCTTCGAGAATCTTGAGGAGGAAACCTTTGGCAAGCTTTTCGGTTCCAGAAAAAACAATTAAAGATATCCTTCCTGAGAATACGCTCAAGACGATTGTGCCGCAGGAAGAGGTGACGCGTGCCGTTAAGACGGCGCCGTCTCGCTATCGCAACGAGATTGCGAAGTTCATTGTCCATCGTAATCTGAATTGCAAACGATGCGGCAAATGTGCCGAGGTGTGCCAGTACGGAGTTCACGTGTTAAAACCCGGCTACAAGTATTTCGCTGAGCCGAAGAATCATTTGTGTATTGGCCCATCCTGCGAAAAGACCGGCAATTTCTGTGTGGCGAAGTGTCCGAATGGGGCATTACAACTCAAGGAGAACCCGTTGTTTAAGGCGCTGGGCGATTATCGCTGGCCCGGAGATTTGATTTTAGCGACGTGGAAAATGGCTGAAACCGGCGACGTCCCGCCCGCGGAATACGGTTACGAATACAATTGCGGCAATTCAGGCGGCGGATTCGACCGGCTGAGGTTCAAATTTCCCGATAAGCCCCCGGTAAAAATCGACGCCGACAAGATAGATACAAGCATATCGCTAAATAAACGCGGCGATGGTCGGCCCGAAATAAAGATTGATGTCCCCTGGTACGGCGGCGGTATGTCATTCGGGTCGGTCAGCAACGTGACCCAGTTATCAAAAGCCAGGGCCGCCAAGGCATGGAACACCTTCACCTGCACGGGCGAAGGCGGATATATGGAACGGATGAGGCCTTATGATGACCATGTGATTACACAGGTCGCGACGGGTCTTTTCGGCGTGCGTGAGGAAACGATTCAGCGTGTGCCAATAGTGGAATTCAAATATGCCCAGGGCGCAAAACCCGGTCTGGGCGGCCACCTGTTGGGCGACAAAAACACACCGGCTGTGGCAAAGATGCGCGAGGCGGTTGTCGGTATATCGCTGTTTTCGCCGTTCCCGTTCCACAGCGTTTATTCAATCGAAGACCATCAAAAGCACCTTGACTGGATAAAGCACATTAACAGGCGGGCCTTGATATCAACGAAAGTATCGACGCCGACGGATGTCGATATGGTTGCCGTCGGAAGCTACTCGGCGGGGACGCATATTGTCCATATCGACGGCGGCTACGGCGGAACAGGTGCCGCGCCTGATATCGCGAAAAAGAATATCGCGATGCCGATTGAATACGCTATCGGAAGGGTGCATAAGTTCCTGGCCGACGAGGGCGTTCGCGACAAAGTAACTCTTATCGCCAGCGGCGGAATACGCTCGGCGCACGACGTCGCCAAAGCCATTGCTCTTGGCGCAGATGGGGTTGTGATAGGGACAGTTGAATTAGTTGCTCTTGGATGTGTCCGGTGCAGCCGATGCGAAAGCGGAAGGGGCTGCCCGCGCGGTATCGCCACAACCGACCCTGAGCTGGCGGCGAAAATGAATATCGAGTGGGGCACGCAGCGGATTATCAACCTTTACAACGCCTGGCGAAAAGTGCTTGTCGGAATACTTCAGCGTTTTGGTATGAAAAGCGTGACTGAATTACGCGGACGCACCGACCTGCTGATGCATCTTGACTACACCAACGACGTGGGAGCCAAGAAATGAACGAGAAAATCATAAAACAACTTGCATATTCGAGAAAACAATTAGCTGAAAAGCTGAATCATTCTTCTGACATCAGAAAAGAGGCGGAAGAGGGCGGCTGCGGCGTCGTTGGTTTTTGCTGCAGTGAGCCGGTGCCGGGCAAGCATATTTATGAGCCATCCAGACAGATGCACAATCGTGGAAACGGCAAAGGCGGCGGCATCGCAGCGGTCGGATTTGTGCCGGAACAGCTCGGCGTCAGCCGGGAGGTTTTAGACAACCATTATATGCTTCACGTCGCGTTTCTCGATGATAAGGCCCAGCCGGAAATAGAAAAACAGTTTATCACGCCCAATTTCGATGTCGCAAAATCGACAATGCTTGATAAGGTCGATGACTGGAAAACGGTTCCCGGACTTGAAGTTAAGCCGCCTGACGTGTGCAGATATTTTGTTCGTGTAAAGCCGAAGGTGCTTGACGCCTTCATTGCTAAAAATAACCTGCAAGCTCTCGACCGCAGCGAGGCGGAAGACGAATTTATCAATCAGAACAGCTTCAGCTTGAATCAGAAATACTATGCTTCCTTGGGCGAAAAGAGGGCCTTTGTGCTTTCACATGGCCATAATATTATGATTCTCAAGGTCGTGGGTTTTGCTGAGGCGATTGTGAAGTATTATAAAATCGAGGACCTTTGTGCCTACGAGTGGATTGCCCATCAGCGTTTCCCGACCAAGGGCCGCGTATGGCATCCGGGCGGGGCGCATCCTTTCGCGGCTATAGATATGGCGCTGGTGCATAACGGCGACTTTGCCAATTATCATTCCGTAACCGAATATCTCAAGCAGCGGAATATCTATCCGCAGTTCCTGACCGATACGGAGGTGTCCGCGCTTTTATTCGATTTGCTTAGCAGGACGTATCACTACCCGCTCGAATACATTATTGAGGCGCTTGCCCCGACTACCGAGCTGGATTTCGACCGGCTTGACGAGGAGAAACAGAAGATTTACCGCGACATACAGGCAACCCATATTCACGGCTCGCCTGATGGCCCGTGGTTTTTTATTATCGCCCGCAACATCGCCCGCGAGAGAAAATTTCAGCTTATGGGTATAACCGACACCGCGATGCTTCGGCCTCAGGTGTTCGCGTTCTGCGACGGCGAAGTCCAGGTAGGCCTGATATGCTCGGAAAAACAGGCCATCGACGCCACGCTGCATAGCTTGTCCAAAGACGACAAAAGGATATGCCCGGTGGCGGACAAATACTGGAATGCCCGCGGAGGCAGTTATAACGACGGCGGGTCATTTATATTCAATCTTGAAAAGGATTCAGCCGGCAAAATGCGGATTTCGTGCACGGACAAATTCGGCAGGGCGGTACCAATGCCGACAGCCGCCGAGCCGTGCGATTTCTCACAGGAGCCGTCTTTATCCTCTGAGGATGAAGAAGAAATACAAACGCTCATCGGCGAGCGGTTCGTGTCCGGCAACGGTATGGCGATTTTCGAGATGATTCGAGACGTTGTGCATGAATGGACGTTCGACGAGTTTCGTTTTGCATGCAGGCAGATTGTAAACCAGGCCAAAGACCCTCATAAGGCGACCCTTGCGATAGAGGTCCTGACGCTGCTTAATGACCGCAGGTATTCAACCGGCTCGAAGAAACGAAGTCATATCCTTCACATTGTCCGCGGCGAATTGAACCTGTTGTTCTGGAACATCCCCAATATAGGCGTGAAGAATTCTTATGATGGGAATCATCGCCTCATTGATTTTGAGACGCGAGGCAACCTCAGGGAACCCCAGGCGAACGAAACAACTCTTGTAATCGACGCCGCCAATTTTGCCCCAGAGGGGGACGACTGCGACGCGGCACTTTTAGTTGATGCGTATATCAAGGGCTGGAGGCGTTTCATCAGCTTCAATTGTATCGGTCAGCGATTCATTGGCTGCGGCCTAGGCCCGGATACCGATGACGTTACGATAGACGTTTACGGAAGCAGCGGTGATTATCTTGCTTCCGGCATCGATGGTCTGACTATTAACGTGCACGGCAACGCCCAGGACCAGGTGGGGCAAATCACAAAAAGAGGGAAATTGGTCATCCATGGCGACGTGGGCCAGACCTTTATGTATGGTGCCAAAGGCGCAAGCGTCTATGTGCTTGGTAACGCCGCGGGAAGACCGCTTATCAACTCCGTAGGCAGACCCAAGGTGGTAATAAACGGCACGTGCCTTGACTTTTTAGCTGAGTCGTTTATGGCTGGCGACCCGCATAACGGCGGCGGCTTTGTTATCTTAAACGGCGTCAAATTCGACGATGAAGGTAAATTAGTAGCGCTCCAGCAGCCGTATCCGGGCAGCAACATATTTTCGCTGGCTTCGGGCGGGGCGATTTTTGTCCGTGACCCGAACAAGACGCTGGTTGACCAGCAGTTAAACGGCGGCTTCTTCGCCAAAGTAACCGACGAGGACTGGGAGCTGATACTGCCTTACCTGAAAGAAAACGAACAGCTTTTCGGAATAACAATAGAGCAGCTTTTGACCGTGAACAACGAACGGTGCGAGCCAACAGAGGTTTACCGCAAGGTTGTTCCTGCCATCGCCGCGAAAGTTGTATCGGAAGAGACAGATGATGTTGAAGCAGAATTGTCAGAAGAACCAATTGTGAAATAGGATAATTAACGTGATAACAATCAAAAAAGCTAAAGCAGGCGAAGCATTGAAAGACGCTGTCGAGAAAATTTCCGGCGTTGACCTGAGCGTTTGCCTTCAGTGCAGGAAATGCTCCAGCGGATGCCCCGTCGGCAAACTTACAAAGTCCCGGCCCTCGGAGATTATGCGCCGGCTGCATTTGAACGCAGGCAACGAGCTGCTGGAAAGCGATATCCTCTGGATGTGCGTTTCCTGCGAGACATGCTCGGCCAGATGCCCGATGGGTATCGACGTTGCCGGCGTGATGGACGCACTGCGAAAGCTGGCGTTATCGAGAGGGGCGTCGAAACAGGAAGGTAATGTGCCTTTGTTTAACAAGGCATTTTTGAAAACGGTCGAGGTGTTCGGCCGGACTTATGAAATGGCGATGATAACCGCTTACAAATTAGGCAGCGGCAAATTGATGAACGATACGGAAAAGTTCCCGACGATGCTCAAGAAAGGCAAAATCTCGCTGTTGCCTTCGCTTGGCGGGGACAGGAAAACGGTGAAACGCATATTCAAAAAAACAAAACCCGTCTCCGCTGCGCTTCGCCGAGACAGGCAAAATAAAGGGGCCGGAATATGAAATATGCCTACTATCCCGGATGTTCCGCTGAATCAACGGCCCGCGATATGCACCAGTCAACTCTGGCGGTAGCGGCTGCGCTGGGAATCGAAATGATTGAGCCGAAGGGCTGGACTTGCTGCGGAGCTACCGCAGGCCACCAGACAGACCGCGTATTGGCAGCGGCGTTGCCTGCCGCCAATCTGGCCAAGATTAAGGATATGGGGCTTGATTGCGTCGTGAATTGTGCGGCCTGTTATAACAGGATGAAAGTAGCGAATCACGAAATCGTAACCGAATCGGAAATACGCAGAGACGTCAGCGATGCGATTGGCAGGGATTACGACGGCTCAGTTAAAATCAGGCATTTTATTGAGGTGCTTCTTGAGGATGTCGGCTTGGAAAAAATCAGCAGCGCAATCAAGCATCCGCTCAAAGGCCTGAAGGTCGCCTGTTATTACGGATGTCTGCTTGTTCGCCCGCCTAAGGTCGTTAATTTTGACGACCCGGAAAATCCGAAGTCGCTCGATAAACTGGTTAAAGCGATAGGCGGCGAAGCAATCGAGTGGCCATACAAGGTCGAATGCTGCGGCGGCGGGTTGTCGCTTTCCAGGACGGACGTAGTTGTCAATCTTACAGATTCTATTCTTGGAATGGCAAAGAGTTCCGGCGCGGATTGTATTGCGGTAAGCTGCCCGATGTGTCAG
>CAIODZ010000041.1 GCA_903857265.1 uncultured Phycisphaerales bacterium
GTGAATCGGCCGCCGGCACTAACGTATCTCTTAAAGTTCCCTGCTTTGCTTTAATCGCTGAACTCTCCAACAACAGGTAATTAGTAGTTCGTCACAGGAACAAACCCCTTCGCTAAAATAATTTCCTGGCCCTTTTCGGTCAGATAGAATGTGCAAAACTTAAAGACCGTTGACCCAAGTTTTGGGTAGCCATTCGTGAACATAAACAAAGGTCTTGCGACAGGGTAAGTGCCGTTTGAAATGGTCTGCTTTGTCGGCGCAATACCGTCGATTTTTAACGCCTTGACGTCGATATCAACGAAACCAATACCGACGTAGCTGATTGCCCCGGCGGTAGTTTTCACTCTAGCCTGTGCCTGTGGATTCGAATTGACGTATTCGACGTTACTGGCCAGCTTTTCCTTTTCCATAATCTTCTCGTTGAACGTCTCGTATGTTCCCGACGACGTGTCTCTGCTTACAATCACTATTTCCGCATCAGGGCCGCCTATTTCTTTCCAGTTCTTGGTTTTGCCCGAGTAAATATCACGCACCTGGGCCGTAGTCAGTGCGCTTACCGTATTCGACGGATGCACGATAATGCATACGCCGTCCATAGCAATCGCGTGTGCGACCGGCAATACGTTGTGGTCAACGGCACTTTTGAATTCTTTGTCCTTCATAAACCGGCTCAAAGTCGCTATGTCGCACCTGCTGTCAATTAGTGCGGCAGCCCCGTCGCCGCTGCCGGTCTTTTTAACGGTAATCTCAAGGCCGGGGTTGGTCCTCATAAAATATTCCGCGAAAGCATCCGCAATCGGGCCTACGGTCGTCGAGCCGTCGATTTGCAGTGTCTCCGCCCGAACCAGACCAGTGGCTGCGAGCATCAGTAAAGCCAAACTACACACCAATCTCTTCATTTTTTTGTCTCCTTCTCACTTAGTTTAAGCGAACATTGTTAAAATTATGTTAATAATTGGTTAATCTTTCGTTAGAGTAAATCATCTTTAAAACTTGAACACCAAATCCGCCTGTAGCCGGCGATATTTATCGTTCGTGGTTATATTTTCATCGATGAAGTAGCTCAGGCCGGTCTGGAAATTCTTCGCTAATTGATAGGTGAAGTTGAACCAGTGCCCCCTGGCATTTGTGCCGCCGCCGTTGAAATCGGAATCGTTGAATTGGCCTACTACGGCATCGGACTGAACTTCACGATAGTTATAGCCGAGCTGCCATGAGCCGGGGTCTTTGGCCTTGTTAAATGTGGTCCCGATAAGCCATGCATTGTTAATTGAACCGGGCGCATCCGTGTTATAAGCAACGTCGCCATACACTGCGACCGGATAATCCGCGATTTTAGTGCCGTATTCCGCGAATCCCTCGACGATGTCATAACCATATTTGTAAGTTCCACCAGAAGAGGTATTGCCGAAGAAACTGTTCTTGCCCCACGTCGAGCTAACGTTGGGTTCATCCTCGATATGCCCGTATGTGTAATAGCTCATGCCGCCCAGCAGGTAACTCTTGTTCTCAAACGTATTCTTCAGATAACCCTGTATCCCCCACAGCGACGTAGAAGCCGCAACTGCGGTATCGGGATTATCAGGATTTCCAACCCAGAATCCGCCGCCGTTGATATATGCCTTTAACGAATCGCTAAGAGGCATCTCATATTTGACGGCCAGTCCTTCCGGGTTCAAATCGTCATCCCAGATTAACTGGTTGTCGCCGACGCGGTAGAATGGCTTGGGCATTTTGCCGCCTATGAAGTCGAAACCCGTTATAGCTTTAGGATGCCAGTCAAAGTATGCCTGGTCCAGCCAAATCGGTTTTTTGCTGAAAGCATCCCCCTCGGTCTGGTTAGTCGAGACAGGGTCTCCGTTCGACCCGCTGCCAAGCCGGAAACCGACGTCAACCTCATCATTGATTTTGTCATAAATTCCAACCCTGGCGCGAAGCCGGTTTCGTTCTATGCTGTCGCTTTCGCCCTTGCTCGACCATTTACCTTTGCTCCGTGAATCAATCCCCTCGTAGCGGTATCGCAAATCGCCGCTGATTTTCATGTTCTCCACCCACTTGATACTGTCCGGCAATTTTGCCTGTTTCTGCTCTACGGCCTTGTTTACCTCCTCGGCGACGACCTTCTTCTGCTGCGCTTCCATCTGGTCTAATCTGGCCTGCATATCAGCTATTTGCTTTTTCATATCGCTGATTTCGTCCGCCCTGGCGCTGCAGGCGAAAACCAGGCCCAGCAGCAGACAACCACAAATCATCCTTAATTTATTCATTACTCGTACCTCCACAAAACACTTTTTTATTGCTTGAACGCTGACCCGAGACCACCCCGGATGGCGACGTACCCGTTTAGGTAAAATATTATTTTGGCTTCGCTAAAGGCCGGTTAGATTGATGTTAGAATTGTGTTAATTAGGGGAATATTGGAGTAAGCCGAGAAAATGCCTATTTAATAGGCAGGTGAATAGTGAAGGTGCTGCCCTGGCCGGGGGTGCTTTCGACGGAAACCTTCCCCCCGTGAAGATTGGTGATGTGCTTGACTATCGCAAGGCCAAGGCCCGTTCCGCCGAGTTTCCTTGTGCGGGCTTTGTCAACGACATAGAACCGCTCGAATAGGCGAGAAAGATGACTCTTTTCTATACCGCAGCCCGAATCTTTCACCACGATTGTCACGTCCTTGTCGTCTTTTCTGGCGATTATCTGAATCGTGCTTTCAGCGGGGCTATATTTAATAGCATTATCAACAAGATTCAAAACTGCCTGCTCAAGCAAAGTCGGATTTATCAATGCCTCCAAATCATCATCGCAATCAATCTCGATTTTTATTTTCTTGTCGCCTGCCTTCGGGCCGGAAAGCTCAACAGCCGATTCCAGCACGGGCCTGATTTTCAAATGCTCCCTCGCAATCATTCTCGTCTGGCCGTCCTCTTCCAGGCGGGACAAGCTCAGCAAATCTTCTATAATCGCCATCAATCTGTCCGTATGACCCGCTATGATTTTGAGAAACCGCTGCGCCTGTTCGGGTTCGTTAATGGCGCCGTCTAAGAGCGTCTCAACAAATCCTTTGATGGAAGTAATCGGCGTCCTCAACTCGTGAGAGACGTTGGCCACAAAGTCGCGCCTGATATTTTCCAGCCGCTGCATCCTCGTCATATCGCTCAATACAATAACGGCCCCGCTCTTATTGCCCTGATGGTCGGTAAGGTATGTGCCTCTCGCCCGCAGCGAAACGGGCGGTTCTGCAGACAGGGTAATATCCTCTTCAGTTGGTGCAGAAGACATCAGGGTATATCGCATAAATCGCTGGATATCCACATTTCTGATGACCTCTTCAATACTGTGCCCCGTGGCCGAGACGACATCTATCTCAAGAAGCAGCGCCGCCTTTTTATTGATGCTCATGACTCGTCCGTCCGAGTCCACGGCTATCACGCCTTCAGCCATACTGCTTAAAATAGCTTCAAGCTGATTCTTCTGGTTTGTTATGGTTTCGATTGTTCGCTTTAGACGGTCTGCGGTTTCGTTAAGCGCCCCGGCAAGCTCGGCTAATTCCTCAGAATCGGGCACAGGGACCCTGTGGTCTAACTGACCTGCCGCAAACCGCTTCGCGGCGTCCTTCATTTGTTCGATGGGCCGGGTTATTTTTCGTGATACGACCAAAGTTACGCCAGCCGCGCAAATCGCTGCCCCGATGACACCCCACGCGATTTTTGCGTAAATATCATTCAGCGCCTTGTCAACGGCGATAACCGAAAGCGACCCGCGAACTACAGCGATTGTTTGCTCCTGCTCTTTGAGAGGCACAGCGATATACATCATATTTTTGCCTAAGGTGTCGCTGAATCGCACGGACCTACCGGTCTGTCCGTTCATCGCCCGCCTAAATTCAGGACGGTCCGCGTGATTTTCCATTTTGGCCGGCTGCTGGTCCGAATCGCCGACAACCCGGCCGTCGGGAAGTATCATCGTAAGCCGAATCCCGGCAGTTTGACCAAGTAATTTGCATAACTGGTCAACCTCGTCGAAATTTTTCTGGTTCACAGCGGGCAAAATCTGCCGGCCTGCAAGCCAGCTCCTTGATTCGAGATTTTGTGCAATCTCATCGTAATAAAACCAGCGGAATGAATAAGACGCGTACCAGCTTGAAAGAACGAGCGCCAGAATAGTAATTATCAGGTAGGGAAGATAAAGCTGCCAAAGCAGCCGCTTCTTTGCCATCCATTAGTCCTTGAAACGATAGCCCACGCCTCTTACGGTCTCAATGTATTTTCCGAACTGGCCGAGCTTGCGCCTTAAAGAAACAATCTGGACATCCACGGCCCGGTCGGTAACAACATAATTATTCCCGCGAATCGCGTCAACTATATTGTATCTGCTCAGCACCAATCCCGGTTTCCTCGCCAGCGTGTAAAGAATCATAAACTCCGTAAAGGTCAATTCAACCAGCTTGTTTTTGAGTTTCACCTCGTATCGGGCGGGGTCTATGGTCAAATCGTGAATCTTGACAGGCGTATTTTCCTGCTTTGCCGCTGTTGCTCTGTATAGAATCCGCCTAACCCTTGCGATAAGGACCTTTGGGCTAAACGGCTTTGTAACATAGTCATCCGCGCCGACCTCCAGGCCGGAGACAACATCGGACTCCTCACCTTTGGCGGTAAGCATTATTATGGGTATCGAGCTGGTTTTAGAATCGGCCTTAAGCTGCCTGCAAACCTCGATACCGTCTATCCCAGGCAGCATACGGTCAAGCAGTATAGCGCTGGGCGGGTTGGCTTTCGCCTTTTTCAGTGCCTCTTCGCCGGTAATGGCCGTTTCAACTTTGAATCCTTCTTTGTTAAAGTTATACCGCACCAGTTCCAGCACATCTTCTTCGTCATCTACAGCAAGTATGCTTCCTCTAACCACTTGTATCCCTTTCCCTATATTTTCTGAATAGTATCCGCTGTCTATGTTAGCAAATGATTAGCTTAATGTAAAAACTTTGTTAAACCGAATCATTATACTATGACCTTAAACACAACCGCTAATCCCGCTAAAGGTTGAAAAGGCGGTGCGATACGATTAAAAATGATGATGCACAGGATGTTATCAGGACTGAGCGGTTTCGTGGTTTTGTTACGGCAAAGCAATGCGAAGCCTTAGTGGGCCGGGGAGGATTCGAACCTCCGTAGACTTTCGCCAGCGGATTTACAGTCCGCTCCCTTTAGCCGCTCGGGCACCGACCCATACGATATTTATCAGGGTATTATTTACAATTTACGATTCCAGTCAAGGGATAAATGACAATCATCGATAATCGAAAAAAATGAGACACGGAGATTGCTAAATGATGGTTGATAAATGATAATTTGCCGATATGGGCTGCTATGTTTATATTGCCGGGTTACTAATAATTTCGCAGTTGCTTTTTTCAACGCTGACGTTGAAAAATTACTTTTTCGCGCTGACCAAATACGATAAGAAGCACAAGCGTTATGCGCCTCGTGTCGCGCTGATAATACCCTGTAAAAACCTCGATGAGAATTTTGAGCAGAACATCGCCTCGTTTTACAGGCAGGACTACGAAAATTACCTTCTGTGGTTTGTAGTAGAGGATAAGGCCGACCCCGCATACGAGCAATTGCGCGGATTAAAGGACAAATTGGCATGGAGCACAAAGGCCGACGACGTCCAGGTGCTTATTGCCGGGGTTGGCCAGGAGTGCAGCCAGAAAATCCATAATCTTCTGTATGCTTATCGCCGGATTCCTAAAGATATTGAAACGCTGGCCTTTGCGGATTCGGATATTTGCGTCAAGCCGACCTGGCTGCATCATCTGGTTTATCCTCTTCGGCATCCTGAATCGAAAGGGGCGGCAACCGGCTATCGGTGGTTCGTTCCCAGGACAGGCAACCTTGCTACGCTTGCCTTATCAGCCGTAAACGCCAAGATTGCCCAGCTTATGGGCAACACGCCTTTCAATCACGCCTGGGGCGGGTCAATGGCGATTCATGTGCAGACCTTCAGGGAATTGGGCATTGAAAAACTCTGGCAAAAGGCTGTAAGCGATGATTATTCGCTGAGTTGCGCCGTGAAAGACGCTCATAAAAAAGTCGAATTCGTCCCCGGCTGTCTTGTGGCCACCTCGGAATCAACCACCTGGGCAAAATTATTCGAATTTGGTCGCAGGCAATTCGTTATCACGAAGGTTTACGCGCCGCAGATGTGGTCATTTGGTTTGTTCAGCGCGGTATATTCCGTTTTTGGGCTTTGGGGCGGGGCTGCCTTGGCGATTTACGCCGGAATCACACAGAATCATTATGTTTGGCTTTTTACCGCGGTGCCGGTCCTGTTTTTTATCACGCAGTTTACAAGGGCGATACTCAGGCAAAGTATGGCAAGCAAACTGCTCGCGGAGGACTGGCCCAGATTGAAAGTCGCGGCAATAGCCGATATTACGCTGTTTTGGCTCTGGTCGCTGCTTATGCTTGTTTTGATATTGTCTTCGGTTTTTGGCAGGACAATTCGCTGGCGCAGCATCCGGTATAAACTCATCAGTAAAACTGAGACGATTGTTCTGGGAACGTAGGGCAGTTACTTGATTTTATCGATGTCGTTTTCGGGCTGGCCCACGAGGTAAATCCTGTTTTTGCCGCTGCGTTTCGCTTCGAGAAGCGCCTGGTCTGCTTTTTCGAAAAGCTCCTCGGTTGTCGAGCCGTCTCTGTTCAAGCTTGCCAATCCACCGCTTATTGTCAGCACACCTCTGCCGTCCGGACCTAAAAACCGAAGGTTGGTCTTTTCAATTTCTCTGCGGAATCGTTTGGCGATGAATATCACTTCTCCCGGATGGTCCGCGGCAAATAAACGTCTCTCGCCGCCGTCTGTTGGCTGCGGACATTGCGGGTCGTCCCAGAACACCACAGCGAACTCATCGCCGCCCAGTCTCGCTACCATGTCGTGCTTTCGGCAGCATCGCCTCATTAAAAGAGATGCCTGCTTTAGCACCTCATCGCCCGCCGCGTGGCCGTAAACGTCGTTATAATGCTTGAAATCGTCTATGTCGAATATGAGTATGGTTACCCGCCCGTTATCTTTCTTTGCCCGGGCGATTATCTGTTTTGCAAATTCCCACAGGTATCTCCTGTTTTTAAGGCCCGTCAAATCGTCCTCGGTTGCAAGTTTTTCCAGCCGATTTATCTTTGCCAGAAGCGTTGTGTCGGTAACGGCCTGTTCTTTTCCGGCTACAGCCATAAGCGGGCCGCGACATACGATATTGTAAAGCCGTTCTGTTTGAATCGGGCAAATCAGGTAATCATCCGCCAAACTGGCCCCGTTGTTGCCTACCAGTTTTATCGCCTCCGGCTCTTCATGCATCCGCGCAAGCAGAAGGATTTTCGCATTTGTGTTTTCACGAAGCATGGACAGGCCATCTCGCAAATTGGTCGCTGTGCCTTTCATTACCACGGCAATTGCGGCGAAATTGGTCTTTCGGGCGGTTTCAATACCGTCGTGTATATTGCCGCAGACCTGAATCGCGGGCTTGTCGGCTGGAATACCTCCCAAAACCGCTGATGTCGGATTGCCTATCAGCAGGATTCCGCCTGTGTCCATATTGCCCATTGCAGTTACCATCATTTATCACCCTTGACTCCGATAGGATATTATAGCAGAATTCCGCGTAAAATCAAATGCGGCGTTTCCAGGATAAAATTTACCCCTATAGCTTGCTAGAACTCAATCCCCTGTCTTGCGGCTGTGCCTTTATCAAACAGGTGTTTGATGTTTTTCATTTCTGTGACCAAATCGGCTAGGGCAATCAGTTCAGGTGTTGCCCCTCGGCCGGTAAGGATAATCTCAACGTGCGGGTCACGAGTTTCGATGAGTTTTTTCACATCTTCGATGCTCGCCAGTCCTTTTGAAATGCAGTAAACAATCTCATCGAGTATCAGAACATCAAATTCACGATTCATAGCCGATTTTGCAAGTCGTTCAATCGCATTGTAAATAGCTGTTTGTGCTGCCGATATTGCCCTGGGGTCTTTGGGTGATTTCGCCATATCCCACTGGATATCGAGCGACTCGATTTTTACCGATGGCAGCGATGATAACGCAGTGCGCTCGCCGGTACTTAAGCAGGGAGGTTTGAGAAATTGATAAATGAGAACTTTATTGCCCTGGCCAGCCGCGCGTAGAGCAAGCCCAAGGGCAGCGGTTGTCTTGCCCTTGCCATCCCCCGTATAAATCTGAACAAGCCCCTTTACAAGCATAGCAACATCATACGTCCAAATGTAGAAATTGGGAAATCAAAAACAGAGTGTCGATTAGTTATCTCGCCGCGCCGACTTTGTGTCCTGTGCCTAAGGAATACAGGCGTTTTTTGGGCTTTTTATTTATATGTGCGCAGACGACCTCTCCGAAAAAGGTAATATGGTCGCCTGTGGCAATCTGCTTAACCAATCGGCATTCAAAATTCGCTACGGCATCGGTTAGCAAAACAGAGTCAATCTTTTTGGCAGGCGTGGTTTTGGTGTTAAACTGGGCAAGTTTGTCGGTGTCCCTGCCCGAATGTTCGCCGAAAAACAGGGCTGCTTTGGCCATATCGACCGATGGGTAAACCAGCGTAAAGCATTTCGAATGGCGTATGCATTTAACGCTGTAATGGCCCTTATAGACGCCTATCGCCATCATCGCCGGCTCGTACGAGGCAATCATTGTCCAGCCCAGGGTGACAGGATTGGCCTTGCCATTTTTGTCCTTTGCCACTACAATGACAATCTGTTCGGGATATTTGGTTTTGTATGCTTTCTCGAAACTTACCTGCTTTTGCATTGTTTTTCTCCGCAAACGTGTTATTATTATGTGTTCGAGATTGTATGATAGATTATAATTCGAGCCTTGGTTACAGCAAGGAGGAATTATGGACACAATTGGTTTTATCGGCGCGGGCAATATGGCGGAAGCCCTGATAAAGGGCGTAATCAACGCCAATATATGCAAGCCGAAGTATATTTTCATTAACGATATCCGGTCCGAGCGGCTGGAGTATCTGACGAGGCAATACCACGTCCAAGCGGTGCCCAACAGCACCGCGCTGGCCGGGCAGGTTGATATCCTGATACTTAGCATCAAACCGCAGAATATGTCTAATGTGCTGCTGGCGATTGAATCAACCGTCAGGCACAGCACACTTGTTATCTCAATCGCGGCGGGCGTAAAAATCGACGAAATTGCCGCGGCACTCAACGATAAGCCAATAATCCGCGTTATGCCCAATACCCCGGCGTTGATAGGCGAAGGGGCAAGCGCACTGTTTGCCAACAACAAGGCGCGTCCGATGATGGATAAGGCAATGCGGATATTCTCGGCCATCGGCAAGGCGGTAATCGTCGATAACGAGGACCTGATAGACGCTGTTACAGCCGTCAGCGGGTCAGGGCCTGCGTATTTCTTCCTGATGATGGAGGAAATGATAAGGATTGCAGGTGAGATGGGGCTGCCTCCGGAAATAGCGAAGATACTCGTGCTGCAAACCGCCAAAGGAGCCGCTCTGCTTGCCTCCGAGCGTGATAAATTCAGCGAAAGTCCCAGTGAGCTTCGCCGCAAGGTAACAAGTCCGGGCGGTACGACCGAGGCGGCCCTGAAGGTCTTCGCGGCAAAGAATTTCCCTCAATTGCTCGCTGATGCGCTGACCGCCGCCCGTAACAAAAGCCGGGAGCTGTCATCCTGATTTATTCGACGACTATCGCCTCTACGGGGCATTCGTCCGCTGCCTGCTGCACCGCGTCCTCGTGTTCCGCCGGAAGAACGTCCTCGACTTTTACCTCTGCCTTATCGGGGCCTATTTCGAAGACCTCCGGGCAGGTGTCGCAACACAGCCCGCAGGCCGTGCAGGTATCTTCAATGCTTACTTTCATACCTGTCTCCCATATCCGGTTTTATTGATTCGATTCATAATATCCTATTAGCTTTTCGGGGCAAATTGTTCAAGCGAAAATTATGGAAATTTTCAGCTGACTTGTTATACTGCAATTGCCTGAATAGCAAATTGGAAATTAGGAAATCGTTTTTACCGGCCGGGTCCCATGCAGACCGACCCGTTAATCTGGTCAGGCGGGGAACCGAGCAGCCATACGCGGTGTTTGGCCGTGCCGTGGCAAACCCGGCCGATCTTTTATTTTTATGGCATACACTGTACTGGCTCGCAAATACCGTTCGCAAACCTTCGACGACGTTGTCGGCCAGGAGCCGATTGCGCAGACCCTCAAAAACGCCATAAAAACCAACAGGGTTGCCCACGCTTATCTTTTCACGGGAACCAGAGGCGTTGGCAAGACCACTATGGCCCGAATCCTGGCGAAATCACTGAACTGCCTCAAAGCCGACGGGCCAACGGCTGAACCCTGCTGCAAATGCGATAGCTGTCTCGCCGTAAACCTCGGCGAGGATATCGACGTTATCGAAATCGACGGCGCCTCAAATCGGCGTATAGACGACATCCGCGACCTAATTAATAACGCTGTTTACAGGCCTGCTCGTGCACGTTTCAAAATCTACATCATCGACGAAGTGCATATGCTCACCACCGAGGCGTTTAATGCGCTTTTGAAGCTCCTCGAAGAGCCGCCCAGTCACGTCAAGTTCATTTTCGCAACTACCGAACCCAACAAGGTGCTGCCTACGATTCAATCCCGCTGCCAGCGGTTTGATTTCAGAAACATATCACCTGCGCATATCAGTAAGCAGCTCAAGGCCGTGCTCGACCAGGAAAAAATAAAATACGAAGAAGACCTTATTCTCGCCCTTGCCAAACTCGCCAACGGCTCGATGCGCGATGCCCTGAGTTTGCTTGACCGGCTAATAAGCACGGGTATTGCGCCGCTTTCGGCGAATCTGCTTGAGGAATATCTCGGCTGCCCGAACAGCGAAAAGGTTTGCGGCCTCGTTGCCGCCATAGGCGATTCGGATGCCTCGGCAGCCCTTGTCGCGGCAGGGGAGTTGACCAACGCAGGCCTTACCGAAGTCCAGATTGCCGATGCCCTCGTCGAATATATGCGGGACCTGATGGTTATAAAAGCCGCCGGAGCCAAAAGTGAACTTGTGATTCTCACCGAACAGCAGAAAAAACAGGCGGAGCAGCTCGCGGAAAAA
The DNA here is from genome assembly GCA_903857265.1 of uncultured Phycisphaerales bacterium. Taxonomy (GTDB): domain Bacteria; phylum Planctomycetota; class Phycisphaerae; order Sedimentisphaerales; family Anaerobacaceae; genus Fen-1362. The sequence continues at coordinate 11,122 of CAIODZ010000041.1, forward strand.
TTCGACATAGCCGGGCTTGTCTATAACATTACTACCCTCGAAAAACTTCGCTGGTCGCTGAAAAACACTGAATCCGCAAAGCCGCTTCTGGAAGCGACCATACTCCGCCTTGCGATGAGCGAGCATTTCCTTAATGTTGACTCATTGCTTGGACAGTCAAATCCCCCGCAGGATAAAAAAAAAGTAACTACTAAGCAGGATGTTGCTCCCCTTGCTGCCGCAAAACAGGAGATTCCGCCGCAAAATGACCGGCCCGTTGTCCAGTCCGGCGACATTGAATCGATTAAGAATAACTGGCAGGGTATTATATTAACGATGACCAAACGCATTGGAGGTGGAACTGCCGGGTTACTAACTTCTGCTCAGCCGATAAGTTTCCAAGGTGGGGTATTGGCTCTCGAATTCGACGCATCTTCTAAACAGATGTGTGAGAACAAAGGCAGGATAGAGCAGATAAATGCTGCCTTGACCGAAAAGTTTGGTATGCCGGTTTCCATAGAGCTTCGGTTTGTAGGAAAAAAGGCAGACAGCCAATTGGCGCAGGATAAGACAAAAAGCCAGCGTCAAAATGAGATAATCAACGACCCCGCCGTAAAAACCGTCATTATGGGCCTCGATGCTACTATTACCAATATCGAAGACGCCCAATAATTTTGTGCCTGATTCTCAGTATTTCGACACGTTTACCTGCGGCATAGAGCCGGTTGCGAGGAAAATAATCCTTTCGCAGATATTCGTAACGCGGTCGGCAATTCGCTCAAGATTATGCGTCGCCCAGATAAGAGGCGTTACCTTCGATATTATGCTCGGATCCTTAATCATCCGCATCAGTAAATCGTGGTATGCCTCGTCGTAAAGCTTGTCAACCTCGTCATCCTCGTTGCAAATCGCGTTTGCCATTTTGGCGTCCCTGTTGACAAGGGCCTGCATACTTCTTTTGAGCATACTATTCGCCTTTTCCGCCATCTTCGGTATAAAAATCAGCGGCCTGACAAGCGGATCACTACCCAGCATGATGACGATTTTAGCGATTCCTTCCGCGTAATCGCCCATCCGCTCAAGCTCGGTAACAATATTCAGCACCGCTATGATATCCCGCAGGTCGGTCGCCACCGGCTGCTGAAGCGCAATCAGGTTGATAGACTTCTCCTCAATCTGCCATCGCTTCTTGTTAACGAGCAGGTCGTCATTGATGATTTGTTTGGCTTTTTCGATATCACGACTGCCGAGCGCCTCAACGCTTCGGCTGGTAGCCAGTGCCACCATTTCGCCCATCGCGACAACTTCAGCATTGAGCCCTTTGATATGTTCTTCAAAACTTTCGCGCATTTTTTGTCTCCCTAACGTATCAGCCAAAATGGCCGCTAATATAATTTCCCGTAAGTTTCTCTTTCGGGTTCGTAAAAATCTGGTCGGTCACACCACATTTCTTACCGGAATAACCGGCGATTGTCAATAAGTCGAGATGTCTGACGTCAGCGGAGATGGCCACTAAAATGGCAGGAACAAAATGCTTTAAAAATGTTGTGTAAAAATATTAGCCTGGTTATAATTCCAGCAAGATTGTGATATATTGTAGAACAGGAAAGCTGGTTGTCATTGATCAAGGAACAATTTTATCGCTAAAGGAGATGTGAATGTTTTCTAAGTTTTTCCCAAGAGATTTCAACTTTTTTAAGTTGTTTGAAAAGCAGATAAGTTACGCTGTGGATGCGGCTCGTTTCTTCAGGGAAGTGGTGTCCCAGGGCTGTGTGAATGAGGATGCACTGAGCAAAATGTCGGCGATTGAGCACCAGGCGGACGACGTGGCGCACACGATTATCGAACAGTTAAACAAGACGTTCATCACGCCGATTGACAGGGAAGACATCCATGCTCTTACGATGGAAATTGATGACATCGTCGATATGATAAATACCATTGTGAACCGGATGAGAATTTATAATATCACCGGCGTGGACAAAAACTTAGTGGAATTCGCCAAGGTGATTGAGGAGTCGGTGCAGGCCGTGGCGCGGGCCGTCGGGGGATTGCGGGACATCAAAAACGTCAAGGTGGTTTACGACGCCTGCGTGGAGGTCAACCGTCTGGAAAATGTCGGTGACTCAATGCGTGACAAGGTGCTGATGGAGCTTTTTGCGACCGTCAAGGACCCGATTGCGGTGATAAAATGGAAAGATATTTATGTGGACGCTGAAACCGTGCTGGACGTCTGCGAAGATGTAGCCCATGTCGTCGATTCTATTATGGTCAAACAGGCCTGACTATGACGTTGAGCATTTTATTTCTAATCCTTCTGGCGCTTGTCTTTGATTTTCTAAACGGCTTTCACGACTCGGCCAATTCTATTGCCACGATTGTCTCAACTCGCGTTCTGAAGCCGAAATACGCTGTGCTTTGGGCGGCGTTTTTTAACTTTATCGCCTTTCTGTTTCTTGGCCTCCATGTTGCCAATACTATGGGCAAGGGTATCATCGACATCGCCATTGTGGACCAGAGGATTATTTTCGGGACGCTTGCCGGTGCCTGCAGTTGGAACGTGATTACGTGGTATTTAGGACTGCCTACCAGCTCTTCTCATGCCCTTATCGGCGGGCTGATAGGGGCAGCGCTGGTCAAGACGGGACAACAAGCTCTGGTCTGGTCGGGAATTATCAAAACGGTTGCATTCATATTCATATCGCCGATAGCGGGGCTTTTATTAGGATGGTTTCTCGGCAACATCGTTTACTGGGCCTGCCGGAAATCCTCACCTCAGAAGGTTGACCATATTTTCCGAAAAGGCCAGCTTTTATCGGCTGCGGCCTACAGCATCGGGCACGGCGGAAACGATGCGCAAAAAACTATGGGTATTATCGCCAGTTTGCTTTTCAGCGCCGGCCTGCTGGGTGCTAAATTTTATATCCCCTTGCCTGTAGTGCTCGCTTGCTATGCCGCTATTGCTCTGGGGACGATGCTCGGCGGCTGGCGGATTGTCAAAACAATGGGACAGAAAGTGGCAAAACTAAGACCGGTGGATGGCTTTTGCGCCGAATCCAGCGCCGCCTCGGCATTGCTGATTTCAACCGCCTTCGGTATTCCGGTCAGCACCACGCATACCATCACTGGGGCGATTATGGGAGTGGGGTCGCTGCGGCGGCTCAGCGCCGTCCACTGGGGTGTCGTCGGTCGGATACTCTGGGCATGGGTATTAACCATTCCCGCCTCCGCGCTGATTGCAGCCGTAACTTACAAATTAGCAGCAACATTCTTTTGAACCCTCATCATTGTTGCGGCGTGCAGGTGCAGGCAGTTTGCTTTTTTACAAAACACCGGCTATGATAACAGTGATATTTTTACTTTTTACTTTTTGATATTTGCTTTAATGATATGACGACTGGCTATACTGAAACCGTTAATAAACTGATTGAGGAGTTGGCCCGGCTGCCGGGTATCGGCTCGAAGACCGCCGAACGGCTGGCCTTTTATATCCTAAAATCCAAACCCGCCGATGCTTTGGCTCTTGCTCAGGCCATAAGCGACGTCAAAATCAAAATCAAGCAGTGCAAAACCTGCTATAACTTTGCCGAGACGGATACCTGCCCCATCTGTTCCGACACCCGCCGCGATAAAAGCCGAATCTGCGTCGTCGAGCAGCCCAAAGACGTCATCGTCCTTGAAAAAACAGGCCAGTGCAAATGGGTTTACCACGTCCTGGGGGGCCATATCGCACCCTTAGACGGCATCGAGCCGGCTGACCTCACCATTGATAAACTCGTCGAGCGTGTCAAAGCAGGGGGGATAGAAGAAATTATTATGGCTACCAATCCCAATATGGTCGGCGACGGCACATCGCTTTATATCAGCTCGCTTCTCAAGGGCACTGGCGTCAAAATCACCCGTCTCGCCCGCGGCCTCGCCACCGGCACAACCCTCGAATATGCCAACTCCCGTATGCTCTCCGATGCCATCACCGCCAGACAACCCTTGGAATAATCACAGACCACATTTTTATGCCTCATTTTTTCGAACACCAATAGGGGATATTGCTGCGGATTGCGCATTCATCAGGTCAGAAATGAGATTAAATTATAATCGGTCCAAAGGACGATGTAATCGTACAGGAAAATGCTATGCTTATGATGCAACAAACAAAAAGATATAGCAGTATCTCGGTTGATACTACGAAGATACCGCTTGAGAATCTGCTGGAAAAAGAGTGGTTTCTATCCAACTGTCGCGGGGGGTTTTCTTCTTCGACAATTATCGGGTGCAATACGAGGCGGTATCATGGTCTGCTGACGGGCACACTTACGCCGCCGGCGAACAGGATAATGGCGTTATCCAACTGTTTTGAGACGATATACTGGGGGCCCGCGGAGTTTCATTTAGGCACAATAGAATTCCCAGACAAAATTTCACCGGACGGGTATATCCGGCTTAAGCGGTTCAGCAGGGATATCGGGGCTCATTTTCATTACCGGCTCGGCGACCTGAAACTGACAAAATCGGTGTACCTGCTGCGAAACGAGGACACGGTAGGGGTAGTTTATTCGTTCGATGAAGTTCCGAAGCCGATAGATTTTACGATTAGGCCGATTGTCGGGCTGCGTGATTTTCATTCGTTGCAGAAAGCGGATGCGCATATTAAGACCCAATCGACGGCGGAGGGACTGCTGATTAGTAACGACGTGCCCGGTTCATGTCGATTGCTGATAAACTGCTGGGAAGCGGTTTTTGGAGAGGATCCGCAGTGGTGGTATAAATTCCTGTACAGGGCGGACAGGGAAAGGGGACAGGATTTTACCGAGGATTTGTTTACGCCCGGGTTTTTCAAGTATCGTATTGATGCACCGACGAAACTGGTTTTATGGGCGAATCTCAGCGGGGACTACCAGCCGGGAAAATTTGTTTTGCCTGATATCGAACAGGTCATACGACAGCTTTCCGGGCATTACAATGATGTAATCCTGCCCGCAAAGAACGATAAAATGCTTCAGACGCTTTATCTTGCGGCAGACCAGTTTGTTGTAAGACGCAACCTTGGCGGGACGGCGATGTCAACGATATTGGCGGGTTTCCCGTGGTTTGCGGACTGGGGCAGGGATGCGTTCATATCATTGCCAGGTTTGCTGCTGGCGACGCGCAGATTTGAAGAAGCGAAATCCGTTCTTGTCACGTTTGCCAGGGCAGCTTCAAACGGGATGATACCAAGCCGATTCGATGACTATTCCAGTGCGGCTCACTTTAACAGCGTGGATGCGTCACTGTGGTTTATAAACGCGGCCTTCGCGTATTTTAATGCTTCGGGCGACCGCCGAACTTTCCGTGAGGAGCTTTTGCCTGTTGTCATTTCTATTATCAATTCTTATCAGCACGGGACGCAATTCGGAATTCATGCCGACAGCGACGGCCTGATAACGGCAGGCGACGCGAGCACGCAGCTTACGTGGATGGACGCAAAATATAACGGGGTTGTGTTTACGCCGAGGTACGGGAAACCCGTGGAAGTCAACGCGCTGTGGTATAACGCGATTATGCTGCTTTCACAGTATTTGACCGAAACCAATGACAATAGATTGCTTGATACGATGCGGTCAAGGGCGGAAACAGTCAGGGAAAATTTCTGCAAAATGTTCTGGAACCAGTCGTGGGGCTGGCTGAATGACTGTATCTTTCCTGATGGGACGGCTGACGCGACGCTTAGGCCCAACCAGATATTCGCGGTATCGCTGCCGTTTTCGCCGCTGCCCCTGTTACAGCAAAAGGGGGTGGTGCGTATCGTCGAGGGAAAACTTTTGACGCCGTTCGGCCTGCGAACTTTGTCGCCGGACGACAAAAGGTATCAGGGGCAATACACGGGGCCTCAGTCGCAGCGAGACAGCGCGTATCACCAGGGAACGGTGTGGCCTTATCTTATAGGGCCGTTTGTAGAGGCATATCTGAAGGTGAATGGCTCCGGTATCGATACCAAAAAAGCCGCGGCGAAGTTCATCAAGCCATTGCTGACCAATCTGACCAGTGACGGCTGCATAGGCAGCATCTGCGAGATATTTGACGGCAACGAACCGCAAAGGCCTAAAGGGTGTTTTGCCCAGGCGTGGAGCGTTGCGGAACTGATACGGGCATACCTCTTGGTTACCACTTAATCTGCAAAACCGGTAGCAAAAAGAAATCAGAACTCGCCGGCCATTTGTTTTGCTTTTTCAATCGCGGCGTTTCGCTTTTGTTCCGCTGTTTCAGGCCCGCCGGCAAGTGTCGGCGCAACGACCACAGAGCGAATGTCGGTCAGTCCGATATAGCCCAGTATAAGCTGTATATATTTTTTCTGAAGGTCAAATGCCTCTGCTGGAGTTCCCACCGGATAATCGCCGCCGCTGGCATAAGCTACGAAGACGGGCTTACCTGTAACCAATCCCTTGTAGTTGCCCGCCGAATCGACCGCAAAGGTCTGGCCCGGCTGGACAATCACATCAATATACTGCTTGAGCCGGTAGGGTATCGAAAAATTCCACATCGGGACCGCCAGCACGTATTTGTCGGCGTCCTTGAATTCCGCGATTGTCGCGACAACCTTATCCCATGCCTGCTTTTCCTCAGGGCTATGGGGTTTGCCTCGCATAATCTTGTATTTGCCCGATGCCGCGATAAAATCGAATTCAGGCAGTTTCGCTGAGAAGAGATCGATTGTTTTTACCTGGTCTTTTGGATGCGATCTTTTGTATGCTTCGACGAACGCATCCGCTGCCGCAATTGAGTTTGACCGTTCTTTCATAGGTGACGCCTTGATGTATAGTACCTTGCTCATTTTAACCTCCGAATAATATCGCTTTAAAATACGTTTTTCTCATTCTACGCTCGGCATCAGATTTTATACCAAGCTTATTACATTCGCTACGAAAAAAAGCGATGAAAAGTTCTCCGGTCCACATTTTTGGGCTGACTAACATTTTGCCATTGTGGGTCTTTATCGCTATAATGACTACTGGAGAAGATGAAGCACAATAAATTAATTATGCCTCTGGACAGTGTTACGGACTCCGACCAATCAATTGTTGGGGCGAAGGCGGCTGGTCTTGCACGCCTGAAACGCCTTGGCTTGCCTGTCCCTGATGCTTTTTGCGTTGCCGCCAATGCTTATGAAACACATATAAATTCTCCCTCACTAAAAGCCGTGATAGACGACGCCCGTGTATTTTCCGGGAAGCCCGAAGGATTCGACATTGCCGGGAACCTTGGCGCGATACGCCGGGCCATAGTTGATTCTGAAATAAATGATTCACTCGCTGCTGAAATTGAATTGCATTACCGTACTCTCGCAGCCAATCGTTTAGCCGTTCGCTCATCGGCTACCGCAGAGGACCTGCCCGGTCATTCCTTCGCAGGCCTTTACGACACATACCTTGGGATTTCCAATCTCGAAGATTGCCTGATTGCCATAAAGAAGTGCTGGGCCTCGTTATGGACAGAGCGTGCATACAGCTACAGGCAAAAAAATGGCTTCGACCATTCGAAGGTCGAAATGGCTGTAATCGTCCAGTCCCTTATTCCTGCCGATATTGCGGGTGTAATTTTCACCTCTGACCCCGTTACCAGCGACAATAATCGCATTGTTATCGAGGCCTGTCTTGGTCTCGGCGACGCATTGGTTTCAGGTAAGGTCTCTCCTGACCGTGTTGTTCTGGACAAGAAGGGGCCAAATGTTATTTCACGTTCGATGGCCGCCCCTTGTATAAACGACCGGACGGTCCAAAAGCTCGCGAAGCTCGCCATAAAAGCCGAAAACGAATTTGGCTGTCCGCAGGACATCGAATGGGCGATTCACCAGGACAGGATTTTTCTGCTTCAGTCCAGACCCATCACAACTATACCAAAGGTAAAATCATGGGAAGACAGGCAAATCTGGTGCAGTATTCTTGCGAAGGAGGTAATTCCTGATGTGGTGACGCCGGCCACGTTCTGTATGCTTGAGTCCTTTGATGAGAAGATCTTCAAATCTGTCTTTGACTTGATGTGCATCGATAAAGGTACCATCCCAACATTCAACAGGATTGCCGGCCGGGTTTATTTTAACGCAGGTTTCTGGGCCGTTGTCATAGGGCAATTCAGGATTACAAGAAACCTGGATTGGAACGAATTTGCCGGAAGCGACCTTGAATTGGGCCAACTACTTGAAAAACTAAAGAATACACCAATTGAAGACCTGCCTAAAATCAAGCACAACCGCGTGAGGTTTATTCTGAGATTGCCTTTGCTGACAGTATCTATGCTCTGCAATACACGCCGTAAATCTCAGTCCATTCTCGCCAACATTAGGAATATGAACGAAAAATGGGCCTGTCTCGATATTTCCGGTTTGTCCACCGAACGGCTGGCTGACTGCCTGATGGAGGCCGTTACCGACCTCCACGAGGGAATCATCGAAAAAGGTTCCAATTTACTTCGCATGTTTTACTGGATGGCCTATTTTCCAATCCTCGAGATTGTATGCAGCAGATGGCTTCCCGATGAACAATCCTGTGCAGGAAGACTGCTCGCAAGTATGGGAAATATGGATGATGCAGAAGCCGGTCTCGACCTTTGGCGGCTTGCTGTTAAAGTAAACGATAGTCCTATCCTGAAGGAGTTGATTCAATCGAATGTCGAGTGGGACATTGTACACGAGGAGCTTACCAAAAGCTCCTCTGGTGAGGAGTTTTTAATTGACTGGGGCCGGTTTATGAAGGCACATGGGCACCACTGCCGCGGCGAGATTGAGCTTTATAACCGGCGTTGGTCCGAAACACCTGATTACATCCTCGGCCTTATTCGTAGTTACCTGGGCTCTATGGGAAAAGCCAATCCACTTGAAAACCATAAGCGCATTGCCGCTGAGCGTGAACAACTTGCACAGAAATGCCGTCGAAAACTCACCAATCCTGTCAAACGGGCCGTTTTCAATCATCTGCTCGTTCGCGCTCAGTATGGTTCGGCATTTCGCGAGAACATCAAAAGCGAACTCATAAAACTAATGGCATCTATGCGCTCGATACTGCTCGAACTTGGCAGAAAGCTGGCGGCCGGTTCTCTAATAGCGGATTGTAATGATGTTTTCTTCCTCAAATTCGAGGAGCTTGGGCCGTTGACGCGTGGCCGGTCCAAAATCGATATCAAAGAGATAATCGCCGCCCGTCGCGCCGAGTATGAAAAATGGCAGTCCATAACGCCGCCCAATTTAATCATTGGCAAGTTCGACCCTGACAGGTATGTTCCTGAAGAAGTAAATGCCGATGTCCAACAGTTAAAGGGTTTGGCAGTAAGTCCCGGCGTTGTTAGCGGCAAGGCTCGGGTGATACTGAGAGCTGATAACAACGAGCAGGTTCAAGCTGGCGAGATTCTTGTTGCTCCGTTCACCGACCCCGGCTGGACACCGTATTTCATCCCCGCTGCCGGGATTGTTATGGACCAGGGCGGCTTGCTTTCTCACGGAGCTATCATTGCCCGTGAATATGGCATTCCCGCCGTGGTAAATGTAGGCAACGCGACAAAAATAATCAAAACCGGCCAGACCATACAGGTAGATGGCGACAGGGGGGTAGTCAGGATTCTGGAATAGCCGACTTTACCTTTCTTATAAACCTCGATGTCTCGCTTATCGCTTCTTTTTATTCATTCGGTTCGGGTGATTTTTCTGTTTTTGTAAGGACCCAGTTTTTATATTTATTAAAAATATCTTCATTATGCCATACGCTTTTGTTCCAGTTGGAGCCGATTTGCACAAGCAAATCTTTTGCTTCGTCTTTGTCATTATAAGCACAGGCCAGAAAACAAGAGGCATTAAGCAGATAATTATCTTTTGCGTCAGGATAACGTTCTATTAAATCCTGATTGGATTGTTTAAGCATTTGATAAGAGAAACCGAGTTGCTTATATTGCGGGGGTTCATAGTTTTTTTTGCCAACCATCATCTGGGCAATTTTGGCATATAAAATTTGACCTTCATCTTGGCGGGTTAATTCCACGGCACGTCGAGCGAATGCCTCAAGCTCTCCATGCCTGCCATGCCAGATAGGTGCAAGGTCAAATCCTATGGCGGTGTAAAGCGGCCAGTAGTTTCTTTCTATGGCGATACCTTTTTCGAACAACGCGTCCATTTCCTCATGGGTTTTATTCAACCCCATTCCGATTTCCACCCATGTTTCATATAACTCCGGGTCGTGTGCGTTGAGGTCTTCGGCCTCAGTAAGAATCTGCTGTGCTTTTAGGAGATTTTCCTTAAATGTTTCCCAGTCCTTTTCAGATACCTCATTCGCGTAACCGCTACCGCGGGCGTCCCATGCGAGCGTTTTGTATGCCTTGGCCATAGCAATGCGAGCTGTTATTGAACCCGGCTGCTGTTTGATCCACTCTTCAAACTGGGGCTTGACCGTCGAAAAATCCCGTCGTCCTCTCCAGCCATCGCCTACGCCCTGATAGAAATTATGAAGCTGCCAGTTTCCGTTTGTATATCTGCTTTTTTCAGTTCTAAGCCGAGATGCAATAGACTCTAGGATTGAATATTTATTTTCACAAAGAAGGACAACCGTCTCACCATAGCTTATTTCGCCATTGTTATGAATATCATTTGCCCAAGCCGTTGCCCTGAAGCTTTGGGTTAAATATAAACCGCATCTTTTGTTGTCGAAGCAGTTGTTTGCGGAAATATTTGGAGTTGACCAGTCGTCATCGACGCTTATCCCATGGTATTTATTTTTACTGCATTTATTATTTCTGGCCTCGCCGCCCGTCTTGTCGCCGAAATATATGCCGTTTGCATTGTTGTCACTGGTAACATTTTGTTCGAGGAACGCGGTTGTTCCGCTTCCAAAAATCGCAATTCCGCTGTAACCGTTTGCCGTGCAGGTATTTTTGGAGATTCTGCCTTTTGCCCCGGCATTGAAATAGATGCCATTGACCTTGTTCTCTTCGCAGGTATTATCTAAAAGAAAAGCATCACAGTCGCTGCTGGCATATATGCCCTGGTAAACGTTCCCGTTACAAATGTTGCCGAAAACCGTGCCGAGAGCGGCCATGTGAAAATGGATGCCGTCCCAGTTGTTTGACGAGCAATTATTTTTCCCGAGCACGACATTCCCGCACATAATACTTATGCCATTGTGATTGTTGTTGCAGATGTTACATTCCCATATTGTGTTGTTGCAGCCTTTTATGGTAATACCATTTCCGCCGCTGTTTTGTATTTTGCACCGGGCTACGATGATTTTGCTTGAATCCAGAAGTAATACCGGGAACCTGCCGTCAAAATCGGCAGGCATTCTTTCTAACCCCGTGTGTTTCAAGGTCAGGTCAGAGATTATCAACGAGTCACAATCATCAGCTTTAATTACAGGGCCGTCTATTGCATCGCAATGAATAACGACGCCGTTTGCGTCAAGGCCTTTAATGCTGACGCCGCTTTTAAGATTCAGTGATTCTGCGTAATCACCCGGTTTGACGTGAATAACAGTGTTCGTTTTAGCCGCATCGATAGCGGCTTGAATTGTGGGATAATCTCCGGGTACTACTATGACCTTCTTGGCGGGGGCCAACGGCTGCTTTGACAGAGTAGGCAGGTGAAGGTCTATGGCTATTCTTTCGGTCGTCGTATCCAGCTTGATGTTCTCAGCAGCGGGTGTCGTTGTTTCTAATACTTGTGCAAATCCTTGCGCATTTTTATTAACACCGCAGGATAACACCAGCGCAACAGCAAATAGTAGATAACGGCTTTGCCTGAACATATATATTCCTCCTTGTGTAAATTTAGCCATCAAACGGCTTTCCTCATTTTGAAAGCCGATTTGATTATATTCACCAAGAAGATACTACGCAATGGCAATGTAGACGTATCAGCGGTCAGGTTCTGATAATCGCCGATTTGACGGCGGTTATGAATTTCGATATGACGTTAATGCACTTCTTTCTGTTTTTGAGGTTGTCCTCAATGATGCCGACGATTTTGGAGCCGATGATGACGCCGTCTGCGCCTGACTTGGCGACCTTTGCGGCATGCTGAGGGGTGCTAATGCCAAAGCCGACACATACAGGCACATCAGTTTCTTTTTTAATTCTGCTGATAAGGCCTTTAACCGAAGTCGATAATGTTTTTCGGCTGCCCGTTACGCCTAATAATGAAACGGCGTAGATGAAGCCGGTGGTCTTTGAGGCGATTGATTTCAATCGCTCTTTTGAAGTGTTGGGCGTAACCATAAAGACGGTATCGAGGCCCGCTTTTTTTGCGGGGCCTATAATCTCTTTGGCGTCGTCGATGCTCAAGTCGGCAACGAGGACGCTGTTGACGCCCGCTTTGTGAAAATCACGGAAGAATTTTTCCGTGCCGTATTGGAAAATCAGGTTGTAATACATAAGCAGGCCGATGGGGATATCCTTGTGCCTTTTAATTTCAGTGATAAATTTTAACGCCTTTTTGACGGTCATACCGTTTTTGAGCGATCGGATGTCTGCCTTTTGAATAGTTGGGCCGTCGGCTATCGGGTCTGAGAAGGGGATACCCAGTTCGAGGATATCCGCGCCGGCATCGATGGCTGATTTGACAATTTTCAAACTCGTTTTATAGTCCGGGTCGCCGATAACGAAAAATGGTATAACCGCCGCGTGGTTGAGTTTCGCAAAAACTTGTTTATAAGATTTCATTTTCCAATCCTTATTATCAATCCGCAATCAACAACCTGTACTGAGCTTGTCGAAGTATCCGAAATCTGCAATTCTTTAGTCCTTCACTGGTCTGAATTTTTCAACTATACCGACGTCTTTGTCGCCTCGGCCTGAGAGGTTTACGACCGCGATTGTTTTGGCGGGGAGTTTGCCTTTCTGGCTGACTATGTAAGCAATTGCGTGTGTGCTTTCAAGGGCGGGCAAAATTCCCTCGGTTTTGCACATCAATTCAAATGTATCGAGGACATCTTTGTCTTCGACCGCAACGTAAGTGGCTCTGCCAATATCGCTGAGGTAACAATGTTCCGGGCCGACCGACGGGTAATCGAGTCCTGCGCTGACGCTTTCGGTGTCGTTTACCTGGCCTTCGGCATTCTGGAGAAGATACGCCTTTGCTCCGTGCAGGATACCCGGTTTGCCCGCTGATATTGACGCTGCGTGCCTGCCGCTCGATAAGCTTCTGCCTCCCGCCTCGATGCCGATAAGGCGGACCTTTTTGTCGTTGAGGAATCCCGAGAACATACCTATCGCGTTGCTTCCGCCGCCTACGCAGGCGAGGACCATATCGGGCAGCCGGCCGAGTTTATGGAGGCATTGCCGCCTCGTTTCTTTGCCGATGCAGCTTTGAAAATGCTTCACAATCGTCGGGTAGGGGTGAGGCCCCGCGGCTGTGCCGAAAAGGTAAAATGTATCATTAACATTGGCTGTCCAGTATCGCAGCGCGTCGTTAATCGCGTCTTTAAGCGTGCTTGTGCCGCCTTTGACGGATATGACCTGGGCGCCGCAAAGTTTCATCTTGTGGACGTTGACGCTTTGGCGTTCGATGTCGATAGCACCCATAAAAATTTTCGTTTCCATTCCAAATAACGCGCCAATCATCGCAGTAGCAAGACCATGCTGACCGGCTCCGGTTTCGGCGATTAATTTCGTTTTGCCCATATATTTGGCGAGCAGTCCCTGGCCCAGCGTATTATTGACTTTATGCGCACCGCCGTGAAGGAGGTCTTCGCGTTTGAGATACACGTTGAAGCCGACGTATTCGCTGAGGCGTTTGGCATGATACAGGGGGGTTGGTCTGCCCGCGTAGTCCGCCATCAGCTGTGACAGCTCATTAACAAAGCCCTTGTCCTTGTAAAACCGGTAAAACGCCTTTTCAAGCTCTTCGAGCGCCGGTATCAGGACCTCAGGGACATAAAAACCGCCATAATCACCGAATCTGCCTTTATATTTCATAAATTTTTCCCTTTGCCTACACTGTATAATCTACCGAGCGAAGTAGGTCATATGTATTCTGTAGTTAAAATCCGCAATCTGCAATCCGAAATCGGAAATCATACTTATTCCTTTGCGCCGGCTTTTTCAAGCAGTTGCACAATGTCTGTGTGACCTTTCATCTTCGCTGCCGCTAAGGCCGTTCTACCGTCGATAGATTTGGCATTGATATCAACACCTTTTTCCAAAAGTAGCTTAACAACCTCTGTTTGGCCCTTCTCCGCTGCAAACATCAGGGATGTTCCACCGTTGAGGGTCAGCTTCGCATTGACATTAGCACCCCTTTCCAGCAAGAGCTTGACGATCTCCGTATGGCCGTTTTGCACCGCCATCATCAGGGCTGTTACACCGCCGGTTGTCTTGGCATTAACATCAACTCCCTTTTCCAGTAATAATTTAACGATTTCCGTATGGCCTTCCATCGCTGCCCACGTTAGGGATGTGCCGATAACATTATCATTTGCATTGGCATCAGCGCCCTTTTCTAAAAGAAGCTTAACGACTTCTGTATAACCTTTCTTTACTGCCACCATTAGAACCGTTACACCGTTTCCAATCGTAACATTTACATCAGCGTCTTTTTCCAAGAGAAGTTTGACAATTTCCGTACGGCCCATAAGTATTGCCAATGCTAGAGCTGTTTGACCATTGTTATTCCCGATATTGATATTAGCACCTTTTTCGAGCAAGAGTTTAACGATTTCCGTATGGCCGTTCCCCGCTGCCATTATCAGGGCCGTGAAGCCGTCGTTGTCCTTGGCATGGACATCAGCACCCTTTTCCAAAAGTAGCTTGACGATTTCCGTATGGCCTTCCTGCGACGCCATAAACAGGGCCGTTCTGCTGTCGGTCGTTGCCTTCACATTGACATCAGCCCCCTTTTCCAACAGGCACTTGACAACCTCCACGTGGCCGTTTTGTGCCGCCACCCATAAAGCTGTTACGCCGTCTGTGGTATTCTTCACATTTACATTAGCGCCCTTTTCCAAAAGTAGCTTGACAACCTCAGTATGGCCTTCCTGCGACGCTATCCACAGGGCTGTTCTGCTGTCGGTCGTTGCCTTCACATTAACATCAGCGCCCTTTTCCAGTAGGCACTTGACAACCTCCACGTGGCCGTTTTGCGACGCTATCCACAGGGCAGTTGTGCCATCGGTAGTATCCTTCACATTTACATCAGCACCTTTTTTCAAAAGGAGTTTGACGATTTCCGTACGGCCTTTCTGCGACGCTATCCACAGGGCAGTTGTGCCATCGGTAGTATCCTTCACATTTACATCAGCACCCTTTTCCAAAAGGAGTTTGACAACCTCCGTATAGCCTTTCTGCGATGCCATCATCAGGGCTGTTACGCCGTCAGTGGTCCTTTTCACATTAACATTAGCACCTTTTTCCAGAAGAAACTTTACGATCTCTGTATGACCGTTGTATGCCGACGCCAGTAAGGCCGTTACACCATTTTTATCTTCCGCGTTAACATTGGCACCGTTAGCCAGCAGGGTTTGGATGGCTGGGAGATTACCCTCATATGCGACTATAATCAATTGAGCATTTTTATCTGATGCGTCCGCTCTGGCGAAGCCGGCAGGTATCAGAGAAATACACACGATAGCAAACAGGACTCGTTTCATTGGATTCTCCTTTTTATTTTTTCCTTTTTCTTACCCAAAGACAGGCCTTGGGACTAAACATTTAACCTCTCAAGTTATGAATAATGTCGAAAAGTTTCCGCATTTTAGCAGGGTCTTTTTTTCCTGGTTTGCTCTCGACGCCGCTGCAAACGTCGATGCCGTAGATGCCCAGCTCCACCGCCTTTGTTATGTTTTCAGCGTTGATGCCACCCGCGAGGAATACGCGTTTGCTGATATTACCTATGATGTTCCAGTCAAAGACAAGCCCTGTGCCGCCGTATTTTTTGGGGTCGAAGGCGTCGAGTAAAATCGCGTCGGTATAGTATTCCTCTGCGCGTTTGATGTCTCTTTTATCTTTGACACGAATCGCTTTCATTGTTCGCACATTGAGCGTTCCGAACTGCTCGCAGTATTTTGGCGTTTCGTCGCCGTGAAACTGAACCCAGTCAAGACGACATTCATCGATTACCTGTTCGATGTGCCGGAAGGTGTCGTTGACGAATAGTCCCACGATATCAACGAAGGCGGGCAGCCGGTCGATGATTTTCGATGCGTCGGCGGGCTTAATATATCGCGGGCTTTTGGGATAAAAGTTGAACCCGAGCATATCAGCGCCCATATCCGCCGCCGCCATTGCGTCGTCATAGTTTGTGAAGCCGCAAACCTTCACTTTGACTGCTACCATTCTCATTGAAGTCCCTTTCTCAACCGTCCCTTAGGGGTAAATTTGAAACATGGACTAATTTTTCAAGATGCCGCATTGCTTTGCCTGTCTCGATTGATTGTCCGGCAATTTTTATTGCCGAGGCAAAGTCGTCCGCGAGTCCGCCTACAATTATCGCTGCTGCCGCGTTTAGCACAACAATATCTTTTTTGGCCCCGGTTTCTTTTCCGCTTATTATATTCCTCACGATTTGGGCGTTGCTTTTGGCATCGCCCCCTTTGAGCTCTTCGAGCGAGGCCTTTTTAATCCCATAGTCGCACGGGTTCAGCGTCGATTCGGTTATTTTGCCTGCCTTGAGCTGCATAATCTTTGTTGGCCCCATAGTGCTGATTTCATCGAGGCCGTCGCTGTGGACAATCATCGCCCGTTTGACGCCGAGTAAATGCAGCGCCTCGGCAACAATCGGCATAAGTGCCAGTTCGGGGACGCCCATTACCTGTCCCTGTGCGCCGGCAGGGTTGGCAAGGGGGCCTAATATGTTGAATACCGTTCTGAAGCCCAGAGATTTGCGCACGGGCTGGACGTATTTCATCGCGGGATGGTATTTCGGCGCAAACATAAAACCTATTCCCGCTTCTTTTATGCACTTTGCCACGATATCCGGCCCCGCCTCGATATTGACGCCCAGCTCGGCGAAAACGTCCGCTGAGCCGCATCTGCTTGTTATCGCGCGGTTGCCATGTTTGGCAATATGAACGCCCGCTCCCGCGGCGACAATTGCCGAGGCGGTTGAAATGTTAAATGTCTTCACTGATGCCCCGCCCGTGCCGCAGGTATCGACAAGGGTTTCAAGCCCGATTTCAACTTTGACACAGTGAGTCCGCAGCGATTTGGCAAGCCCGGCAAGCTCGGCAGAGGAAGCCGACTTGCATCGCATTGCCATCAAAAACGCCGCTATTTGCGTTTCGGGCACTTCGCCTCCAAAGATAATATCGAGGACCTTGCCCGCCTGCTCGAAGGTCAGGTGTTGGCCTCGAAGTAATGGTTCAATGTATTCGGCTATCGTCGCCATATTCAAGCCCTTTGCTTGTTTGTATATTCTTCAGCAATTTTTAAAATGTTTTCGATGATTTTGCCGCCCGCAGGCGTCAGGATACTTTCCGGGTGAAATTGCACGCCATATATTGGCAGCGTTTTGTGTTTGATACCCATATTCACGCTTTCATAATACGCAGTCGGCTCTAAGCAATCCGGCATCGTCAATGCGCACAAGCTGTGATAGCGTCCGGCCTGCAACGGGTTTTCGACACCGGCGAATACGCCCTGGCCATTGTGTGTTACGCGTGACGGTTTGCCGTGTACCGGCTCAGGGGCGTGGCCTACTTTGCCGCCGAAATACTCGACTATCGACTGATGTCCGAGGCAAACTCCGAATATGGGGAGCTTGTCTTTGAAATAATCAATCGCGGCAAGCGTTACGCCCGCGGTAGCAGGCGTTCCAGGCCCCGGCGAAATCACCAGCAAGTCGGGCTTAAAATCATCGGCTACTTTTTTCAAGTCCTCGATTGACGTATCCGCCCTGTAAACCTTCGCGTCGCAGTCGCGCTTGCAAAAGTCATCGACAAGGTTATACGTGAACGAATCGAAGTTGTCGATAAACAAAACTTTTCTTTTTTTATCGCTCATATTTTATCCTCGTTTATTTCTTTGTTAAAGCCCGCATACATGAGCCGGCTTTGTGTTCCGTTTCCTCGAATTCCGTTTTAGGGACGCTGTCGTGGACTATGCCTGCCCCGACGCGAACATAGGCGTTACGGTCTTTAATCTGTAAACTTCGTATCGTTATGCAACTGTCGAACTGGCCGTCAACCGTCAGGTACATCACCGCGCCACCATAGTAGCCGCGTTTAGTTCTTTCCAATTGCCTGATAATCTTCATCGCCTCGATTTTCGGCGCGCCGGTCAATGTTCCCATATTCATCGTCGCAAGATACGCGCTTAAGGCGTCGAGATTGCCGGCTAATGTTCCTTTGACGTTGCTGACCAGGTGCTGCACCGATTCGTATTTTTCGACGGTCAGCAGTTCCGTTACGACTCTGCTTCCCGGCTGCGCCACGCGGGCGATGTCGTTTCTGGCTAAATCGACCAGCATCATGTGCTCGGCTAATTCTTTGCGGTCGATTTTCAATTCCGCTTCGTACCTGAAATCGATGTCGACGTCGAGCTTGCCGTTGACTTTGCCCCTCGGCTTTGTCCCTGCTATCGGCCTGATTTCCACGCTGCGATTCTCGGTTCCGCTTACACGCAAGTTCAATTCGGGGCTTGAGCCAAGCAGTGTCGTATTCGGCGTGTTTATGTAAAACATATAGGGCGAGGGGTTCAGCTCGCGCAATCGCTTATACACATCCAGCGGCTCATCAACGCACGGCTCAATCTTCGTCCTGCTCAGGACGACCTGGAAGATATCCCCATCGAGTATGTGCTGTTGGGCATCTCGAACCATTTGCTCATATTGTTTTTGATTGGTATCTGTCGATTCCGTCAGCAGGGGGGCTTCGTATTTTTTGGCTTTTGGCGTCTCGAACCTCGCGATATTTTCATAATAATCGAAACACTCCTGCGCCTCGTTTATTACCTCTGCCCTGTTGCCGTTGGTGATTATCACGTTGACAACGATGTAGCCCTCATTTTTTTCGTGGTCCATCAGGAAGATATTGTCCGCGAAATACAATTCATAATCGGGATTGCCTAAAAGGTCGGTTTCGTTGGCGGGCAACTTCTCAAACTGGTCGATAAAGTCGTAGCTTAACGCGCCGAGCAGGCCGCAGGTTATGCGGAAAGGCTTGCTTGCGAGGCGAAATGAGAAAGCCACAGCTCGCAGGACGTCCATCTGGTTTGTGCTCGACAGGCGGGTCTGCTCATCCACTAATCCCGCTGGCTTCCTGATGGTTCCTTTAATCCGTTCGGCATTGAAGTCCGCTGTTTCGCAAAAGCCGAACCTTTTCGGGTCGAACGTCAGGTACTTAATCATTCTCCTGCCTGTTTTGGTCAGCGCCCTGATCTCAAATTCCCTTCCTTTGCCAGTCAAGTAAAGGGCGGGCTTGGCGGTGCCGAAGCTCAATGCACTTGAGCCGCGAAGGTATTCTTTTGATTCAAGCAGGCAGCAGTTCTTTACTCGGCCGTAGTCGCTTATCTTGGCGAAGAAGTCCATCGGGTCCGACATCTCGATTCGTTTGACAATCGGGATTATCTCGCCCGGTTTTGCGCTTTCTATTATCTGTTTGTAATCATCCATTTTTCTTTGCTCCCTTATTATATAACTCTTTATTCTCTGTATCCTCTGTGCTCTCTGTGGCTCATAACCTCTGTGGCCAATAAATAAAAAAAGCGGCCTGTTGTTTTTAATCCAACAGGCCGCGTAAATAACTTTGTTTTATTGCTTTTTCTTAGTGCAGATTTCCCGCCTGCCCGTCGGATTGTCCAACAGGCCACCACCATAAATTAACTTTTTTGCGGTTATTCTGCCTCATAATCATGTCATCTTACCACATTCTGTCTTTTTTGTCAATGCCCAATCCTGAAAAATTTATAAAATACGCGTTTTATTGCTATGGTCTTATAATTTGCCGTTCAGCAAGTGCGCCAATGGCTGCGGGCGGTCAATGCCTTCGATAAATTTTGGTCTTGCAGCCCAGGGGGTAACGCTCGAAACGCCGGTCAAGTCCATCCAGTATTGCAGTCGGGCGATGGGCAAATTCCAGGTCATGTGAAAATGATTGGCGGGGGCATACTGTTTGTATTCGAGCATGCTGGCGAACCTGGGCACGACAAAGGTATGAGGCCAGGTGGGCGTTGTCAGGTTGCACATCGCTTTGGCAAGGTCTGCCGGCACGTCCGTTGTTTGTGCCTGGTCCCAAATCAAGCTGAATAACCCGGTTGTGCCACTGAAAGCCAGTCGTCCCGCGATGCCTTCGATGCCGGCAGGGGATATAAACGTTACCGAGTTGCCGCCGCCGGGGAAATAGCCGGGGTCTGCCAACGGCATACTGACGCCCGCCATAATGTCTTTTACCGATGCGCCAGGCGAGCCTGACCAGTCGAAAGCCGCGCTTCCTGAATTGTCGCCATCGACAAGGCCCTTGTTGAACCAGTCCGCGGTTTCATCGAGATTTGTCAGGCCAATTTTCCCGGCCAATTCTTTAATTTCCCATGCCTCCCAGACCTTTCTGAAGTCCATAAACAGCGGCGGATTGCCTCCCGACAGGTATGTCATAAACAGCATCGTCAAAAGTCCCTGCACATCGGCTTCGGTCGCGTATGCAATAGGGGCTTTTCTTCCTTTGTGGTCGAAGGTGCTGTTAAACAATGATTCCATCGCGTCAGCCACGGGCAGCGGAAGTCCCCGTTTGTCGCTCCCCCATTCGAGCTGGCTCATAAAACCGCCGCCGACGGCGTTAAGGTCTGCCATAATATCGCGGACAATCAGATACATCGCCAAACTCATATTGAATCGTTCGCTGTCTGCTTCATCACGCAATTCAAGCCGGTTGCCGACGTATCGATTTATCCATCCTCGAAGCGATTTTAACTCTTTCTTGTCATAAGCTTCTTTGCGGAGCATATCCGCAAGAAATTTCATATCTAATCGGGTAATCTCGATTCCGAAGGTGTTCCTCGTCGGCAGTATATGCGCAAGGGCAGTTTCCATTCCCATCGAGTCGTGGCCGAAAATAACGACTCGTCTGCCGCGTAATCCCACTGCGGTCACGGCGGCATAGCACCAGTCGATGAGCCATTTGGCTGTCTCTGCGCTCATTTTAGGATTGGCGCCGGTATCGGGCCAGTTGCCGACGTTGAGAGTGCATAATCGTCCGTATTGGCTGATCGCGCCGTTGAGAGCGTGCGCGTAAACGACACCCGGCTTAGGCCCGCTGTTGCCGCAGGTGATGTTTATCGGCGTATTTGCGGGGAACTGCTGCAAAAGTGATATGCCCGTTAATTGCGGGAAAGCCCATGTATCAGGCGCGCAAACCAGTATATCGACGCCGGCTTTTCGGAACTGCTCGGCGACGATATCCGCCTGTTTTTCGCCATCGACCAATATCGTGGAATAAACCACCGGCACCGGCTTTTTGTCCGGCAAGACCACCTTGCCGCTTATTGTGTCAGCAGTCATTTTTATGATATTCTGACATCGTTTCCGGCTTGATTCATCTATACGCGGGTCGCTTGTCGCGAAGACCCCAATAACCGGGACTTTCGGCTCGCCCTTTGTCGTCGGTAGTTTCGCTGCCTCTATTCTCTTTGCCACTGGCAAATCTCCCTGATAATTCGGTATAGTATTATAAAACGCCTTTTTTAAGGATTATATTTGCGTACAGGGCCTTCTCACCGCTGGCGACGACCGCGTATGCCTTTTTGGCCCTTTCGTAAAATGCGAATCTTTCGACAAACTCAAAATCAGAAAACTTTTCGCCGCTCGCCTTGATTATTTTGCGGTATTCTTCCCAGATGGTCGGTTTTGTTTTGTCTCCCGGCACAACTGCCATCAGCGCAACGGGGCGTTCAACGTATTGGTCGAGAGGCAGGAATTTCAGGACAGCTTCCAGGATTTCGGGAACGCCATAGCCTTCGCACCTGATAAGTTTATTCGCGACACTTGCGGCGGGAAAATTGCCGTCCGCCAGAACAATCTCGTCATCGTGGCCCATCTCCATAAGCACCTTCATAAACTCAGGAGAAATTACTTCCGGTATATTTTTAAGCATAATCGTCCAAGCCCCATATAAAACGATAAAAGGTCAAGGTTGCCCTTTTGACGGTCTGTATTTAATACTGTAAATCAGTCCAATTACCAAAAGCAGAATACCCCACCAGATGTCCGCGTGCAGATTTGCCAGCTTCACGGGATTCTCAGGCGGATAGATTACGTTGTATATGCCGCATCCGAGTATCAGTACGCCATATACCGTCAGCAGCAGGCCAATGAAGAACCATATAGGAATTTGATGTTCGTTATGCATATATTGCTCCTTACCAGAAGATAATGTTTATGGCTATCAGCGTGATGAGCACAACCGCTGCCCAGAGTTTCGGGTTGTGATACCACGGGCAAGGTCCCTCATCCGGGATATCCGTCAGGCCCATCACCAGGTTCTTCAATTCCTCGACCGGCTTGGGTTTGGTGAAAATACTTACCCCAATTGTTACGCTAAGGCACACCAGCAGCGACCAGAACGCGCTATACATATTGACGGCCATCGGCTTGGCCTTCTCGGAGCGGGCCACGTATTTTGTGTGCGCCGGGTTGAATGCTGCCGCGTCGAATTTTTTCGCGATATATGACGCCTGAATCGTCACGCCGGGCTTGAGCACCAGGGAAATACCCTCCACGCCGAACTTGGTGTGCTGTTTGGTGTCTGCCTCCACCGCGTCGGGGACGAGCACTCGCAGGTTCTTGGCAATCGCGCCGTCTTTCACCACGCCGGACAGCTCAATGCCTGTCTGCGGCGCCACATACTGACCCGATGTTACCGGCTCTTTGCCTGCTTCGAGCGGTATTGCGACGTTCGTGGTCCGGATTTGGCCGCTTTCGACTATCACCTGCGATATTTTGTCGTCGCCCTGTTTTACCACGGATACCACGGCATTATTGCTGATGATAACCGAGGGATGCGGCCTGGAACCTTCGGGGAACGTGTGGACGAACACCCACATACTCATAGACACGATTATTGCGGCCAGAAATCCCCAGAAACCGCCCGCAGGCGTAGCACGCTTCCACAACATTCCCAGGATGACCGTGCCGAACAGAGGCACGATGAAGAAGAACACCAGTACCTGCAGAAACTCAAGGATGTTCGAGAAATAAAACAGAGCGTAAGCGGTGGCAATGGATATCAGCACACCCAGTATCGAGCACCACCGGCCCATACTCAGATAATGCTTGTCGCTGCCTTTCCTGTTCAGCAGCGGTTTATAAACGTCATAAGTCCATACCGTCGCAAATGCACTGACATTGCCTGCCATACCCGACATAAAGCCGGCAATCATCGCCGTCACACCCAGTCCCAGAAGACCGGGACCGAGATACTGGCCCATCAGGAGCGGCAGCACGTCGTTGAACGTGCGAAGAGTAATGTTGGCACGCGGGTCGCTCTCCGGCACTAATATCATCGGGGTTCCGTCCGGGTTGAGCAGCACTGCCAGCCCCAGCAGACCGGGGATGGTTACGATAATCGGCACAAGCATCTTAAGCATTGCCCCGATGACCGTGCCATTCTGGGCAGAACGCAGGTCCTTGGCAATGATGACTCGCTGAACCTGCAGGAAATCTGTGCACCAGTAGCCGAAGCTCACGGCTAATCCTAAGCCGAAGACCATCCCGAACCAGTCGATGCCCATCGGATTCGTATCGAACGACCCGAGGTTGCGCCACAAGCTGGTGAAGTCGGCGTTCTGCACCGTCGGATGGATTATCGCCGCATTCTTCTGCGCGGTTTCCAGCATCTTGTGCCATCCGCCGGCGCTGATGATTCCAAGAATGGGAATCAAAATCGTTCCCAGCCATATCAGGAAGAATTGCAGCACCTCATTAAATACCGCCGACAGCAGCCCGCCTAAGAACACGTAGATGCCGACCGTTATCGACGACACCCAGATGCTCACGTTCATATTCCAGCCAAGCAGCAGGTTGAGGATTTTCGCCATTGCGAACATACTTGCGCCGCTGACCATCACTGTCAGGAACGTAAACGAGATGCCCGCCAGCGCCCTCGGACCTTCGCCGTATCGCAGCTTCAAATAGCCGGGAACTGAGTGTGTTCTGCAAATATAATAAAACGGCATCATAACAATGGCTAAAAACAGTATCGCGGGTATCGCGCCTATCAGGTATGCGTGTGCGCCTAACATCCCGTATTGATACGCCATTGCCGACCAGCCCATTGTTTCCAGCGAGCTTAAATTGGCCGAGATGAAGCTCAGACCGGCAATCCATGCCGTCATTTTCCGGCCCGCCATAAAAAAAGCATCGCCCGTCCTGGTATATTTTTTCAGATAAAACCCTATCGCGAGCACTACCACAAAGTAAATCGCTATTATGAGCATATCTATCGGGGACAGAGTAAGCAGATGAGATGATGCGCCTCCGGAGGCGGCTGTTGCGGTTTTGAATGGCATCAAAAAGACAAACAAAAATGCCGCTATACACAGGTTCTTCAGTAGCTTCATATCGGTTTGCTCTCCTGCTTTTTTAGTAATAGCTCTGACGAATTTTTTGCCTCATATACCTTCAAACTGTCGGCTATTTTTTCATTTAATCGCCCGCTTGTAAAGCATTTTTACGGCCAGGTCGCAACAAAATACGGCTTGCCGGAGACGGGACAGAGCCGGACGGACAAGGTCTAAATCATGATTATATGTTGCACTTCCATATCCGATATCTTTGTATGCAAGACAAATATGCGAGTGCCAATAGATATTTTTCTTTTTACGCCATAATACCCTAAACATTTTCCTCGCCTTTGCCCGATTTAACTAATAAGAGATAATTAGGAATTAGGAGACATTAAAATGCGGACACTTTCGTTAGTTATTACTTTGGTTTCGATATTTGTGCTTGTCGGCTGTAGCCAAGGCGACAAAGGCGGTCAGATACGAATTACCGCACCGGCGAATATGGGACAGGAAGGTTCCTGTGCAAATACCACCCGCAAAATGGCTAAAACGGTCACCATAGACGTTACTCAGCCAAGCAATCCCAAAGATGAGGCGTCGGTAACTTACGACGGGATAAAAGCAAGGGTTGGCGCCTCACGTGGCGTTGACCAGGCAATCGAACAGACCAAGCCGTTGACATGGGGCGGTATGGCCGTATGTATTTTGGGTGTCGCGGTGTTTGTCGGGCGTCGTTGGTTTCCGATGATACCGGCACAAGCAGGGGGGCTGTTATTGGCTCTCGGCGCAGGTTTCATAGCGATGCCGATATTCCTCGACAGGTATCTTGGCTGGGTTGCCCTGGTTGCGGGCGTATTGCTTGTTGGGGTGGTGGCTGTCTATGCGTATAAATCCAACTGGTTTGAAAAAGAGATTGGTCCGGAAGTTCAGCAAAAGCTCCGGGCCAACAAAGACAACCGGGCTGCCGGTGCTCTGGCGTATCTTTCCAAAAATGCGCCTATGGCTTCCAAAGCCAATATTGCCGCCTCCACAGAGGTTATGTTGGAGGCCCAAGGGCATGAGACCGTGAAGAAAAAGACCACCGAATAATACGGCATCTTCACGGAGACAACCCGTCCGTAAGTAGTTTAGATAAAAACCTGTCGCGACTACTACCACAAAGCAAATCGCTATTATGAGCATATCTATTGGGGACAGAGTAAGCAAGTGAGATGCTGCGCCTCCGGCGGCGGCTGTGGTTTTGAATGGCATCAAAAAGGCAAACAAAAATACTGCTACACACAGAGGCAAGCAATTAGGATGGGCTGTTGTCTTAACTAAGCAATTTGCGAGTCCTTATTAGGCAATCGCCCTATTTTGTTTGTAATCTCAGCTTGGTATAAATACACCGAAATAAACCCTTGACTAAATTGTAGGAGCGGAACTATGGAAATACAAAGACGGGCATTTCTCAAAAAAACAGGGTCAACCTTCGTCTGCCTATGCATGGCAGGCGGCGAAGCTCTTGAGGCCGCAGAAAAAAATATTGTTCAGTATGCGGTCGAGGACTCCAAATTCGAAATAGACCTGAACTGGCATCCTAACTTGAAGAAAGTGGGCGGCTCCGAAACGTTCCAGGCAGACAATAAAAAAATTATCGTCCTTCACCCGGACGAGAACAGCTACAAAGCGTTTGAAAATAAATGCACCCATATGGGTGGGCAGGTTGCCTACAGCCACAAAGACGGCTTTATGCAGTGTGCCCTGCACGGCAGCCGTTTCGACACTGAAGGCCGTGTTGTCAAAGGCCCCGCGGACAAGCCCCTAACCGAATTCAGGACTTCTCTCGACAAAAACCGGCTTACCGTCTATTTGTCCTGATTGCAGTAGTGCGGGGCGGGCTTGGAGCCCATCTGGCTTTTCTGAGATTGAAAAATATTTCTTGATTTCTTGACATTTATTTTGGCGTCGTGTATTATATCTATGCTGTAGTTTGGAAAAAAAACTACCGGCAATGCCAAAATCGAAAATCATAGTTTGTATTCCAGCCCGTTATGGGTCCACAAGGTTCCCAGCTAAGGTTCTCGCCAAAGATACCGGCAAATTCCTCATCCAGCATGTTTACGAACAGGCCAAACTCGCCAAATTACCGGACAGGGTTATCATCGCTGCGGACGACAAGCGAATCGCGGATGCCGCGAAATCCTTCGACGCGGAATGTATTATGACTAACCCTGATTGCCCAAGCGGCACAGACCGTATAGCCGAAGCAGTAGGGGGGCTGGATTTCGACATAGTGGTCAACTTGCAGGGCGACGAACCTGAAATCGACCCTGCAAATATCGATACCGTCGCAAAGCTACTTGTTGATAACCCCGAAAACCAAATGGCAACGCTGGTTGCCGATTTCGAGACGAAAGAACAAATCGCTGACCCGAACATTGTCAAAGTTGTTACGAGTCACAGCATAGCGCTCTACTTCTCTCGTTCCGTCATCCCATACGACCGTCAGCAGGGAGGGATAGGCGAGATAAAGAATTATCTGCGTCATATCGGCATATATGCTTATCGCGGGGATTTTTTGCTTAAGATTACAAAGCTGCCGCAGACACCTTTGGAAAAATTGGAAAAGCTCGAACAATTGCGTGCCATTGAAAACGGTTTTGATATACTTGTCGCCAAAGTGAAGCACGCCTGCGCCGGCATTGACACGCCTGAACAATATGCGGAATTCGTAAAACGATACGCCAAGAAAAAGCATGGACGGTGATTTATGAAGGATAGTGAACTGTTGACATCGGTAAGCAAGACATCAACTGACAGCGAATTTTTCTCGCCTATGCCGCCCGGCTATAAGCCAGGTAAAACGAAATATCTCTTCGTGATGGGAACCGTGATGAGCGGCTTAGGCAAAGGGATATTCTCATCCTGCCTTGCAAAACTTATGCAGGATAAGGGGCTTAAAATCGCTCCCATCAAGCTCGAAGGTTATCTTAATATCGATTCAGGCACGCTCAACCCGTTCCGCCATGGCGAGGTATTTGTCCTCGACGATGGTATGGAATGCGATATGGACCTCGGCACATACGAGCGTATGCTCGACCAGGATTTAAGCAAGGCGAACTTCTGCACGTCGGGTCAGATTTTCAACGACGTCCTTAACAAGGAACGCCACGGCGATTACCTGGGGCGTGATGTCCAGATGATTCCGCACGTTACGGGCGAAGTTAAATTACGCCTGCGAAATCTAGCGATGAAAACAAACGCCGACATTGTCTTCGTCGAAATAGGCGGCACAGTAGGCGACCTCGAAAACGCGTATTTCATCGAGGCGATGCGGGAGCTGGCCTACGAAGAAGGTCCGAACAGCGCCTGCTTTGTCGCGCTTACGTATATTCTTGAGCCGCAGACATTAGGCGAGCAGAAATCGAAAGCCGCACAACTGGGAATCAAGCAGTTGATGCAGCTTGGGGTACAACCCGACATTATCGCGTGCCGGGCGACACACGCAGTAACGGAAACCGTTCGACAGAAAATCAGTGTTTATAGCAATGTTCCCTTCGAACGGGTCATCTCTCTGCACGATTCGGCGAGCATTTATACGATACCGGCTATGCTGCGCGACAAGGGACTTGATTTCGAGGTCGCACGGCTTTTGAAAATCGAGGACCGTCTTAATCTTCGCCACGAACGCAAAAGCTGGGCGCAGTGGTGCGATTTCACCGACAGAATTGACGCCGCGCAAAAGCCCGTTACAATCGCAATCACCGGCAAATATACTTCCGTCCGCGACAGCTACGCTTCTATCATCAACTCGCTTGAGCACGCCGGCATCGCGCTTGGCGCAAAGGTGGATATCAAATGGATTGAGACAACCGGCATCAGTGACACTAACGTGGCCCAGCATCTTGCCGACGTCGATGGCATAATCGTTCCCGGCGGTTTCGGCACACGCGGTGCGGAGGGCAAAATATGCTGCGTCAAACACGCCCGCGAAAATAATTTCCCATATCTTGGTATATGCTTCGGCTTCCAGATGGCCGTAATCGAATTCGCGCGCAACGTCTGCGGATTAGCCGGCGCAAACAGCACCGAAATTGAAAAGGATTGCGAGAACCCCGTTATCGATTATCTCCCCGAGCAGTTAAAAATCGAAGGCCTTGGCGGAAATATGCGCCTTGGCGGCTTCGATATCGAGCTTAAACCCGATACTTTTGCCTGGCAGTTGTTCGCGAAGGCACACACCGTCAGGATGCGCTTCAGACATCGCTACGAAGTCGCGCCGCGATATATCGAAACACTCGAAAAAGCAGGCCTTGTTTTTTCGGGCAAAGCTCCTGGCCAACCCATTATGCAAATCCTCGAATTGCCGCAGCATCCTTATTTCGTGGGAACCCAGGCGCATCCCTGCCTGACCTCCCGCCCATTGCGTCCACAGCCGATGTTCGTGGGGCTTGTCGCTGCAGCTATGCAGAAACACTACCCGAAAAACGATTCCCCGGATTGCGTTACCGCTGTGCGAAACCTCTGCTCGTAAAGTCGTTGACCATACAATAGGTAATAAAAAACCCCCCGATAGAGCGGGGGGCAGTGCAAGGAAGAATCTTAAGAGTGTGCTGGTGTGGGCGCTTCTTCCAGTATGCAACGAAAATCACAATCAGCCAAATCCACATTAGATTCAAGGAATTTCCTGGGAGGTGTGACAACAGTATGGCACTGCAGAAACATTTTTTCTGCAAAAGACAGGAGAAATGAATAGCCCCAGGCAAAAACCTCACCCGCTGAAGGAATACCGAAGGGGGCAAAAGCAAGGCAGGGGAAAAACACAAAAGCAGGCGGATAAGCGTTAAATAGTTGAATTTTGTTGTTGAAAAGGACGCGGCAATAGTGTAAAAAGGTGCAAGTTTTAGGCGGCGACTGCTATGGTACATAATACGAAGAAAAAGGCGTTGTACGAGGTTATTGGCAGGGCCGGGTCGAAGTCGGGCTATGAGCAGTTGCATCCGAATGGCACGGCAGGTGAAAACCCTTCGGCTAATCCGGAAACCTCACCCAATGCGGTGCGATGGGTGAGAAAGTCCGGCTTTGTTCAGTTTAACGCGGGCCGGATTGAATTTTCGATACCGTACCAGGTTGGTATAGCAATTGCGCTTGGTATGCTGCTGGCGACTGTAGTGTTGTTTCGATTAGGCCAGCGGGTTGGCAACAGGTATATTCCGGCGAATACGCCGGCGGTTGCGAAGCCCATAACGCCTAAACCGGTAACGCAGGATACGCCTGTTGTAAAACAGCCGGTAGCGCAGGATACCTCCGCCGCAGCGGTGGTGGCTAATCAGCCGACATCGACGGGAAAAAACAGAATTGTATTAAAGATGTACCAGGTTAGGTCGCATTTAGAGCCGGCCAAAGAGTATTTTGACAAAATGGGCGTTGCAACTGAGATTATTGAAAAGGACAACTGGTATTATCTGGTAACAAAAAATAAATATGATAATCCCGGAAAGGCGGGGACCGACGGATACTTGGCTAAGCAGAAGATAATCGAGCTTGGCGCGGGTTATAAAGCGCCGGTTGGGTTCGAAACGTTCGGGCCTAATCCATTTAGTGACGCCTATGGGAAGAGGTTTGACGATTAAGTTTTAGGAGAAGATTTGATGTCGATTGACCGGTCGTTGAGATTGAAGGACGCACTTGTTAGGCACCGTAACGTGTTGACACGAGCGGAGCGTATAGAGAAATTGCAGGAAGAGGAAAAATGGGATGATGGTCGCTCTGTCCTCGGACTGCCTAAGGTTGGTCACAGAAAAACCCGTACCAAGAAGGTGGCCAAAGCCAAAGAAGAAGGCGTAGAGGGCGCAGTGGCCGGTGAGGAAGGCGCACCAGCCGCAGCAGGAGCTGCTCCGACCGCGCCAGGCGCAAAGGCAGCCCCGGCAGCCAAAGCAGGAGCGCCGGCGGCAAAAGCAGGAGCACCCGCTTCTGGAAAACCGGCAAAAGAGGCAAAGAAGAAATAAGACAGATAACTGAACGATATTTGAAAAGGCCGGTGAAATCGCCGGCCTTTTTTATTGCGCCTGTTTAAGATTATTTATGCCTGCGGGTTTTCAGCAGGAAAGGCGATGCCAGCATCAGAAGAAGTAAAGAAGCCGGTTCAGGAGTTGGCACCGGAAGCTGGACGGAAAAACTGCCGGCTGTTGTTGTGCCGAGATAGCCCGTACCCATTATTGAATCCGGAGCAAAATCACTTGTGAAAAGCAGGACGACGGAATGATTGTTCACCGTTATTGCGCTGCGGGTTCCGAAGTTGTATGTAATCGCATCCAGGGTAGTGTTTGGAGTTGATAAAGTTGAGCCGCCTGATACACCTGAGCCGGAAGCAGTATCGTAGTATGGATTGTATGCGATTAAAGCGGTATCCAGATCAATAGTAAGGGCGTTGATATTGCTCATAGATGTTGAGTCATTGAAAAGCTGGTAGCAATAGACATATTCGCCCGAGGTAAAGGCCTGAGTGCCGGGATAGTCGGCGATTTCGTAAACAGCGTAATCGATATGCGCAAAGAATTTTGGCGAAGTTGTATGGCTGATTACAGATGAACCCGAAATTATCGCGGCAGAGTCATCCGCAAGGGTGGCATTGGCTACTGAAGGCAGACCGGCAGCGATACAAATAACAGCCAACATCACAGATAACGATTTGCTTTTCATAAGCCGTGTAACCCGCACAAAAAAACGCTAAACAGGTTCTGCGAGGCATAAAACTCTCGCAAACACGCGCTCATTCTCGCTCTCTTCTTCCCCGAAGCTACAAAAATAAGTATATCCGAAATAAACCCAAAAGTCAAGAAAAAAGCGGCCGGAAGGGGGCTAAACCGCGTTTTATGCCACAATAAGACGTGTAATGTTAATCGATAACGGCAATGATTTTGCGGATTTTATCGGCCACAGGAGCCGATTGCCTTTCCTGTTTTTGATTTAAGAAACTGACGAACACCAACTAAAGATGCAGAAGTGAGGAGGTTCGTCAAGATTTTGTGTCTGGGTTAACAATCGATAGCCAGAAGTTGTTGATTTGTTTGGCCAAGTCAATCAATGCCTGGAAGGTTGTCGGCTTGACGAGATAAAGGCAGCGATTAGGTTCGAGGCCGTGGAGGACATCGAGGTCGTCGTTTGAAGAGGTCAGGACAATAAGCGGTATTTGCATCAGGGTAGGGTCGGTCTTGATATCCTTTATGACCTCACGGCCGTTCTTTCTGGGCATATTCAGGTCTAAGATTATAAGCTGGGGCGGCAGTGCGTGCGCATATCGGCCGCGATGGAAAAGAAAATCCGTCGCTTCAACGCCGTTGTCAACTACGTTAAGATGAGGAGCAAGGCCTGCCTGCTTGAAGGCCTCCTTAACGAGAAGAATATCGCCCAGGTTGTCTTCTGCCCACAGTATCCTGATAGCCGATTTATCCATTCGAGTTCAATCCCAATTGTGCCTGCCATTCTCGCTTTATTACGATTTACAAAAATGATTCTATCGGCAAACGCCGGCTTAGTCAACTGGTCGTTATTCGATTCCGCCCATGGCAATCTCGGCTCCACTGCCTTTGGTATTTTCCAGTTTGGATAGAAACTTTAAAAAGGGCTACCAGTCGGGAGGAATAACGAGCGGGACTCTAAATATAAACCTGTTATAATGATTTTGCACAAGTCAGACAGGCGACGGTATTTGAATCGGTTATTGTTAATTTGTCAGGTGGAAAATGCTTGTGACAGTAATCGCAACGGCCCTGTTTAAGAGCAGCTTTTGCTTCTGTTATATCCGGTATGTCCGGGGCGAGACGGTCGGCGATTCTTTTAAGATAATCAGCAATCTCATTAATTCTATTGGAAAACCAAAGAAAAAAGGCGATAGAAATCATTAAGAATATAATATCAAATATAAATTCCACTAACGCCCTCCTTTAATCAAGCGGATGTTTTTTGTTTTTTCTGCAACAACGGTCAGTTCGACTCTTAGGATTAAGCGCATTGAGCATTTACTCCTGTTCTTTTGGCAACCATTTTAGCCGCAAAAGCAGCCGAAAGTAAAGCTGTTTTGTGTTGTATTTGGGAATGGTTTTTCAGTTGGCTTGGAGGGGAAAGGGGGGTATATTATATGGCCATGAAGAAAATACTTGCGGACAGGATGAAATATATAGATTCGAGCGGCATACGGAAGGTTTTTGCGCTTGCCGCACAAATGAAGGACCCGATTAATTTTTCGATAGGTCAGCCGGATTTCGATACGCCCGAAGTAATTAAACGAGAGGCAATACAGGCAATAGAACGGGGCGTCAATAAGTATTCCCAGACGGCAGGTGATGAGGAGCTGCTCGCTAAAATAGGCGGAGGCCTGAAGGCGGAATTCGGGTGGGAAAAACAAAAGTTGATGATAACCAGCGGCGTCAGCGGCGGTATCCTGCTGGCGTTCCTGGCGTTAATTAACCCCGGAGATGAGGTGATTATACCAGACCCGTATTTTGCGATGTATAAGCACCTGGTAAATATGCTGGGCGGCAAATGCGTATTCGTAGATTGTTACCCGAAATTCGAGCTTGACCCGGGCAAAATAGAAGACGCAATCACAGACAAAACGAAGATGATAATAATCAACTCGCCGTGCAACCCGACAGGAGCAGTTTTTGGCAGCGGGCAGTTGAAAGAAATTGCGAATATTGCGTCTAAAAATAATATTGTTATATTAAGTGACGAAATATACGAAAAATTCAGTTACGATGGCCCTTGCGGGACAATAGTAAAGTATTGCGACAGGGCGATACTGCTTCGCGGGTTCGGAAAGACCTATGGCGTTACGGGCTGGCGGCTTGGCTACGCCGCGGCAGGGGGCGGAATCGGCGAAGCAATCGACCAGATGATAAAAATACAGCAATACACCTTCGTATGCGCGCCTACGCCTTTCCAGAAGGCGATCGCCGCGGCTATGGATTACGACACGACGGCTATCGTCAACGCCTACCGTAAAAAACGCGATTTAATTTACGATGGATTAAAAGACTCCTTCGAGCTTGTCAAGCCGGGCGGGGCGTTTTACGCCTTCGTAAAAGCGCCCGATGGTCAGGCAGGCAAATTCGTCGAAAAGGCAATAGCTAACAACGTTCTTGTAATACCGGGCAATGTGTTCAGCGAAAAGGACACGCATTTTCGCATAAGTTACGCGACCAGCGACGACAAGATACGCAAAGGCATCGAAATTCTGCGCAAAATAGCGTAAAATCAGTTTTGTGGCTTGGCCATCCCTTTGCCGTTGGGCATCCCTTACGGGAACGGGAAGTGTTGAGTTAAATTAGACGGAAGCGAGATTTTGAATATGAAGAAGTTAAGCCGGATAATGTTATTGGGGACGGTGTTGGCGATAGGGGGGGTATCTGTCATTTGTGGGGAAGAAATCGCTGCGCCGGAAAAGAAAAAAATGGTGCAGGCGGCGGTCATTGTCTGCAAGGGGACAATCGACGATGGCCTTTATAAATCGATAAAACGAAGGACGGAAATCGCTCTCAATGGGGGCGTTGATTACCTGATTTACGAGATAGAAACCTACGGCGGGGAAGTTGCCGCAGCGGATGATATATCAAAGTATTTTATCCTGGAGGTCGCTAAAAGGGCGCATACGGTTGCCTACGTGAATACCGAGGCGATATCGGCAGGGGCAATGATTTCGGTGTCCTGTGAAGATATCATAATGCGTGAAAACACGACGATAGGCGATTGTGCCCCGATAACGCTTGGCGGCAAACTGGAAGGGGTTGAGAGAGAAAAGATAGAGTCGTTTGTGCGGGCGACTTTTGCCAGGGCAGGTGAGGCGAACAAATACCCGATGTCATTGCTGAAGGCAATGGTAACAGTGGGGACAGAGGTGTACAGGGTAAAGAACACCAAGACGGGCCAATGGGAGTATTTTGAGACGGAGCAACTGCCTAAAGACACCCGTGCCTACGACCTTAAGAATAAAGAACTTGTTGTAACCAATAAAGAGCTGCTGACGCTGACGGCGAGCAAGGCGGCGGAATATGGCATCGCCAGGGCGATTGTCAAGGACGTCAACGGCGTGTTGAATTTCCTCGAAGAACGAGACGGCGTCGAATTCAGTGAACTGCCTGTAACGCTCGAAACAAACTGGTCGGAAGAAATGGTGCGGTGGCTGAATTCGCCGGCGGTTATGGGGGTGTTGGTAACGATTGCCCTGCTGGGGCTTTATATCGAATTTAATACGCCCGGACTCGTTTTGCCCGCGGTGGTTGCGGGTATTTGTTTTGTGATTATCATCGGCAGCAAATATCTGACCGGTATGGCCAACTGGGTTGAAATAGCGGTATTTATCACGGGTTTACTTCTGCTTGCGGTCGAAGTTTTCATCCTGCCCGGCTTCATCATTGCAGGCGTACTCGGTTTGCTTTGCGTATTTGCGGGCATGTTCGGCATGCTCATTAAAAATCCGCCCAATAAATTACCCTGGCCGGAAAGCCAGATTGATTGGCAGTTATTCAATAATGGCGTATTAGGCCTGTTCTTAGGTATAGCAGGTTTTGTCGTTTTGGCCTGGCTGTTTTCAAAATATCTGCATAAAATTCCTATCGCTAAAAAGCTGATATTGGCTTCGCCGGTGGAAGCTGATTCGATACAATATGGAATGTCATCTGAGAAACCGCTGGTCGAAATCGCACAGAAAGGCGTTACCCTCAGCCAGCTAAGACCCTCCGGTATCGCTCAATTTGGACGAGAACGGGTGAATGTCGTTTCTCGCGGAGAGTTCATAGATGAGAATAAAGAAGTTATTGTTGAATCTATTGAAGGAAACAATATAGTAGTAAAGGAAATATCTGGTGTCCGAAGTGTCTCTTAGTAAATGCTATTGAGGAGAGTGTTTTGGCATACGCTATCTTATTACTGGTTGTTGGAATTCTGCTGGTATTTCTTGAGGCGATTTTGCCTTCCGGCGGTATACTGAGTGTTCTTGCAATAGCATCTTTATTGGCGGCCGTAATACTTGGCTTTATATCCAGCGCATCAATGGGATTGGTTATCCTGCTTATTATTTTTATCAGTGTTCCTGTGCTGGTTTTGCTTGGGGTCAAGCTTCTCCCGAAGATACCTTTTGGGCGTAGAATGATACTGGTGGAACATCAGGAAGAATTCGATGAAGCTCGCGGCGAGCCCGGAATCAGTGACGAAGATTTCAGCCACCTTAGAGATAAAGGCGGGATAACTGTTACAGAGCTGCGGCCATCAGGTATTGCTGAAATAGGTGGTAAACGATATAGTGTCGTCTCCCAGGGCGGAATGCTCGAAGCATCGGTTGAAATAATAGTTAAAGAAGTTGAAGGAAATAATATAGTTGTCACAAAAAAAATGTAATTTTCAGTAGAATAAACTAACACTTTATAAACTTATTAATTAGGAGCATACAAAAATGGAAACGACTTTTTTATTGGCTGAAGCCAGCAAAGTCCTGATAATATTAGTGATTATAGTTGGCGTAATCGTAATTCCTTTCCTTATCATCTTTATTTCATTCATAAGAATTTGGATTATGGCCTTTTTTAGCGGGGCACACGTCAGCCTTTTGGAGTTGATTGGAATGTATTTGCGTCGTGTTCCTCGCGAATATATAGTTCGCGCCAGAATTGCGGCTGTGCAGGCCGGTATTACTGATTTAACCACTCAGCAGCTCGAAAGCGTATGGTTGGTTGATAAAAATGTGTTTCGCTACAAGGACCTGCAGGAGCGAGACGGTGATATGCAGCCTAATGAACCATGGTTAAAAGAAAAAGCTGCGCAAAAAAAACGCTTTTTAGCGTCGTACCAGGCACAGGGCGATGTCATGATTTGCGTCAATGCTTTGATTATTGCCCGTAAGGCCGACCTTTCGGTCACTTTCGCACAGTTGCAGGCGCATCATTTCGCGGGCGGCCATGTCATAGATGTAGTTCAAGCTATCATTGCAGCAAATCGGGCCAAGATTCCACTTTCCTTTGAGGTCGCCCGCGCAATCGACCTGGCGGGGCGGGACATACTCAGAGCGGTAGAAACCACTGTTACTCCGAAAATTATAGATTGTCCGCTGGATAGGGCAATGTTGCTTGATGCCGTTGCCAAGGATGGCATCAGGTTATTGGTACGAGCCAGGGTTACCGTCCGGTCAAACATTAACCAGTTGGTACGAGGTGCTACCGATGAAACTATTATTGCCCGTGTCGGCCAGGGCATTGTCAGCGCAATTGGTTCTGCAGAAACTTATAAAGATGTTCTGGAACATCCAGACCGAATTTCGCGGAAAGTATTAGAAAGCGGTCTCGATGCTCAGACGGCATTCGAAATTGTCTCTATCGATATCGCTGACGTAAGCGTTGCCGGCGTAAGCACTAAAGACAGGGAGGTATCGAACGTCGGAGCCATGCTGGAAACCGAAAGAGCTGAAGCA
>CAIODZ010000042.1 GCA_903857265.1 uncultured Phycisphaerales bacterium
AACCTCGAATACTCGTGCCGTAGTTATCCGCCCAGTTTGTCGGTCCCTGCAGTTTAGTAATCAGTTCCCTGCCTGTGGAATTGTCGGGGTAATTCACATCCGAAGTTAAATCACTGACCGCTGTCCCTGATATACCTGACCACCACTCGCGGAGGATTGCTCCGGTTCCAGTGACAGGAATATTGGGTATTGCTGATATTTCGCTCGAATAACCTGATTCAAGTGTGCCGGTGTCTACCGCTGTAACGACATAATAATAGGTCGTTCCGTTGGAAACATTAGAATCGTTGTAATCCGAATTGGTTAATAGCGAACTGTTCAATTTGGCATAGCCGCTGCCCGAAGTTGTCGAGCGATATACATTATAGCCGGCCAGGTCGCTTTCCCCGTTGTTGTTCCAGTCAAGCGAGACAGTATGATTGCCCGCTGTTGCGGACAAACCCGTCGGCGCTGCAGGCGGTGTATTCGCCGGCGCTTTGACTACAAATCCGATAATCACCTGACGGTTTAGACTGGTGTGTGTTGCGCTTGGCGTTTCAGGCGCGCCTGTCGCGTGTTTGTGTCCGGTTACGCCCGTAGCCGTCGAAGCCATTGTCTGGTCGATACCTTCGGTAAAACCAGAGCCCAGTGTATATGAACCCGAGTTGCCACAAGTGGCGGCGACAATAACCATATCCCCATTGTTTGTGGAAAGCGGATTGGTCTTGATAGGATTCAGTGTTGTCGTGGTATTTCCGTCACTTGCCCCGATAAGGGTTGTCTGGTTAACGTTCCTGAGGAATACACTGGCGTATCCCGGGGCGCTTGGCGTTGTTGCGGGGCTCCAGGTGAGAGTAAAGGTGTTGCTGGTCGCTGCGGCAACGCCCGCCTCGTTAAGGACATACGCAGCAACGTATGCGTAAGTGTTGCTGCTGCTGACTATCCTGTCAATGACCTTGGTCATCGACTGGCCGCCGTATGTCACAGCAGTTAAACTTGTCGTAGCGGTATGCTCGGCGTGCGCGATGAATACAAGGGCACGGTTGCTCCCTGATTCTTTTGCGTGAGTCAGGCCCGATGCCCACGAACCAAGAAGGTTAACATCTGTGGCGATTTGTGGTTTTGCCGAGACCTCGCTTGAGTTTGCGGACTCATTCGAAGATGTATCTACCGCTGTGACAACATAGTAATAAGTCGTGCCGTTGGAAACACTGTTGTCGGTGTAATTAGAACTGCTCAACAGCGTTCCGTTTAATCTTGTGTAGGTTCCACCTGATGTCGTTGAACGATAGATATTGTAACCGTTTATATCGGGTTCGCTGTTGATGTTCCAGCCAAGCGATACTGTGCTGTTGCCTGCTGTTGCCGTCAGACCTGTTGGCGCTGCTGGCGGTATTGTATCGGTGGGCGTGGCTGAGGCCTGGTTGGAGTTGCCCGATTCATTCAAGGATGTATCAACGGCCCTGACAACGTAGTAATAGGTTACGCCGCCGCTAACAGCGTTATCGCTGTAATTTGAGTTAACCAGCAGCGAACTATTCAGCTTGGTGTATGGGCCGCCTGAAGTTGTCGAACGATACGCGTTGTAGCCGGCCAGGTCGCTTTCGTTGTTGTCGTTCCAGTCAAGCGAAACCGTTGAGTTCCCGGCCGTAGCAGATAATCCCGTCGGTGCCGCAGGAGCTATGGTATCACCACCGCCCGGCTGGTCGCTGAATCTCTTGGCATACAGCGTATCTTTTACAAAACCGCCCATCTCACCCGGGCCGACCAAAAGGTTCCAGCTCGAATCAAACATCTGTGGTTCCCAGGAATAATCAGTGACCCAGGCGCTGTTGCTGATTTTACGTGCTTCATAAAAGTCCATCAGCGGCTGGCCATAGTTGGCAATCGTCCCCTTTAGATTAGTCTGGGATTCGCTGCCGCGGAACCCCCATTCGGTCGCAAAAATAGGATAGCGAGTAAGACAGGTATTAATATTATTCGTAAAATAAGATTGGTTGCCGCCAAGCCAGTGACCCGGGTAAATGTGGACTACCATAACGATGTTGTTTCCATCGAGGGGACTGGCCGCCGCCGGCCCAACCTGCTG
Organism: uncultured Phycisphaerales bacterium; assembly: GCA_903857265.1. Lineage (GTDB taxonomy): Bacteria > Planctomycetota > Phycisphaerae > Sedimentisphaerales > Anaerobacaceae > Fen-1362. The sequence goes on from CAIODZ010000042.1 coordinate 2,069, forward strand.
AGACCAGCTCGGCGCACCTACGAGAATCAGGTTGTTAGGTGCGGAAGCTCGGATAATATCAATCCACGTCTGCATATTAGGTTTGCACGTTGCCCAGTTGGCTGCATCCGAACCTCCGGTATTTCCCGGCTCGTTGAAAAGCTCGAAAAGAACGTGGCTGTCGCCGGCGAATTTTGGGGCTATATATGACCAGAATGCGCTTGTCTGCGAAACCTTGTCGAAGGTGTTGTTCCCGACGTAATGCCAGTCGATAATGGCATAAATATCCTTGGTCTTGCAATAATCAACAACGGGCCTGAGGAGCTGGTTATAGTAATTATCATTGCCTGGGGTGAAGGTAAAAGGACTTGAAAAATCCTCCTCGTCAGCCGGATAGACGGCAAGGCGAATGACCTTGGTGTACCAGCCCGGAGAGCTTCCCTGGGAATCACTTTTATTTGTTACCCGGTCAATCAGGCCGGTCATACCTCCACTATACCAGTTTTGGATAGCGCCTATATCAATCGTATCGACGCCACGCAGGACAACGACATTTCCATTGGGGTCTTTTATGAGATTGGCGTCCGTGTGCAGCCAGGGGGTGTCAGCGTAAAGGGACGTGGCTAAACAGAAAAATGCAAAAACGATAACGACTCCGGTAAATCTTCTCTTCTTCATCATTCCAATCTCCTCATAATTTTTTATAAAAACTTTAAATGCCGCTGAGCCAGCTTTCAGTAAATGACTTCAGGTCGTCGAGAAGGACAGAACTGTCCTGGCTGAAGTCGAAACCGCTGCACCAGTTATTGGCTGGGCCGCAATTGGTGTGCTTCCACTGCTGGCCGAAATCGGCAAAATCCTTAAAGTCGCCTGCCCTGGGAAATTCAATCTCGATATAATCAACGTAGAACCAGCCCCAGTTATGCTGGATACGAATAGTATTGGAGCCGGCATTCAGCGATATATTCCCGAACGCGAAACTGGCCCAGATGCTGTTTGTATTTGTGAACACAGGTGACCATATCTCAGAGCCGTTAACCAGGACTGTGTTTGTCTTGTCGCCCCAGCCGCTCGGTATCAGATATCGAATCGTCAAAGGATAATTTCGCGCTTTGCTGCAGGTGACGGTAAAATTGATTCCTGTTCCGCCGCTGCCGTTAAAATACATCGAACCGGTGCCGGAATAAGGGGGGAAGCTCGTACTGAGGGTTGGCCCGTTGACCTCCCTTGCGGTGTTTTCCGCTTCATAGCGTACAATCTTCGTCGGCAATGGGGTCCCGACCGTTATATTAACTTCCTGAGAATCGCTCCTTAGGCCGTTGTTATCGGTGGCTACAGCCCTGAGGACATATTGCCCCGTTGGCGCATTGGTCCAGGAAAAGCTGTAAGGTGCGTTGGCGTCTTCGCCCAGTTTTACGTCGTTCTTATAAAACTCCACTTTGGTAACAGCGCCGCAGGGGTCACAGGCATCAGCGGAAATTGTGATATTGGCGCCGAAAGCAAATCCTGCGCCATCGGCGGGCTGTGTAATCGATACAATGGGAGCGCCGCCCGTAACAGGATAGTGCTTCCAGTCAATCAGCTCATCAAGGGTAATAATATCTGCGTCATTATAAACGGAACGCATAAAGTTCTGATTCACGTCTTCAATAAAGCTGCCGGCCCATACAGAAAACCAGCTCCACCATACCTTGTCGGCCCTGATTTTATTTGGGTCAGGGAGGATTCCCGATTCGGACAGCGCGACCAGCTTAACTCCCTCAAAATGACTTTGGGTGTCCAGCCAATATCCAACCATACTGGTGTTCTGGTCGCTCGGATAAATATCCATCCCCACAATATCAACGTAGTTATCGCCCGGATACCACGCCGGGTCGCCGACGGTATAGACCCAAATCAGGTTATGCAGGTGGTGATAATTAACAAAGCGGTCGTGCATAAGTTGCCACAACTGAATAAAAGGCCCCGGCCCTTTGGCTCCCCACCAGAACCATCCGCCGGATGCCTCGTGAAGAGGCCTCCAGAGCAGGGGCAGATTCGCGTCCTGGAATTTTTTTAACTGCACTGCAATCGCGTCAAGGTCGCTAATCAGCAGTTGGTATCTTGTGCCACAGGGGTCGGCAAGGACCGCCTGGATATCAAACGTAGTGGCATACGTGTAAAATCCGCGCCACCATTCCGCACCCGGCTGGTCAATCAAATCAGTAGGTGCGTTCCAGTGCCAGCTCGAGCTTAGAATCCCGCCGCTTGAGTTGGCCCAGTTTATGTAACTTTCGACTGTGCCGGTCGGATTAGCGCCGTGTGCGATGCGCGAGGGCGAGTAATCCATTAAATCAAGAACGCCGACGGCAGGCCATTTTCCGGTGACAGAGTGGATGTAGTTCATTTCGCCCATGTCCTGCTGGCCTGAAAGGACCTGCTGGCCATAATGGTCCACCAAAAAGGACATAAGCGATTTCGACTCGCTCGTAGCTTGCGGGTCCGTGAGCGTTTTAGGCGGACGGACAAGTCCTATCGGCCCGCTCAGCATTAAACTGCTGATGGTCAAACTGCTGCCGACCTGCATAGCAAAGACGGGTAGCGTTGTAAAGAAAAAGAATGCTAAAAGCAATGCTGCCCGGAATCGTTTCGCGAAAACATGGGGTTTCGCCAAGCAGGAAAGTGCAAAAACGATAACGACCCCGGCAAACCTTCTTTTATTCATAACTCCAACCCTCAAAAATCAAACGGGTTTTTTTATGTCATTTTGAAAAATTTTGTGCTAATTGGTTTCCAAAAGCCACCATTGGGCAAAATCCATCAGGTCATCAATCCGGACATTGCCGTCACGGTCGTAGTCGGCACCGCTGCACCAGGCATTTACCGCAGTGCAGTTAGTCCGAAGCCACTGGGTGGCGAAACCGGCGAAGTCCTCGAAGTTATTGCTTTTGATAACCTCGACATCCGACTGATGGGCGGTCCACATAGCGTCCATCTGCCCCAGCATAGAGACATGGTCGCTGTCCGTCCAGGACCACGTTAGCGCCCCGGCATAGCCGGTTGAGTAGAGGGTTTCGAATGGGGCGCTCCCGCAGTTGGTGCAACCGCCGGGTGGGAAGAACTCAGCAACAACGAGCGGTTTGTCGAGGCTCCAGTAGGAATATGGATGCTGGAACGGTGAACGCGCCGTGCCCGCCCAGTCGTAGTAGTGGACACAATAGAAATCCAGATACCCGTTCGGGTCTCCACCGGCGGCGATGAGCCGGGCATCGGTGTAGTAGTTGTAGTTTCCGGAGCCAGCAGGTTTGTCGGTGGTGGCGTAGAAGGACCACGAACCGTTCGTTACCTTAGCATTCGGGTCGGTTCGGTGAATAGCGCCTGCGCACTGGTTGACAAAGGCCTGGATATAAGACATCGCCACGTGCTGTTCTTCCGACCAGCCGAATTCGGTGCTCATGCCCTCGGGTTCGTTGAATATTTCCCAGGCGACGATAGCCGGATGCCCCTTGAGTGCCTGTACCATTGGAATCAGGCAGTTGTTAATATACGTCTGCCGGTAGGTGGAGTTTGTCAGTATAGCTCTTGAACGGTTGTAGATAGCGGCGCCGTTGGAGGTTTTCATCATATCAAAGGACCACAGACAACACATTACGCTCACCTTGTGAGACCAGGCATCGTTCAAAATGGTCTGCAAATCGGCGATGGTGTTCGTCCCGGGACCGGTTACGGTATTGCCATCCCATGCCGGCGTGTTGGCGCCGGTTGTGTGCAGCCAGAGCCGCATACAGTTGCCTCCGTTGGCCTCGAACTGGTTGAAAACGTCGTCAAAATGAGCCATGTCCGGTGAGTAGGTAGCGGGCCCGATGTCGTTGGCAAAATACTGCCAGGCCAGGTTGGCGCCGTTGAGGAACAGGTCCTGATTGTTATAGTGGATGCTATTTGAGGCGGCGTATGTATAAACCGGCATCGCCAAAGACAGCATCGCGCAAACAATAATTGCTTCAATAAATCTTCTTTTCTCCATTATACTGACTTTCTAAAAGTCGAACGAGTTTAGTAAAAGTTTCTATGTTAATTGGTTTCTAAAAGCCACCATTGGGCAAATGTCATCAGGTCATCGAGTCCGACGTTGCCGTCGCGGTCTCTATCCGCTCCATTGCACCAGGCGTTTGACCGGTAGCAATTGGTTTTTAGCCACTGGGAAGCAAAAGTAGCGTAATCCTTGAAGTTATATAAATAGGGCGACAAGTACAAGCCGTCGATTACCTGCTGGGTTGTTACGCCCGGCCCCTGCCAGGCGACTGCTATAAGGTTGCCTCCGGTACCTTGTTTATGCAGAACTTCGATGTAATATTTTTGGCCGGCAACGAGTGAAATCAGCGATGAAGTCTGCGAAGTATATTTGGTCCACTCATATTGGCCCGTCCAGCCCGATACATAGGCAATCTGGACAGCGTGGCAGGGGTCGGCATCCGTGCTTAGCAATAACTGGCTGGAATCATCGCTTGCAATCCAGAAGGTATAATTGCCATCGGCTGGTGGATACACATACCCGCGAATTCGTGTTCCTTCATTATCCGCATTTGACCAGTAAGTCGGCCCCTCCAGCTTTGTAATCAGATTTCTGCTGTTCGGATTATAGGGATAGTTTACGTCGGAGGTCAAATTGCTGACCGATGAGCCGGAGATTCCGGTCCACCATTCGCGAAGAATGAAGCCGGTGGCTTCGCCGCTGGTTACGCTGATACTGACCGCCGGCGAGGTCTTTATGCCGGTGTTGTTATCGGTTGCTCTGGTGGTCAAGTTATATCGGCCCATGGTCGGGTTATGCCACGTGCAGGAGTAAGGAGCGACCGTGTCTTCGCCTATTTTTGTGTAACCGGCGAAAAACTCGACTTTGGTCACAAAGCCGTCGCTGTCGGAGGCGTTTGCCTCGACGGTTATGTCATTCCCGGCAGCGAATAAATCTCCGTTCGACGGCATCGTGATGGAGATGTTAGGCAGTGCATTGCTGCTGCCGCCTGGCTGGTTGCTGTCTTTCATTTCATAAAGTTTGTCTTTCACAAAACCGCCCATTTCGCCTTCTCCGGTGCGGAGTGTCCAATTCGTGTTAAACATAGGCGGCCCCCAGTCGTAGCTGGCAACCCAGGCGGAGTTGCTGATTCCATATTGCTCGCGAAAGTCCATCAGCGGCTGGCCGTAGTTGGAAACCGTGCCGTTAAGCAGCGTCTCGGAGGTAGTGGTAAAACCCCACTCCGTCATCATTACGGGATAAACCGCGGCACAGGTAATAATCTGATTCTTAAAGTAATCCTGAGAACCGTAAATACTGAGCCAATGAGCTGGGTAGAGGTGAGAAACATAAACGATGTTATCGTCGTCAATCGGATATGTGACCTGGGGGACAAGAACCGAGGAATAGCTCGGACCGCCGACGAGAATAATATTGTTCGGAGCGTAGGTGCGCACTATATCAACCCATGTTTGCATATTGGCCCGGACGGTAAGCCATGTGTCCGTGTCCGAACTTCCTTCGTCATTCGGCTCATTGAACAGCTCAAACATTACATGGGCGTCATTTGCGAATCTCGGCGCCATATAAGTCCAGAATGCGCTTGTCGAAGCGACGTGGTCGCTGGTATGCGCGATATAATGCCAGTCGATAATGGCATACATATCTTTCGTGGCGCAGTAATTTACGACGGTTCTGAGAAGGTTGTATAAATCGGTGTTATTAGGATTGAAAGGATGTGGCCATCCGCTCACCGAATCAGGCGGCGTAATGTCGATTCTAACGACTTTCGGATACCAGCCGGGTGAATAACTCTGGGTATCGTTTTTATTCGTTATCCGGTCAATCATAGCGGTTGCACCGCCATACCAATCCTGAGTAACGCCCAAATCCATCATATCAATACCCCTAAGGATTACGACGTTTCCGTTGGGGTCTTTGATTTTGTTGCCATCTACGTGCAAACGGGGTATGGCGGCATAAGTGGGCGCAGCCAGACAAAACAGTGTGCAAACAATAACGGCCTCAATGAATCTTCTCTTTTTCATCACTCCGGTTTCCACGAAGGCAAAGCAACGTCCGATATGGCTAAAAAGTTTACAAAACAACCATCCTCCCTGGGGTGTGCTGATTGAATTGCAGGCACACTTTAGCATTGATTTTCAGCATTTTACCTTTCACTAATATAATATCACAAGCCGTCGGCCTAATCAAGTTTAAACCAGGTAAAAGGGGTAATTTTGGGAAAAAGGCGGTTGCTTACGCAAGAGTGGGATTTGCGCTATCCAAACTACAATAAATCCGGCTGAATCGGTATTGCTAATTGCCGGATGATGGATTATCATTACCGTTTACTTTATTATTAAACGGGGAAGCAGTTGTGCGAAAGCTAAGTATATTGGCGATTTTGATAGCAGCGAGTTTGGTATTGCCGACGGCGCGGGTTGCCCTTTGCGCAGAAACATTGCGATTGGATGAGCAGGGCCAGTTGCAAAAAGCGGCGGACAGCAATGATGAGCAGTACCTGCTGCGGGTCGCGGAAATAAAAAAGCTTGTTGATGCGGGTAAGCCGGACAAGGTCAAAAAGGCCGTTAAACAGCTTAAGAAGGATTTTCCCGGTGTTGCCGGCAAGGACTTCGATTCATTTATGGAAGCCGAGGTGCTTTTAGCCGGAGGCAAGCTGACCAAGGCGGTAAAGCAATACGATGATTTTCTGGACAAATACCCCATCAGTCCCCTGAAAGACGCTGCACTTAACCGGCAGTTTGAAGTCGCAACGGAGTTTTTGGCGGGCCGCAAAAAGACAATACTGATGGTATTCAGGGTCAGCGCCTTCGACGACGGCGTAAAGATAATGGAAAAAATCAGCGACCGGACAGGCACCGCGGATATAGCGAAAAATGCCCTGCTGACTGTTGCGCACAGTTACGAAAAACGTAAACAGTATAACGAAGCATACCTCAAGTGGTCGGAAATATCGACACGCTGGCCCACAGGCCAAATAGCCAAAGACGCGCTGCTGGCGATGGCGAAGAACAAATACGCGGCGTTTCGCGGGCCGGTTTATGACGGGTCGAGCTTAATCAGCGCAAAGACCTATTATGAGAATTTTAAACTGCGTTATCCCGAAGAGGCGCAGGAGCTGAAAGTAGATGATATTTTAACTCGTATCAGCGAGCAGCTGGCCGAAAAGAACCTGTTGATAGCCAAATATTATGACAGGACCGGCAGCGCCGGGCCTGCCAATATGTATTACCAGATGGTTGTCGATAACTGGCCGAATACCAAAGCGGCGCAGATGGCGAAAGAGAAAATAAGTAAAAAGTAAACAAGGTTAATAATTTAAAATGAAGAATTCAGAATTTAGAATTAAGAATAAAAAATCAGGAGACGGAAGATACACTCTCTCGTTCTCAATTCTCAATTCTCAATTCTTAATTAAAAGCGTGACTTATGCTCTTACAACCTGCGTTTTTATGACGCTTGCCGGCTGCGCGGGCTACAGCAACACATCGCTGTACCCGAAAGATGTCGCGACTGTTTACGTGGAAATGTTTGATAATCAGAGTTTCAGACGCGGCATAGAGTATGAGCTTACCGACGCCCTGGCGAAGCGTATAGAGTCGCAGACGCCCTACAAGATAGTTTCGAACCGCGACAAAGCCGACACCGTAATAAGCGGGCATATTGCGCAGGTCAAAGAGTCGGTTTTGACCACTGAACGCCAGATAGGCAGGGCGATGGAGAAAAATATCGAGCTTCGGGCCGTGGTAAGCTGGAAGAACCTGCGGACCGGAGAACTGTTGATAGATAATAAAACAGTAAGCGCGTCAGCCAGCTACTCGGAATGGCAAAGCCAGAGCTTCGCATACGGCTCGACGCTTGCGGCAAACTCGCTTGCGGTGCGAATTGTGGAACTGATGGAATCTAAATGGTAACCACAAAGACCCGAAGTAAAAAACAAAGTTAAAACTTAGTGTCTTGGTGTCTTCGTGGCAGGGATTATATGGCAGAAAAACGAAACAGAAAAAACAACGCCGGTCGATTCGAGAAAAAAGAGTTACCCGGGAAAAATCCGATGATGCCCCGCAACGGGCCGTTTAATCTGCTTTTGATTGCGGGCGTGATAATAACGGTAATGCTGCTGGTCCAGCAGTTGACGCCGCGAGTCGATACGCTCAGATACGACGAGTTTGTTGCGCATCTTCGCGATGGGCATATCGAAAAGGTTGTTCTCAGCGAGACCGATATCAGCGGTCAGTTCAAACAGGAGTGGGCGGCAAGCAAGGGACAAAAAGCCGCGAAAGAATTCGTCGTTACCTACAGGTCGGGCGGCGTTCTCGATGATGACCTGAAAAAGCTGCTATCTGAGCAGATTGAAAAAGGCGGCCTGAAGGTTGAGCAGAGCAAGGAGCGCGTCTGGCTTTGGAATCTGCTTGGTATGCTGTTTCCGCTTGTCCTTGTGGGCCTGTTTTTATACCTGATGTTTGCGCGTAATCTTCGCGGCGGGGCGGGCGGTATGCTGATGTCATTCGGCAGGAGTAAACACCGGCTGCACGATAAAGAAAAAGTAAAAATCACCTTCGAGGACGTTGCCGGGATAGACGAAGCCAAGGAAGAGGTTGCGGAGATAATCGAGTTTTTGAGAAATCCCAAGAAATTCCAGCGGCTCGGCGGACGCATACCTCGCGGCGTATTGCTTGTGGGGCCTCCCGGCTGCGGCAAAACGCTTTTGGCAAAAGCCATTGCGGGCGAGGCGGATGTTCCGTTTTACAGCATATCGGGAAGCGATTTCGTTGAGATGTTCGTCGGCGTCGGCGCGTCGAGGGTGCGGGACTTATTCAAACAAGCCAAAGACAGCTCGCCATGTATCATATTTCTCGATGAAATTGACGCCGTGGGGCGCAGGCGCAGCGCAAGTTTCGCGGGCGGCGGACACGATGAACGGGAGCAGACGCTCAACGCAATACTGGTTGAGATGGACGGGTTCGATACCGATGACCAGGTGATTGTGATGGCGGCCACGAATCGCTCAGACATACTGGATAGCGCGTTGACCAGGCCGGGGCGATTCGACAGGCAGGTAGTGGTGCCTTTGCCTGACCTAAAGGGCCGGATGGAGATACTCAGGGTTCACGCCAAGAAGGTCAAGCTCGGTCCCGATGTGAACCTCGAACGAGCAGCTCGCGGGACGCCGATGTTCAGCGGTGCGGATTTGGCGGCGATTATCAACGAGGCGGCGCTGGCGGCGACTATGGCCAACAAGGATTTCATCGAAGGCGCAGACCTCGAAGAGGCAAGAGACAAAGTTCGCTGGGGTCGCGCCAAGAAAAGCAGGGTAATCGACCAGAAAGAACGGGAGATAACTGCCTTCCACGAGGCGGGACATACATTTGTGCAGTCAATATTGAAAGAGGCGGATCCGCTTCACAAAGTCAGCATTATCCCTCGCGGACCGATGGGCGGGGCGACATTTGCGCTGCCGGAAAAGGACCGCACACTGTTTACGAGAAAATATTGTATGGCGCTGCTGCAGGTTTGTTTCGGAGGCAGAATCGCCGAAGAAATGTTCTGCGAAGACATATCGAGCGGTGCTCAATCGGATATCCAGCAGGCGACCCGGATAGCCAAACAAATGGTGCTGACCTGGGGGATGAGCGAACAACTGGGGCCTGTCAGTTACGAGGCGGATGCCGGGCTTGCGGAGACATTCTACGGGCTGCCTCCCGAGAAGGAATATTCCGAGAAGACCGCCGAGGTAATAGATTCAGAGGTCAAGCGGATAACCGACGAGGCGTTTAACAAGGCCCGTGAGCTGATTGAACATAACAGGGACAGTGTTGAGCGTATTGCCAAAGCCCTTCTTAAGTATGAAACGCTCGACGCGGAAGACGTGAATATTATTATCGCGGGCGGCTCCCTCGATAAGCCGACGGTGGCGGATTTACTTGCGGTTGAGCAGGCGAAAGACAAAAAAACCGCCGAAGAAAAGAAATAAAAGGCGGGCGTTTCAATATTTTTAATCCTTCGATAGGGATATGAGGATTAGAACAAGCGGAATACTTATAGTATTTGCTTTATTGTCGACCGGCGCGATTGCCGCCGAAGTCTCGCAGCGGCAAAAAATCAATGTTGTTACCTTCTGGGCTGAGCAGCAATTCGATACAGTATCGCCGGGAGGCAAAAGCGCAGTCGCGATTCACTTTGAATTGGAAAAGGACTGGCACTTCTATGCCTCCGCCGATTCGCCTCCGGGCGGTATGAATCTCAAGCTCGAACCAAATGAGCAGGGGACAAAAGTTCTGTCATTTGGCAAACCGATATTTCCCAAACCCGGCTGGATTTACGATGATGCGCTGGGTAAAAAAATAGCCGTAATCGGTGACACCTTCACAGTATATCTGCCGTTTACTGTTTCGGAATCATCCGGCGAGAAGACAGTCGTTGTTGATATCGGTATTGTCGGGGCGGTCTGCTCGAATACTCAATGCCGCGTTCCTGATTTCGGCAGCGTAAAAGTTGAGGTAAAAATCAAGGTGGGAGAATCAATCCGGCCGAAGTTCACTCTCCCCGAACCGCAAAAATCACCTGCTTTAACGGACCAATGGGCGGACTATTCAGTTTGGGTGGCGCTTGTCCTGGCTTTTGTCGCGGGGCTTTCACTGAACATTATGCCCTGTGTCTGGCCGGTATTGCCAATAATCGTAATGCGGCTGGTCGAGCAGGCGAAACAAGGCAAAAACAAGTCGATTGTAATGGGGCTTGCGTTCTGCACGGGCGTTTTGCTTTTCTTCGCGTGCTTAGCCGGCGCGAACATCGTTTTGAAACTTGTTTACAACACCACGCTTCAGTGGGGCGACCAGTTCCGCAACCCTGTGTTTGTCGCTGGGATGGCAATGCTGATGGTGGTTCTGGCGCTGTTTATGTTCGGCCTTTTTACGATTACCGTCCCCTCGTCAATATCAGGTAAAAGCGGCTCAGGCAAAGGATTCAGCGGCGCGGTGGGGATGGGTTTTCTGGCGGCGATACTCAGCACGCCGTGCAGTTTCGCGATATTGGCGGCGGCGTTCGCCTGGGCGCAGGCACAGCCGCTGGGGCTTGCGACGGTGGCGATAATGGTAATCGGAATCGGCATGGCGACGCCCTTCGCGGTATTAACCGCGATGCCTGCGTTATTGAGTAAAACGCCAAGACCGGGCCGCTGGATGGAATTATTCAAGCAGACCATTGGCTTTGTGCTTCTCGTTATAGCAGTCAAACTTATTGCCGCTCTTCCTGTTGACAGGCGCATAAATGTCCTGTATTTCGCGGTGGCTCTCGGGTTCTGTGTCTGGATGTGGGGGGGCTGGGTCAGTTTCGCTGCGCCTGCCTCGCGAAGATGGGCGGTCAGGATAATAGCGGTTGCGCTGGCGGTTGCGGCGGGCTTTATGTTTTTGCCCGCGCCGAAACCGTCGCTTATTAACTGGCAAAAATATGATTCAGCTGTAATAAAGCAAGCACAGGACGCGAACAAACCTGTGCTTATGGATTTTACTGCCGACTGGTGTCTGAATTGCGTGGTGGTTGATAAAAAAGTTTACGTCCGCAAAGATATCGCGGACCTGATAAAGCAAAAAGGCGTGTTGGCGATTAAGGCCGATACTACCGTCAGCGATTATCCGGCGACGATTGCCCTGAAAGAAATTTACAACGAACCCGGTGTGCCGGTGAACATATTACTTGTGCCTGGACAGGATGAGCCAAAGCGATGGCGCGGCTTATCCTTCGGCGACGAGTTGAAATCGGCTCTTGAGCAATTAAAGAATCAATAGTCCTTCCTATGGCAAAAAAACCGGCCACAAGTTTTACGGTTGATAAAAAAGAAGCCGCTCGGCGCGTCGGCAAAATAATGCCAATTCTGCAAAAGTGTTACCCCGGCGCATCGGTAGCGTTGCGATTCGGCAATCCGCTCGAATTACTCATCGCCACGATACTCTCGGCCCAGTGCACCGATAAGCGGGTGAATATGATTACGCCTGCTTTGTTCGCAAAATATAAATCCGCACAGGATTGGGCTAAAGCAAAGCTTGAAACAATCGAAAATGACATACGAAGCGCCGGCTTTTACCATAATAAGGCGGTCAGTATCCAGGAGGCCTGCCGGACGATAATCGAAAAGTTTGCCGGCCGTGTGCCGGATACGATGGATGAGCTTGTTACTCTGCCCGGTGTGGGCAGGAAGACCGCTAATTGCGTTTTGGCCAACGCCTTTGGTCAGCCGGCGATAATGTGCGATACCCATGTCATACGCCTTAGCCGCCGACTGCAATTATCGGAAAATAGCGACCCTGTTAAGCTTGAGTTCGATTTGGCCGAAATAATCCCTAAGAAGGACTGGACGATATTCAGTCATACGGTTATTTTGCACGGGCGAAATACCTGCCAGGCGAGAAAGCCGGATTGCCCGAATTGTGCGATATCGAGGTATTGTCCTTCGGCAAACAACCCGGCCCTGTGGTGAAACCGGGGCAGTATAGCCGATATACGAAATACGATTTTGAAGGAGACCTTCACGTGATGCCCAATGTAACAAGTCAGCCGATTGAGGATTTGTGGCGGATATTTAAGATACTGTCCGAATTCGTCGAAGGTTTTCAGGAATTATCAGTTGTCGGCCCGGCGGTATCCATTTTCGGCTCCGCGAGGTTCAACCGCGACCATCGCTATTACAAACTCGCACAGCAAACCGCATACGAAATTGCAAAGGAAGGTTTTACCGTCATAACCGGCGGCGGCAGCGGAATTATGGAAGCGGCCAACAAAGGTGCGGCTGCCGCAGGCGGCAAAAGCGTCGGGCTTAATATCGAGCTTCCAAAAGAGCAGATACCGAATGAGTATCAGAATATCTCAATGAGGTTCCGGTACTTTTTTGTTCGCAAGGTTATGTTCCTCAAATACGCCCATGGCTTTGTCGTTTTTCCGGGCGGCTACGGCACACTGGATGAGTTCAGCGAATCACTTGTGCTGATTCAGACGCTTCGCCAGGCGTCCTTCCCCGTCATACTGATGGGCAGGGACTACTGGAAAGGCCTCATCGACTGGATGAGCGACAAGATGCTGCAGGAAAAATGCATAGAACCGAAGGATTTGAACGTATTTTCGATGAGTGATGACCCGCAGGAAGCGGCCAAAATCATAGTTAGGTTCAGGGAAAGCGCCGTACCAGGCGGTCTGCAACTGCCCGGCGCCGTGAACGTGAAAAAGTGATAATCGCATCATTGCCCCGCGGCTTGCGGGATTTGTTTTGTCGTTTCGGCAAGATGCTTTAGCAGGTAATCTTTTTCCGGGCCGCCAAGGTGCTCCCAGGGCAAAATTTCATCGGTTGCGAATTGTCTTTGTGCGGCGGCATCGAGATTCATACCGTATTTTGCAAACGCATCTTCCCATATTGCCGGGTTAAATGTCTCGCTCCACAAATCGAACTTCGCGCCGTTGCACCAGGCGTATTCAATCACCTCCGCTAATCGCCTGTCACCGCGTCCGATGGCTGATTCGAGAATCGACTGGTTTATCTGGTGGAATTTGAACTGAAGATATTTGGCGTTGATTTTTCTTTTCTCGGAGATGATGATATTTTTGGCGTTCTCGAAATACTCACGCGGCTGTTGCGCCAGCCAGCCGAATGGCGTATGCGGCTTGGGGACAAGCCAGCTCACCGCGACGTTGACCGAGGCGGTTTTGCCGTCGAAATTCCTGCGTAGCTTCGCCAGTTTGTCCGCGAGGTGAACGATTTGTTTAATATCATCTTCGGTCTCGCCGGGCAGGCCCGTCATAAAGTAAAGTTTGATTTTCTGCCAGCCCGCCTGGTACGCAGCCGAGACGGCAGCGAAAAGGTCCTCATCTTTCAATGGCTTATTGATGATTAATCTGAGCCGTTCGGATGCCGCCTCGACCGCGATGGTCAGGCCCGATTTTCGCACCTCGTTTGCAAGCGTTGGAAGGAGTTTCAACTGCTGGTCAACGCGTAAACTGGGCAGCGACAAGCCGACGTATTTATCCGTAAAATAACTGTGCAGCAGGTCAATCAGCTTTTCGATATCGGGATAATCGGCGGTCGATAAGCTCAATAAGCTGATTGTATCGAAGCCCGTCGCCTCGTAGGCGGATTTGGCTGTCTCGAAGATTTTGTCGATGCTGCGGTAACGTATAGGTCTTCGGCAGAAACTTGCCTGGCAAAACCTGCACCGGCCGGGACAGCCCCGCATAATTTCGATACTGACCCGCTCGTGAATTGCCTCGGCGAACGGCACAATCGGTTTGGTCGGGACGGGCGCGTTGTCGAGGTCGTCAACGATTGCGTTTTTGAATCGTGTGGGCAAGCTTTCTTTGACAGCGGAAAATGATTTTATTTTTTCACCATCGTATTCGAATTTATAAAGTGCTGGGACATAAGCCCAGTCGAATTTTTCCGCTGCGGCAAGCAGTATGTCTTTTTTCAATGTGCCGGCCTTTTTGAGGTCGATAATCAATCGGGCCAAATCAGGGACAGCGTTTTCCGCCTCGCCGATAACAAACAGGTCGATAAACGGTGCAATCGGCTCGCAGCAGTTCGCCATACCGCCGCCCGCGATAATAATCGGGTCGGCTTCACTTCGTTTTTCACTGCGGATAGCCAAACCCGCCAAATCCAGCATATTCAGAACGTTGGTATAGCACAACTCATTGGTCAAGCTGAAGCCGATGACGTCGAAGGAGCTTAGGGCGGCCTTCGATTCGAGCGAAAAAAGCGGGATGCCCTTTTCCCGCAGGATTGGTTCGGCGTCTAACCACGGTGCGAAAACCCGTTCCGCGGCCGTCTCGGGCATCCTGTTGAGAACCTCATAAACTACCGCCATTCCCGTATAGCTCATCCCGACCTCGTAAGTATCGGGAAAACACAACGCGACAGCGAGGGCGCAATCGGAGAGGTCCTTTTTAATCTGGTTGATTTCGCCGCCTATGTACCTGCTTGGCCTGCGGACAAAGGGCAGGAATTCACGGTCGATTCGCTCGGTCAGTATGGTTCGACTATGCTCACCACTGGTTATCGGTTCTTTTCTTTTCACCCGCGTATTATAACGGATAAGCAGCGGATAGCGTATAGCGTTTAGCGGACAGTTTAAATTGCCGATTTCCGATTGCTGATTGATGATTTGGGATGTGGAAACCGCCGGAGGCGGGGTGCAAGAAATACTAATGGTATTATTAGGAAGTTTTTAGTTGCCCCTACTTGCCCCTTGTTGCCCCAGGTTTTTGTGTGTGTCGATCGATGGGCAAGTTACCCAGATTAACCCCATGAGATAGCGAAGCGGCATCTCACGGGGTGAACACAGATTGCCGAAACGGGCTCGTCGCTTCGCTCCGTGTTTTCACCGCCGAGGACGCGGGAGTATATAAGTATATGCGTATATACTTATATAGTGCTCCAACAGTCGAGGGCTTTAGAGCGGAGTTTTTAGACGCGGATTTTCACCCCCGTGCGCTACTCCCGTAAGGGACGCCAAACGGCGGCAGGGCTTCGCTGATTAACACTGAATTATGACCTTGTGCCTAACGGTCATGATGTTCAGGACCTCGGTCTCGATCTCGATTATCATATCTTTCGGGGTGACGTCTAAAGTGTTCCTCAAAGTTTCTCCGATGGCCGCCGCGATAATGGTCAAAGTGTCCATGCACAAGTTCGATGTCCACGGTCCAAAACGGGGCAATCCAAACATGAGCCGGCGTATAGTAACCCTCGATATACCATCCTCTGCCCGGGTCGTCATAAGGAACCTCTACTACAACAGGCGGAGGCGCTTCCACCACTACGGCGGGGCGAGTTCGTACCTCACGCCGTTCTTCTACTACACATCCTGAAAAACACAATGCTGTCAAAATACCCAACAAGCTAACCATCATCTTCATTTTTTCTTTTCCTTATTTTTCTTATGCAATTGACCATTCGAATTTCAATAGTTGTTTTATTTCCTGCTTTTCCTATTTATCAGCTTGCCCAGTATAACCCGTCATCCTGACTGTGTATCTAAGCAATCTGCTGTATTGCCGTAAGGGGATTGCCTATGTACTGCGCTTGGTTCGACGGTGCTCACCACAGGTCGCTACGAGGGAAAGGTTGCCCAGATTAACCCCATGAGATAGCGAAGCGGCATCTCACGGGGTGAACACAGATTTTTAAGGGAAAAGACGGTTTGTGTGTTGATTAAAATCAACAGTGTGACAGATTCTGACACTGAGCCGTTTTTAACCACGGATTATCACGGATTTTTAAGGGAAAAAGGTTGTTTTTGGATTTGGTTTGGGGGTATAATGTCACTTTGAATTTGGAAGAGAATTACAACTTCGCCCGTCAGCTTTGCTAGTTGGAATATGCCTTTAAAAATAGTGAGGAAATAAGGGGGAATAGGATTTAGTAAATTGTTTTTATCAAGGTAGATGGTGGCTATTACTTCCTGCTTATTGGGTGTACTCAATCTTTTATTTCTAGTTTAGCTGCTTCTTCGCATATACCAAATAAAAATTTGGGCAAGTCTTTATCGAAATCCTTTACTGTTTTGTAAAAAATCCCTCTGGCTTCCCATCTTTTTTTAGCTATACGGTCGTTTTTATTTGAAAACGTTACACCCCAAAAAACAGTATTATCCTTTTTGCATGCGTGATTATCCACTGAGTCGATGAGCAACCTATCAAAGTTAATATCCTTCCCAGACAACCCAATAAAAAGGCATGTTTTGTGAAGCATGGTATTTAAAATTATACTTCTTCGCAGACCACCTTTTGTACTGCTAATGACGCTGTAAGACTTTTGATCAAACACTATTTCTGAGCTTCTATCCGCGCTTAACTCAAAAGGAATGAATCCATGCGGGTGATAAACTGTAACATCACCATAGGAAGACCAATATTGATCTCTAAAAATAGATCTAACCACAAGGCCATGATAGCTAAGATATAACTCCAGTAAATTATCGAAATTAAATGTAATAACGTTCGAACTGCTTCTCCTCTGGGATGCCATTACCAAAGAGGCAATAGCAGCAAGGAGAGAGTGCTGCCTAAACTTTTCAAATCCAAAAGACGCTTTTTTATATAATACAGCATAGACAGCATCTAGAAAACCGTTTGTATCCTTTTGGTAATATGAATTTTTAAAATTCTCGGCTAAATCTTCGAGGGAATAGTCTCCCTTCGGCAACGATTTTTTCTTATGGCGGTATAACCCATGTACTAATTCTTCCCATGTAGGTAGACCAAAATGATATGATACACCTGAACCCAACACAATAGCCAATCTTCCACCTCTTAATTGATGAGCTAAATAATCTTGAAGTTTTTCCTTGTCTTGAAAATTTTCACGGTTTGTCATAAGCGGGGCGTTCATGATTCTATTTCTCGCAACAGCAAATTAGTGATATTTCCTATTTATCCAAGATGTGGGTTGAGAGGTACCCCTTCTCCCTAAGAAATGATAAGACCTCTTCTACTTCAAGAACGCGAGCAGGTGAAGTCATGTAGAATGAAATGAAACCATCTGTGCCAAGTCTAACTATTTCTGTCCCTCCCGAGGCTTTGCGCAATCCACAAACAAAGCAGGTCATATACTTGATGTTTTCGCGGAAGATCGAGGCATCTCCCAAATCATCTCCGTAAAAAGAAACCGAGCGAAGCGATGCCCCAAATGCTGGAAGGCGGGCATGAACGAAACTCAAGGCATACTCTGTTGGTTGTTGGATTGTCGTTTTGACAAGCCGATCAACCCCAATCGTAATAAAATGTGGTCTTGGGGAGAAAATAGATAAGAAGTTGTTCGATAATATGTGTTCGACTATCTTGCGAGAAATACTCATTATAAGCATTCGTGCCCCGCTTCGACGTAAAACCAGCGGATATTTGAAAGGACCGGGAGTCAGTCTGGTATCCTCTTGATGCAAAGCATCTGGGGAAGTAAAGACGTACTCCTCCCATCGAGAATCGGGCAACTCTTCCTTAAAAGATATCCCTGGGCAATCCTCGACTTGTTTCCGGCCAATAGATTCGAAGCGACTTTCAACCAAAAGGCCGTTCAGATTGTGAAGTTCTTCATAATACATCATTCATCGCGACGGACACAAAAAGCCAATGTGTAATACATCCATAGACTAAAAGCTGGGGATGGTTTTGCTAATTTTGTATATATTTCTGTAAATACGAGCGGATTACGTATTCGCTTATCTTCAATATAGCAAGGATGAAGAGTATATCCTTCAGTGTCTTTCGTTCCACCGCTTATTTCCGGTTCTCCGCGGACAATTGTAGCAATCTCTTTTGAAAATAGATAAGTGCTCACAATCTTCACAAGCTGCCGTCTTGCACGGACTTTTTTCTTGATCCGATCATCCCAATGCTCCCTTATTATCTTTAGGGCATCAATAACATAGCGTCCGCCAAAATCAGTAGAATTTAAATTCTCGAGACAAACCTCAACGTCTTTTTTTGCAAGGTCTTCTGCCTTTAGACCGCGTCTCCACTGTGTGCTTAGAACAGCACATATCGACCTTATAATATAATCTTCTATTCGAGATGTGACATTAGGAATAGTTCCCCAAGAAGACCAAATACCATTTATATATTTATCAACATCTTTACCATAAAAGTAGATAAAATCAAAGACGTGTACCATCGTTTCTTCAATTTGCGGTTTCCATTTCTGAAACAAAGCTTTCAACGACTCATTGTTGTGGTCATTACGAATATCTGGCGTTTCGCCGGTAGCGACTTGTTCCATCTCAAGGATAGAAAAAAGTAAAGTACGCTGGATCTCTTCAAAAAGTGTGTCTCCTGCTTTGTTTTGTTTCCATAATCTTTCGAATTTACTGAGATCCTGTGGATCGCTGAAATCTGGTGATAAATCTGAGAGTATCGCACCAATGACAATATGAGAAAACTCGTGCGTAAGTGTTAATAGAGACCATCTTAGAGAATTACAAGCAGTTATCGCAGCTAGTGGTGCACTGATTGTTGTAGTTGTACCTCGCCAGCCATCCCTACCACTAAAATATGATATTAAAGGGCATACGGGTTCATTTGCGGTTTCTCCAAGATCTACATCAGCAAGAAAATCTTTATCCGGAGGCATTTCTCGGCTCAAATCTATGGCATTTTCCTTTTTCTTACTCATTGCCCAAAATCTTTGAGGTATTCGTGCTTGTCCAAGTGTTTTTTCCAAGAAAATCTTTATGTTTCTTAAAGCAAGCGTAGCAACTCCTATGCCAAGTAAAGAGTGCGACCAAAAGTGACACTCTCTCTCAAAGATGGGCGACGTTCCAGCAAAAGTCTGTGATGCTAGTCTTGAGAGCCCCGCATTTATGGTCAACATAAGGTCAAGTGCCCGATAAGGCATGTTTATATCTTTTTTGCTTACAGCAAGCATCTTTTCATGAAAACCACATAGTTCAATCAACTCATCACTGAGTTCATTGCACATCTTAGCAGAAGAAGAAGAACTTCGTGTGAGTGTTGAAGCCATCAGCGGAACGTATTCAGCAATTGCCTCGCCAAGTTCTGAAGGATACTTGCCATCTCCAATACCGATAACTGCCGTTGGCAAGTTAGCAGGGGTTTTTCTTGCGGTTTGTATGGTCTGATCCAATACCACGCCATTTTGTATGGTCCAAATTTCGAAGGCACATGGATCGTTCTTCTCTTTTTCTAACCACTTCTCGAGATTTTTCGCCTCCTTTAATGTATGCGGAATTACAAGAATGTTAAACAGGCCTAGGGACAACCAAGCTTTTGATGACTCGCTAAGTTGTGCAATAATTCTTTCTGGATGAACAGGACCAATAAAGAAAAGCTGCTTCTTACCGTTGAAGCTATATTCTTGGGGAGATTCTTTGCCAAATTCGACAATCCGAAAAATTGGCGAAATGCGAGAAAATGGCCCCCACTTCTTTAATGCAATGCTTTGGGATGGTACAATCTCGATGATACGATGTCTATCTTTAGAACGGCTATGAATAGACAAAAAAACTGGACCATCGAGTACCTTCATATGCCAGAAACTTTTTCCTGCACTATTCGGACATCACCCGTCTTAGGATCAAGTTTGTTAACGAGCCTGTATTTGCCTCCCTTGGAAGCTTTTCCACGGCCACCAGATCTCATGTGTTTAACGGAAGGTTCCTGAGTATCCCAAGGTCCTCTTAGGCCAGATTTTCCATCTAGAAGAAATCCAGGACGTAGCTCTCCCATTTGATCGTTAAGCCGCGCCATTTTAAGAATATAATTAAGTGTTAACATCACATTTGACCTTAAAACCTAGCATTATACGATTTTGTCAATATGTTGTCAATTAGCTTTTAAAGGATCCCAATCCTGAATCGTTCCTATTTTATTCGGCAAATTTAATACAGTCAATATAACTGTATCCGATGGAGTCTTATATATTATACAAATAGCCTTAGATTTGACAAGAAAATGCACCACAAAACACAATCCCGATAAGATTATCGGGCGATGTATTATAATGCCACGGTGCAATCCCTATCCAATCCCTATATTCATTTTTGCTCCCAAATTTTACCTAGCCCATCTTTTTTTTTCAACAACAAAATTATGTGAAATAAAAGTAATTTAACAATATTGGGGGGCTAACCAATTCCAAAACAACACAAGCGATTTTGTTGACTCGCGGCGTCAATTGTTGTATAAACTACGGTCTTGACAGACCGAATTAAGAATTGAGAGTTTAGAATTTAGAGATATAGCGGATAATTCTAAATTCAGCATTCGTAATTCTAAATTTTCACATATTTATAACTGATTGAGAGGTAAGTATTTATGGCACGGAGAATGGTAACGATAGACGGGAATACGGCGGCGGCACACGTGGCGCACGCGACAAATGAAGTAATAGCGATATATCCGATAACGCCGAGTTCGCCGATGGGCGAGATTTCGGATGATAAGACAGCCCGGAGCGAACGCAATATATGGGGCACGATTCCGTCGGTAACGGAAATGCAGTCGGAAGGCGGAGCGGCAGGGGCGGTTCACGGCGCACTGACGGCTGGGGCGCTGACGACGACGTTTACGGCGTCGCAGGGGCTTCTGCTGATGATACCGGATATGTATAAAATCGCGGGCGAGTTGCTGCCTACGGTGTTTCATATAACGGCGAGGTCATTGGCGGCGCATGCGCTGTCGATTTTCGGCGACCAGGCGGACGTGATGGCGTGCAGGCAGACGGGCTGGGGGATGCTTTGCTCGTCCTCAGTGCAGGAGGTAATGGATTTCGCATTGATTTCACAATTGGCGACGCTCGAATCAAGAGTGCCGTTTTTGCATTTCTTCGACGGGTTCAGGACGAGCCATGAGATTCAGAAGGTCGAAGAGCTGAGCTATGATGATATGCGGGCGATGATTCCGGATGAGCTGGTTGCGGCGGTGAAGGCAAGGGCGCTGTCGCCTGACAGGCCCCAGATTGCGGGAACGGCGCAGAACCCGGATGTGTATTTCCAAGGCAGGGAGGCGGCGAATAATTTTTATACGGCGACGCCTGCGATTGTGCAGAAGGCGATGGACAAGTTCGCGAAGATTGTCGGACGTCAGTATCATTTGTTCGATTACGTCGGGGCGGCGGACGCTGAGAAGGTCATCATAATTATGGGTTCAGGCGCGGATACCGCTCACGAGACGGTTGAGTATCTCAATTCCAAGGGACAGAAAATCGGCGTATTGAAAGTACGGCTTTTCAGGCCTTTCAGCGTGCAGGATTTCATCAATGCGATTCCAAAGACCGTGACGAAAATCGCGGTATTGGACAGGACAAAGGAGTCGGGAGCGATCGGAGAGCCGTTATATATGGATATTCGTACGGCGGTCGGCGAGGCGATGGGCAGGAAGCAAAGCCCATTCAAAGATTACCCGGTGATTGTGGGAGGCAGATACGGGCTTGGGTCGAAGGAATTTACGCCTGCGATGGTCAAGGCGGTGTTCGATAATCTTGACGCGGCTGAGCCGAAGAACGGCTTCACCGTGGGCATCATCGACGACGTTTCGAATACGAGTTTGAATTTTGACGAGAAGTTTGTGCTGCCGATGGAGGGGATTTATACGGCGATGTTCTACGGGCTGGGTTCGGACGGCACGGTTGGCGCGAACCATAACTCGATACAGATTATCGGCCAGAAGACAGACAACAACGCGCAGGGATATTTTGTTTACGACTCGAAGAAGGCGGGCGCGATTACGATTTCGCATCTGCGGTTCGGCAAAAAGACGATTCGCAGACCGTACCTGATTACCAAGGCGGATTTCGTCGCGTGCCACAACCCGAGCTTCCTCGAAAAATACGATATGCTCTCGACCGCGAAAGAGGGAGCGACGTTCCTGATGACGAGTATGCACCCGGCGGACAAGGTTTGGGACACGCTGCCTCAGGAAGTGCAAAAGCAGATAATCGACAAGAAGCTGAAATTTTACGTCATCGACGCGATATCGCTGGCGAAGGAAATCGGTCTTGGCGCGAGAATCAATACGATTATGCAGGTGGCGTTCTTCAAAATCAGCGGCATTATCCCGATTGATAAAGCGATTGAGGCAATCAAGGGAGCGATACTGAAGAGCTATGGCAAGAAGGGCGAGAAAATTGTCGCGATGAATAACGCGGCGGTTGACGGAGCTTTGGCGAGAGTATTTGAGGTCAAGGTGCCAAGCAAGGTTACGAGCAAAACGACGAAGCCCCCGGTTGTGTCGAAGGATGCGCCGAAGTTTGTGCAGGAAGTAACCGCGGAGATTATGAATCTGCGCGGGGACATGCTTCCCGTGAGCAAGCTGCCGAATGACGGCAAGTGGCCTGTGGGGACAACGAAATTCGAGAAACGCAATATCGCGGTTGATATACCGGCTTGGGAGCCGTCGCTTTGTATTCAGTGCGGGACGTGCTCGCTGGTTTGCCCGCACGGGACAATTCGCTTGAAGGCCTACGACAAGAAATATCTCGACAAGGCGCCGAAGACGTTCAAGAACGCCGAAGCGAAGGGCAAGGAATTCGCGGGTATGGCGGCGACGATTCAGGTTGCCGCTGAGGACTGCACGGGATGCGGAGTTTGCGTGCAGATGTGCCCGGTGCAGGAAAAGGACGCGAATAAACAGCCCACGGGACGCAAGGCGATAAATATGACTACGCAGGAGCCGTTGCGTGTGCAGGAAAGGGAAAACTTCAAATATTTCCTGTCGATTCCGAATACCGATTCTAAACTGTTCAAGCGCGAAAGCGTAAAGGGCAGCCAGTTGATTATGCCTTTGTTCGAATATTCGGGCGCGTGTGCGGGTTGCGGCGAGACGCCTTATGTGAAACTTTTATCGCAGTTGTTCGGCGACAGGGCGATGATAGGCAACGCGACGGGCTGCTCGTCGATTTACGGCGGCAACCTTCCGACGACGCCATACACGACGCGTGAAGATGGTCGCGGGCCTGCGTGGAGCAACAGCTTGTTCGAGGACAACGCGGAGTTCTCACTCGGTATGCGGCTGACGGTCGATAGATTCAAACAGCAGGCGGCGGAGCTGGTCGATGCGGTCGCCAAAAAGGGTTGCATTGATGCGGCGTTTGCGGGCGAAATAATCGCCGCGGTGGCTGCCAACGACCCGTCGCAGGACGCGATTGAAACGCAAAGAGGCCGGGTTGCGAAACTAAAAGAACTGTGCAAGAAAAGCGATTGTGCCGAATGCAAACGATTGTTAACGCTGGCAGATTATCTTGTTCGCAAATCGGTATGGGCGCTGGGCGGCGACGGCTGGGCTTATGATATCGGCTATGGCGGACTCGACCACGTCCTGGCGAACGGCGCGGACATAAACATACTGGTTCTCGATACTGAGGTTTACTCGAATACGGGCGGTCAGATGTCGAAATCGACCCCAAGGGGGGCGGTTGCGAAATTCGCGGCGGGCGGAAAGCCGGGGCCGAAGAAGGATATGGGATTGCTCGCGATGACATACGGCAATATCTACGTTGCCAAAATCGCGTTGGGCGCAAATACCAATCAGGCGGTAAAGGCGTTTATCGAAGCCGAAGCATATCCGGGACCATCACTGATAATCGCTTATGCCCAGTGCATCAACCATGGCATCGATATGACAACGGGTTACGATGAGCAGAAAAAAGCGGTGGCCTGCGGGCATTGGCCTTTGTATCGGTTTGACCCGCGTCTGAAGGCGCAGGGCAAAAACCCGCTGCAGCTTGATTCGAAGGCGCCGACAATCAGGTTCGACGAGTATGCCTATAACGAGAACCGCTATAAGTCGCTGCTGAAATCGAAACCTGAGGCGGCGGAACAACTGATGAAGCTTGCCAACAGCGACGCGGCCCAGCGTTATTCGCTTATGGAGCAACTCGCGAAAATACAGTGCGACAAGTGCGGCGGGACAACGTGACCCGTGGCTCGACGTTCGTGACTCGAAGTACGAGGCACGAGCAACGAGGGACGAGAGACGAATATGAGAGATGTTAAAGCAATCGTGTTACGGGCGGCGGGGATTAACTGCGACCTTGAGACGCAGCACGCCTTCGAATTAGCAGGCGCAGAGGCGGACCGCGTTCATATAAACAGAATCATCGAGGACAAATCATTACTCGATAATTATCAGATACTTGTTATTCCGGGCGGGTTCAGCTATGGCGACGACGTCGCGGCGGGCAAAATCTTAGCCAACCAGATAAAACATCACCTCTACGAACAGGTGCGAAAATTCATCGACGCCGGCAAATTGGTCCTCGGTATCTGCAACGGGTTTCAGGTGCTCGTTAAGACGGGAATTTTGCCTTTTC
This sequence comes from uncultured Phycisphaerales bacterium, assembly GCA_903857265.1. Classification (GTDB taxonomy): domain Bacteria; phylum Planctomycetota; class Phycisphaerae; order Sedimentisphaerales; family Anaerobacaceae; genus Fen-1362. The sequence continues at coordinate 26,869 of CAIODZ010000042.1, forward strand.
CCGAAACAACCGGCCAGGCCGTGACAGTTACGTATAACGACAGCAATAAATTCGAGGACAGGTGGGTATATCTTGCTCCTGTAACCGAGCGGTGCGTATTTATCGAAAAGGGCAGGCAAATCTATTTACCGATAGCCCACGGCGAAGGCAAGGTTGTAACAAAAGACCAACAAACTCTCGAAAAGCTCAAGGCGGATGGTTTCATTGCTTTCAAATACGTCGATGAAAATGGCAATGAGGGCGATTACCCTATCAATCCAAACGGCTCTTTTGAATCAATCGCCGGTTTAACTGATTCTACCGGACGAGTCCTGGGTCTTATGCCTCACCCTGAAAGACACGTTAGATTCACTCAGCATCCGCGATGGACGAGGTTGAAGACACAAGACCACAGACCACAGACCACAGACGCCCCTTCGGTAAGCTCAGGGCAGGGTGACGGCATCACCATTTTCAATAACGCCGTCAAATACGCTCAGGCAAATCTGTAGTGTAAACTTGCGGGCAGTTAATCGGAACTGTCTAAGATACTCATAAAAGCATCCTGGGGGATTTGGACGGCGCCGATGTTCTTCATTCGCTTTTTGCCTTCCCTTTGTCTCTTGAGCACCTTCATTTTTCTGGTAACGTCGCCGCCATAGAGTTTGGCGGTAACGTCTTTCCTGAACGGCTTGATTGATTCTCGCGCGATGATTTTTCCGCCTATTGCGACCTGAAGCGGAATCTCGAACTGGTGACGCGGTATGGCTTTACGCAGGCGAACCAGCATTTTTCGTCCCCTGTTTTCCGCGGTGCTTCGATGCACAATCAATGACAGGGCATCGACGGGGATTTTGTTGACTAAGATATTGATTTTAACCAGGTCGCCGACCTCGAAGCCGGTGAACTCGTAATCCATCGTAGCGTAACCGTGGCTGATTCCTTTGAGCAAATCGTAGAAGTCATAAACTATCTCGGCTAACGGCGCTTTGTATTGCATCATCACGCGGTTCTGGCTTAGGTAATCCGTTTTAATCAGTTTGCATCGCCTGCTTTCGGACAATTGCATAATTCCGCCGATTGTGTCGGTGGTGGTGATAATTTCCAGGCGAACATAGGGCTCGCGCAATTCCTCTATCTGGGTTACGTCGGGCAGGTCTGCGGGCGAATCTATTTTCAGCGTCCGGCCGTCGGTTGTAATGACTTCATAGCTGACGGTCGGGGCGGTCTGAACGACGTCGATATCGTTTTCGCGTTCGAGCCGTTCCTGGACGATTTCCATATGCAGCAGGCCCAGGAATCCGCATCGGAAGCCGAAGCCAAGGGCAGGGGAATTTTGCGGTATGAATGAAAAGCTCGCGTCGTTGAGAGCGAGTTTCTCGAAGGCCAAACGCAGGTTAGGATAATCGGTATTGTTGCCGGGGTAAAAATCGGAGAAGACCATCTGCATCGGGGGTACATAGCCGGGCAGGGGTTTTTCGGCCGGGCTTGCGTCGTCTGTAATCGTGTCGCCTATGGTGATATCGGACAACTGGCGGACGTTGGCGATAACGTAGCCCACCTCGCCCGCGCTTAGCCGCTCAACTGGGGACATCTTAGGCGTGAACTTTCCAAGCTCCGTTATAAGGTGCGTTCTGCCCGTGCCCATAAACCTGATTTTCTGTTTTATATTCAATTCGCCCGAAAATACCCTGACGTAGCAGATAACGCCTCTATAGGCATCGCATTCGCTGTCGAAGACAAGCGCGGCAGTTGGCTTATCGCTATTATCCGGCGGCGGAGGAAGCAATGTCACCACTGCGTCAAGCAGCTCGTGGACGCCCATGCCGGTTTTTGCGCTGATGTGGAAACAATCCTGTTTTCTGATGCCGAGGACGTGCTCGATTTCTTCTGCGGTGATATCGGGCTGCGCCGAGGGCAGGTCAACCTTGTTGATTACGCCGATAATCTCCGCGCCGGCCTCGGTCGCTAAATACGCGTTGGCGACCGTCTGCGCCTGAACGCCCTGCGTCGCGTCAACAACCAAAAGCGCGCCTTCGCAAGCGGTAAGGGCGCGCGAGACCTCGTAATGAAAATCGACGTGGCCCGGCGTGTCGATGAGATTGAGCATATAGGTTTTGCCGCCGTGCTCGTAATTCATCGTTACCGCGGAGGCCTTGATTGTAATGCCTCGCTCTCGCTCGATATCCATATCGTCGAGAAGCTGGTCCTTCTTCTCACGGTCGCTCACCGCGCCGGTAAGCTCCATTATGCGGTCAGCCAGCGTGCTTTTGCCGTGGTCGATATGCGCAATTATTGAAAAATTTCGTATTAGCTCCGTACTCATAAGTTGACCAATATAGCATAGAAGGGCAGAAAAAGACACCCTTATCAGGTAGTTGAAAAATCGCACAGGACCGAATCGGCGATAGGCAATGCCTTTCGTGTCAGGCATAGTCGTTTGCTTGTCGTTCGAATCAGGCCAAGTTTTTTATATCTGCCGATTGGTTCTGCGAAGAGTTTTGCGGCGTCGAAGCCGGTTTGTTTTTTGAACTCATCGAGGATTATTCCGCATCGTCTGCGAAGGTTCAGGACGGCGGTTTCACAGGCAACCTGGATATTATCAGGAGTTTCACTTTCCGCGATCACATTTTTTCTTTGCTCGATTGCCTCGATATATTTTTTTATGTCAGCGATGTTTAGTGTTCGCTTCCCGTTCCAGTATGACCCGGCTGCGGGGCCTATTCCGAGGTAGGGGTTGTTCGCCCAGTAATTTAGATTGTGTCTGCATTCGAAACCCGGCTTTGAGAAGTTCGAGATTTCATATTGTTTGAAGCCGGCTTTTTCAAGCTCATCGATGGTCATATCATACATCTGTCGGTCGGTTTCTTCATCCACCGGCTTAACCTCGCCCGCTTCAACCGCTTTTTGCAGAGGCGTTTGTTCCTCATAAGTAAGTGCGTAGGCGGATATATGCTGGACGCCTAAATCAATCGCTGAACGTAAACTATATTTCCACGATTCCAATGTCGAGTGAGGGATTGCGAAAATCAAATCAATTCCGATATTATCAAAGCTCGCTTTTTTTGCCGACCGCACCGCCCGGCCTATATCGGCGACCGAATGTTTTCTGCCGAGGAAGGTTAACTCTTCGGAAGCGAAGGATTGTGCCCCGATTGAAATGCGGGTTACGCCCGCGGCACGTAATTGGCTCAATATGTCTTTACTGACTTGGCCCGGATTGACCTCGACTGTGAATTCTTCGGGTTTTGGACATCTACTTGTAATTTCGCCAATTAACCTGAGCAATTGTTTTGCCGGCAGACAACTTGGGCTTCCCCCGCCGATATAAATAGTTTGGTAAGCGAAAAACGGCTCCTGCCCCCTTTTTTCGGTAAGTTCGGTGATTATCGCTGAAATGAGGCGCTGGGGGGCGTGGTTTTTTATGGGTTCGGAGTAAAAACCGCAGTATCGGCACTTGGTCTGGCAAAACGGGATATGGACATATAAGCCGGCAGGTTTGAAATCATGTTTTTTACTGTTCATCTCCTGATTTTAGCAGAAAAGCCTGGCTATGGGCAGATTTAACCTCGAAATGCGAATATTTACGGTCCTAAAGTGGCAGCCGACTCTAAAAATTAAAATTCTGCCTCAGCGAGGCTTTTGAGGGAGATTTTTCGTTGACCAATTACCAAAAACAGTTTATCATCTATGTGTGTTTGCCGATGCTACTGTAGAGCAGCATCGCTCCTCTGTAACCTGCCACGGCGGTCGTGGCGGACAGAGGAAAGATGATAAAGTAGCATTAGTGGAACCTTAAAGAGGTTCGCCCTGTATATATAATAGTAGAGGCAACTTAAGGATGATTTTAACAGGGGTGGCAAAGAGGCAGTTAAGCTACATTCAACCCCGTTTAACATCGGGGTAAAACAGAAATAGCGTGGAGAATTAATAGAAATTTGACGTTTCGCCCAGGCGTATAGTGAAATTCAGAATGCGAAAATCAGTAAGACATATCAAAAATTGCAGCGGGCACACCACGAAAAACGATTTGTGGTGCCGGCGCGGGTGTAGTATTTTGCGCAGTGAGTTTGATATTTGATTTTTAGCGTTTTTTCGCTGAAGCGAAAGTGTATTCTCCGTAGTCGCATTTCTCGGACACTGACCGATTGGTCGGGTCGTTAGCTATCCTGCCTTTTGTCCCTCTATTCAGGTTTGATTAACTGATTTTCTAACATTGTGTAGGAAGGCGAAAGATATGGATACGATTCTGATGCAAATGGATGTCTCCGCTATCATCGCCGTAATTGCCGGTATTTTGGTGGGTGTTTCGGTAACATGGATTGCGGTCTGGCTCATCAACAAGGCCAAGACCATGACCTTCCACGAAGACATTGAACGGCAGTTGGACGGCGCAAAGAAGGAAGCGGAGAATATAATCAAGTCCGCACAGATTGAGGCGGCGGCTGAAACAATCAAGAAAAAAGAACAGTTTACCGTCGAAGCCAACCAGATTCGCGCGGAGCTGCGCGAAACGGAGCTTCGACTCACCAAGCGCGAAGATGTCCTGGATAAACAGGTTGAGCAAATTCACCAGAAGGAAAAGGCCATTGAGGAGCAGAACAAGGAAGTCGAACGCCGGATCAGCACTATCGACCTGAAAGACAAGCAGCTCACGGCGGTTGTAGCTCAGCAGAAAAACCAGCTTTTGAAAATGACGACTATGAGCATCGAGGATGCGAGGGAAATGCTTCTCAAGCGGCTGGAGGATGAGTGCGAACTTGAGATGTCCGCCCTGATTCAGCGCAAGGTCGAAGAAGCCGCTGAAATCGCGGGCGAAAAGAGCAGGGAGATTATCACCACGGCGATTCAAAGATACGCCGCCGAGCAGACCTGTGAGGCGACGGTTTCAACGGTTGAAATCCCCAACGATGATATGAAGGGCCGAATCATAGGAAGAGAAGGACGCAACATAAGGGCATTCGAAAAAGCAACTGGCGTGGACGTTATTGTGGATGATACGCCGGGGACGATTATTGTAAGCGGCTTTGACCCGGTCAGGCGCGAGGTCGCCCGCCTGTCGATGGAACGGCTGATTCAGGACGGGCGAATTCACCCGTCGCGCATCGAAGAGCTTGTTGCGGTGGTGAAAAAGGAAATCAACGCCAAGGTCCTGCAGATAGGCAAGGACGCAGCGGTTGAGACAAACATTCGCGGCCTGAGTAACCGTGTCCTTAGCACCCTTGGCGCTTTGAATTACCGGACAAGTTATGGCCAGAGCGTGCTTCGTCACAGCGTCGAAGTTGCTTTTTTGGCGCAGGTTATGGCTGATGAGCTTGGTTTGGATGGCTCAATCGCACGCAGGGCGGGGCTTCTCCACGATATAGGCAAGGCGCTCGACCACGATATTGAAGGCAGTCACCCGGTCATAGGCGCAAATTTTCTGCGGAGATTCAATGAGCCGCAGACGATACTAAATGCCGTAGAGGGCCATCACGGTGACATTCCGCCGGATAACCCATATACGCCGCTTGTTTCCGCCGCAGACGCCATCAGCGCTTCGCGGCCCGGCGCCAGAAGAGAGACGCTCGAAAGATATATCAAACGCCTTGAAAAACTCGAAGAAATTGCCAACAGCTTCCCTGGTGTCGAGAACTCATACGCGATTCAGGCGGGCCGGGAGATTCGTGTAATCGTTAACGCGGAAAAGGTGCCGGATGAGTCGGCGGCAAAAGTCGCTCGCGACATAGCCAAAAAGGTCGAGGCCGAAATGACTTACCCGGGCGAAATACAAGTAACGTTGCTGCGAGAGCTTCGCTGCATCGAATACGCAAGATAATAAATAGCCGATAGCGTTTAGCGCGTAGTGTGCGGATTTATGAAACTGAACATTTTATGTATTGGTGACATAGTGGGCAGACCGGGCAGGCGTATTCTGGCGGACAAGCTCAAACAGCTTGTTACCGAGCGCGAGATTGACTGCGTGATAGCCAATGCAGAGAACGCTGCGGGCGGCTCAGGCCTTACGCCGCAGATATACGACAAGCTTTTGCGCTATGGCGTAAACTTAATCACACTGGGCGACCATACCTACCGCAAAAAAGAGATAGTTACGACTCTTGAGACGCAGGAAAATATCGCCAAACCAGCCAACTGGTCGGAGCAGGCGGCAGGCAGAAGCGTGGCGATATACAAGACGGGCAAAGGCCCCGTAGTCGCCGCAATACCGTTGATTGGCCGGCTGTTTATGAAGCCCGCCGATTGTCCTTACAACGCCATTGACAAATTGCTGCCCAAAGTGCAGCAGCAGGCGGAGATTATATTTATCGATTTTCATGCCGAAGCCACGAGCGAAAAAGTGGCGATGGGTTATCATCTGGACGGGCGAGTGAGCTGCGTATTTGGAACTCATACCCATGTTCCGACAGCCGACGAGAAGATAATGCCCAAAGGGACAGCATACATTACCGACATCGGTATGACCGGCTCGCACGATTCGGTGATTGGAAGAGTAACCGAAAGCGTGCTCAAATCGTTCAGGACGCGAATGCCCGTGCCGTTTGAGGTCGCCACCGGAGACGTGAAAATGAACGGCATATTAGTTACGGTGGATAGTAACACTAAAAAAGCCGAGCATATCGAGCGAATCAGGATAAACGCGGATATTGCTGATGCGGACCGATACGACAGCGATGACGGCAAGCCGGAATACTACGCCAATTTCGAGTAACGCAGCTATTTGTTTTTGTCAGCGTCAGGGTCTTTATCTGTGATTACTTTTCTTGCCAGCCGCAGAACTTTGGAGCTGATTTTTAGTCCTTCCTGCTCACAGACCTTTTGATTGACCTCGAAAACCGGTTTCTCGGTTCCCGGTATGAAGGTGATGATTCCGTTGAAATCGAGGAAGTCCACGGTTTCGCCGACTGTCAGCACGCCGTAGCCCTTTACCGCGTCGATGATTGCCTTGAAATTCTCACGTTCGGAGTCGCAGATATACAGCACGTGGCATTTTCTCAACTGTTCTATATAGTTGGTTAATTCCAGTTTGCCGGCGTCGTTCTGCGGGAATGATTTACGGAACTTCTCGAAGTTTTTGATGATTAGCCGTTTATTTTTAACGGTTTTGTTTTTTATTGGGTCGAAAGCGTCGCCGAATTCATATTCGCCAAGCAGGCCTATTGTAACCGTATTCGGCTCTACGAGTTTATCGGCGGGCCATTCCGTGAACAGAGCAAAGTTATACAAAAACGCCGCTTTTATCTGGTGTTCCCTGTTTTGTATCAGTTCATTATCTGCGCAGACGACAACCGCGAATATTAATAAGAGCAACATCAAACTGTAAACTATAATTTTCATTATTTGTCAGAATCTGTACGTCAGTTTAATTCTGAAGCTTCTGCCGTCCTGTTCGATAATATCCTGTGTGTGTTCGTTTCCGCCGGGGTAACCATAGTCAACGTCAAACAGGTTATACACACTTGCCGAAAGCTCAAATCCTTTGACGATATTTTCGTATGTAAGTGTAAGATTCGTAATCCAGAAACCGTTGGCATAATTATCTGTAAGCGTTTTTGCCCTGCTTGTATAAAGCACTTCGAGGCCTGCGAACAGGTTATCGTTTATCACCGGCGAGATAACGTTAAACTTGGCGAGGTGCTTTGGGGAATCGACCAATATTGCGTTGGTTTGGCTGTCTCTTGCCTCTACAAAAGAATAACTGGCCCTGCCCTTTACGCCATTTTCCCATTTGCCCAAAAGAGCGGTCTCGATACCGTTGGCCTTGATCTCCCTGAGATTTCTGAATATGAGCAGGTTGTCTGATGGCTCCAGATACTGGTCAAGGACATCATCCATTGTGTAATGAAACGCACTGACTGTTGTGCTGAGGTTTTTATTCAGTTTTTGTTCGAGCACGGCCTCGTATGTCTCGATTTTTTCAGGATTCAGCGAGCCAGGCGCCTTCGTAGTAGCATCGCCGTCGTTATAGTAAAGCTCATACGCATTTGGCGCCCGGAATGCCCGACCATAAAGCAGTTTTACAGTCGTGGCATCTGAGTGCTGATATATAAGGGCGAGACGCGGGTTGGTTGTCCCGCCGAATATCTCATATTCATCGTAGCGAATACCGCCTATGAATGTCCATTTGTCGAATATTTTCCATTCGTCCTGGATATAGACGCCCCAGTTATTGCTGTGCCTGTGGTCGTCCAGATAGACGACGGAATCCCAGTTTTTCTGGTTCTGCACGGCGTTGTATCTGTCCTCAACGCCCCATGTAAGCTTATGGTTCTCGATCGGCTTTGCGATAAACTGCAGTTCACTTTCCACCCAGCGTCCTCTGGCTCTATCCTTGTTTACATAAAGCCCATTGTCGTCATACACATAGCCCCCGTCGTAGTTGTAATTATGATAACTAACTCGTCCTCTTAAGGCGAAATCATCCGTGAAATCATGTTTGTATTCTAAGCCCACAAGTGTCATATCGTCGTTGGTTCTGGTGCGTGAGTCGCCAAAAACTGTGTCATACGGCGCGGTCGGGATTCCTTTTTCTCTCGGCAGGTAGGTCGCGATTAAACTCAAATCTCCGGCTGTTGCCGTGCAAAACAGGTTGTAAAATTTATCATCGTCGTTTGAGACGTTGCCGTTGTGTGTTGCGGGGGTATCGAACTCTTTGAAATGCAATGTGGGGCCGTCGCTTTTGTATGAGGTTGCCGAGACAAGCAGGTTATGGGTTTCGTCGAAATTTTTGCCATAGCTGATGCGCTCTTTCTGTGTGTCGAAGCTTGCCACCTCACCTGAAACTTCCACGCCTTTGAGGGTCTTTGCGTCCTTGGTTATGACGTTAACGACTGCCAGAAATGCATTGCTTCCGTAAAGCGAAGAACCGGGGCCGCGCATGACCTCAACTTTTTCGATGAGGTCAATGTCAACAGGAAACGTCGTGCCGGTTGATACGCTGTCGTATACGTTGTCATTGAGGCGGTGACCATTAAGCAATATCAGGATTCGCGAATCGTAGTCGCCTGGCCTGCGAAAACCACGAACGCCTATGTAGTGGTAATTGCGGTCATAGGTAATAAAAAGCCCGGGAACGCTCTCGAGAACATCTGCCATTGTTTTGTATCCGTATTTGCGAATCTCATCGGCTGTGATGATTGTTACCGAGGCAGGGGCTTCGCTGGTTTTCTGCTCGTACTTGGAGGCGCCGGAAACGGTGTAAGGTTGCTCGGCCAAATCCTCAATGGGCATTGTAAAAAGGTCCTGCGGCACATCCGCCTCACTGTGTCCCGCAAAACACAGGGGTCCCACAGCCAGCAGAATAACTGTGATGAATGCGGTTATTTTGCCGACGGATTTTATCGTGCGCATAATAAGTTCCCCAAAAAACGTAAATGCGACGGTTTTTCAATCCTGTTTTTCAACAACCCCCGTTGTTGTAACTAAAGAGTTATCGGCGTTATAGCAGATTCTGTTTATATAAAATAAAGTGGAGTTGCCGACGCTAAATATATGTTTATGTCGGCGTTACGAGGCGAATCTGTATGCTTATGAAGGAAATTATAGGACGCAGCGGGCTAATGGCTAATCAGGATGTGGGTGAATCGGCATCTCTTTTGGCTAAAATAGCCAATGCCGAGCCGGCCACTAATACCACGCCGAATATCAGTTGTGGAACATTCAATTTCTCACTGAAAACGAAATATGAAATGACCACAACAATAAACGGTTGGGCAAGCTGGACAAGCGACGGCGTGGTCGCGCCAAGCCGGCGGAGCGATATGTAATAAAACACGTGACCAAGTGCGATGCCTGTAACTCCGGAAATAACGATTGCGTTCCAGCCATAAAACGACAGCTCAAGACATTTACTTGGCTGCCCCAAAAACATTGTCAGTATGAAAATCGCAATAACCGTATAAATGCTGACGACCGAAAATCCGATTCGCGAATCGATGCCGCGGAACATAACTTTTACCGCGATTGCGTAAGAACCCCATATAATGCCGTAGAGCATAATGATTGCTATGCCTATGATTGTGTAGGAATGAGTAAAAGCGGGATGGAAAACCATAACTCCTAACAGGCCGACAAGTGACAGGATGATGCTCAGCCGGAAAAGCCGGTTGCTGAGATGCAGCCTTTCTTCGGCGAAAAAGATAACGGATAATATTATTACCCACAGAAACGCCGTCATGGATAACAGCGACGCGAAACCCGGGTCGATATAGTAAAATGCCGCCGCCCACAGACTTTGCCCAATAATGTTTGGTACGAATGGTAATAGCGCACGTTTCCAGACCGTTTTCGGCAGTTGCCCTTTTTTTGCGGCGATAAGCAGAAACGGCAGCCAGAACAGGCACGCAGCAGCGTAACGGAGCAGATTTTGTGTCCACAGGTCGAGATAGCCGGTCAGATACTTGATGAAAAGCGGCGCGCTCGACCAGCAGGCGAGTGTTCCTATGCAGGCCAGTGCGCCAAGCGAAGTAAGAAGACGTGGAGTAGATTTGTGCATCACGGTAATCAGCTTAAAAAGGGGTTGTCGGTCTTTTCTCGACCGATTGTAGTTTCGGGGCCGTGACCCGGATAAGCAATCGTGTCCTCCGGCAGCGTGAACAGTTTGAGCTTGATGCCTTTTATTAATTGTTGCATATTGCCGTTTGGGAAATCAGTCCTGCCTATAGAGCCGGCAAACAGGGTGTCGCCAACGAAGATTATATCGTCTTTTTCGGAATAGAGGCAGATGCCGCCGGGTGTATGGCCTGGCGTGTGAATGACCCGCAACTGGATGCCTGCCTTGTTGATTGTATCCCCCTCATCAATAATGTAGTCGGCTTTGCTGGCGGTTAAGGAAGAGCCAGCCATAATCGATAAATTTGCTGCCGCGTCGCTCAGCATTTCAGCATCGAGCTTGTGGATATAAACCTGAATCGACGGGAATTTTTTTCGCAGAGTGTCAACGCCCGCGATGTGGTCGATATGCCCGTGGGTGAGAATCACCGCGGCCGGCGTCAGCTTACCGCGTTCGAGAAATTTAAGCAGAGGCAGCACGTCCAGCCCCGTGTCGATAATAAGACAGTCGCTCGCCTCATTGCTGCTTCTGACGATATAGCAGTTGTTCTCGAATTCTCCAAGCACCAGCCGGTCAACTTTCATTCGTCTTGTCCTTTAAATGACTCGACAGGATAACAGCCGCAGTTGTGGCAGTCAATCTCGGCCCGTGAGTAATGATGATAATTGATGATTGATTATTCGCCAATGGCAGCTACAATGACCAGTTGTCAATTATCAATAATCAATTATCAATCTTATGTTAAGAGGCGTTAAGTGAAAGAGTTTTCCCGCGTATTCAAGTATATATGGCCTCAGTGGCCGCGAATAGTCGTTGTCGTATTCAGCGCAATTATTGTTTCCGCACTTTTATCGGGGAGTTTTTTGGCTGTTATTCCTCTGGTGAAGGTAGTGATAGGACAGGAAGGATTGCGCGGCTGGTCAGACAGAAAAGTATGCCAGTTGCGGTATGGCATAGATTTTTACGTTCCAGAGAGCGTGGATTTTTCTGGAAGTAAAAGCGGCGATTACGCGAATTCGCTTCTTGTTATTTCGGTCAAGAAGAAGAGTTCGGCGAAAGATGCGGGGCTGGCCGGCGGCGACTGGGTTGTCGCGACGGGCAAGGAGCCGAAGCCCGGGATGGTGGTGAGTTATACTGATTTGCTCGAAGAAGTTGCAACGGCCGGCAAAGAAGAGATTATACTGCATATCAAGAGGGGCAATGAGGAAAAGGTTTTACGGTTTGCAGATACGCACGAAAGCGGATTGAAGGCATGGGCGATAAATCTTGCGAGGGAATCGCTGAATTATGTGCCGAAGGGACAAACAGATGCAAGCAAGACAAAGGCAGTTGCTTTTATATTGGTCGGAGTAACTATTCTTACGATTATTCGATGCATAGCGAGGTATTATCAGCAGTATATAGCGGAAAAGGTAGTGCAGGTCGGGTTGAATCGTCTGCGGGAGGACGCCTTTGCGCATGTTATAAATATGCCTGTTGCGTATTTCGCGAAGGAAAGACCGAGTGATTCGGTGAGCCGGCTTATTCGCGATACAGGTGCCATGGGCAACGGCATCAAGATTCTGTTAGGCAAGGCGTTGCAGGAGCCGTTGAACACGCTGTTTCTGGTTGGACTGGCGGCGTGGATTGACTGGCAGTTGACGCTGATATTTTTAGGCGGAGCGCCGCCCACGCTCTGGATGATTGTTGTCCTGGGCAAAAAAATGAAGAAGGCCTCAAAAAAGTCGCTGATGGCCTGGTCGCAAATGCTGGCTAAATTACAGGAAACAATGAACGGGCTTAAGGTTGTCAAGGTTTACAACCAGCAAAAATACGAAGAAGGTGCCTTCAGGAGCATCAACGCGAGATTGCTGAAGCAATTATTGAAGATTTCGCGGACCGATGCGGCGACCTCGCCAATACTGGAAGTTCTTGGAATGTTGGCCATTGCGGTTGCTATAGTGGTCGGGGTAAGCAGGGTTACGAGCAACAAGATGGACGGCACCGAATTTATGCTGCTTTTGGGACTTTTGGGTGCTGCGGCATCGTCGGCACGAAGGACCAGTGATGTCTGGAACAAAATTCAGGAGGCCAACGCCGCTGCGGAAAGAGTTTTCGGGATGATGGATAAGCCGCTTGAACCCCAGCGTGCCAATGCCGCTGAATTATCGATGCTGAAGACAAAGCTGGAATTCAGGGATGTTGTTTTCACTTACCCCGGCGCGGAGTTGCCCGCATTGAACGGTATCAACCTGGCTGTAATGGCGGGGCACAGAGTGGCGATAGTAGGCCCCAACGGCTCAGGAAAAACAACGCTGGCCAACCTGATACCGAGGTTTTACGATCCCGACAGAGGACAGATTCTGGTAGATGGTAAAGACATCCGCGAGGCGACATTAGCAAGTTTGCGGGGCCAGATTGCGATGGTTACGCAAAACGTTGTAACTTTCAATGATACTATAGCGGCCAATATCGGCTACGGCAAAGCCGGCGCGAGCAGGGAAGAGATTATCCATGCCGCCAAACGCGCCTTTGCGCACGAATTTATCGAGCCGCTGCCGAATGGTTATGACGCAATTATCGGCGAACAGGGCTCAGGCCTGTCCGGGGGGCAGTTGCAGAGGATTGTCATCGCAAGGGCGATTCTGAAAAACCCGGCGATTCTGATTTTCGACGAGGCAACCAGCCAGGTTGACGCCGACAGCGAAGCGAAGATTCACAGGGCCATCGAAGAAGTTATGCACGACAGGACCAGCATTGTTATCGCGCACAGGTTCAGCACGATAGTCGCCGCCGACGTAATAGTCGTTATGAATAACGGCCGGATTATCGCGCAGGGCCAGCACGAAGAGCTGATGCGGACCTGCCGGCTTTATCAGAGCTTGTATGAAACACAACTTGTAAAAGCATAACTAAGAATTTAGAATTAAGAGTTCAAAATCGATTATACGCCGTTTGTTTTTGAAGTGGTGATAAATATGATAGACCTTGAAAGACAAAAAAAGGCGCACGGGCTTTTCAAACGCTATGAAGGTAATCCCATATTAACGACGCGCAACTGGCCTTATGCCGTCAACGCCGTTTTTAACCCCGCTTCCGTAAGAATCAACGACGAGACGTTTTTGCTGGTTCGATGCGAGGATATGCGGGGCTTTTCGCACCTCACCGTTGCCCGTAGCCACGATGGCCTGACCAACTGGAAAATAGACCCTGCCCCGACATTCGAAGCGGAACACGATTCACGAGAAGAAAGATGGGGAGTCGAAGACCCGCGCATCATCTGGCTTGAGGAACAAAAACAGTATGCGATTACATATACCTCTTTCGGCGAAGGCGGCCCCGTCGTCTCTCTTGCCATTACCAAAAATTTCAAGAGTTTCGCCCGCTTAGGCGTGCTGCTTCCGCCCGAAGATAAAGACGCCTGCCTTTTTCCGCGAAGATTCAAAGGTCGGTTTGTGCTGATTCACCGCCCGATTGTCCGCGGCGAGGCGCACATGTGGATTAGTTTTTCGCCCGACCTCAAGCACTGGGGCGACCATCGCGCCCTGATTATGACCCGTTCTGCCTACTGGGATTGCCATCGCGTGGGGCTTGGCTGCCAGCCGATTGAAACCGAACAGGGCTGGCTGATTTTCTACCATGGCGTGCGTATGACCGCCGCCGGTGCCGTTTACCGCGTCGGCCTTGCTCTGCTCGACCCGCACGAACCCTGGAAGGTGCTTCGCAGGAGCGATGAATGGGTTCTTGGCCCACAGGAGATGTATGAACGGGTAGGCGATGTGGGCGACGTTGTGTTCCCCACCGGAGCGGTAGTCGATAAAAAGACCAAAGAGCTTTACCTTTATTATGGCGCCGCCGACTGTTCGGTTGCTGTCGCAATTGCGAATCTCGACGATATTATGGATTACGTGATGACCTGCCCCGAAGGCGAAAGCTGATAAACGGTCTCACTGAACATATAAAGCCAGATGCCCCCTTGCACACAAGAGTTGCCGGATAAACATGGAAGTGGTAAAATTGTGCGGAAGTGTTGGGCCAAAGAAAGTTTGAAATAATAATTAGATTTTGAATAAAGGGGGCCATTGTGAACTGGTTGAGATTGATAATTGTTCAGGTTGTTCTGCTTTCGGCGGTGAGCTGTTTTGCGGCAGAGCCGAATGCGCAAAACGAGAAGGAAAAAACAATTGTTTCACATGAAACCGCGCAAAGTTGGATACAGGTTGGTATTGCGCAGTCCAAAAAGGGCCTTTACGAGCAGGCGGAAAAGTCGTTTCTCGCGGCAAAGGAATATCAGGAATATCTGACTGCCGAAGAGCAAAAACAGCTCGAAAAACAAATCGCGGAGGCAAACCAGGCCGTTGTAGAAAGACAGCCCGTTCTTGAGCATATCAAAAAAGCACAAGAGCTTCTCAGTCAGGGTCAGCCGGTCAAGGCGAGGGCGCATTATGAAACGATTCGCAAAAGCCCCTATCTTACTGAACAGGAACGCAAACAAATTGAGCAGGAGATTAAGAACGTAGATAGTAGTGTTGACAAGCAGAGGAAGAAAATCACCGAGATTTACAATCGCAGCGTGCAGCTTTACCGTGCGGGCGATATAGAAAAAGCCAGGGAGGGCTTTGTGGAAGTTGCCAGATATGGCATGCTTGTTGTTCCTAAGGGCCAGACAGCCGAAGATTATTTGATTCAAATAGACAGCATACTTACTGAAAAACTTAAAGGTCAGCCGGCCGCAAACGCCTCACTGCCGCCTGCCGCATTGCCGTCGGTGAAGGAAAAATCGAACCCAAAGAGCGCCGGTCAGCCCGTGCCGTCTGAAACCGAGGCGACGCTTTTGAAGCCCGGAAGTGATAAAAATGCCTTCGAAAAACAGGATGATAAATCCTCGCGGGCGAATCAGGCACAGCAAGAGTCAGCAGAAGTGGCTGCGGCAGCTGAACCGCAGGCAGAGTCGTCTTCAGCCGACGAACAAAAAGTTGCGACTGAGAACGAAGCCAAAGCCGTACCCGATAAAGATGCGAGAGCTAAAATTGTGCAAACTTATACAAAAGCGGTCGTCGATGACGCCGCAACAAAAGTGGAATACTATATCGGCACTGGCGAATTCGATAGGGCTGTCGCGAAAGTTCGCGCGGCAACGGATGTTGTTAAGGAGAACCGGCCTTTAATTGGCGATGAATTGTTTACCCAGTACAGTATCCGCCTCAAACAGCTTGCCGACAATATCATCCACGCCAAAAAGACATCGTGACCAGCCAGGTGAGAAATCACTGTTTTTG
Organism: uncultured Phycisphaerales bacterium; assembly: GCA_903857265.1. Classification (GTDB taxonomy): domain Bacteria; phylum Planctomycetota; class Phycisphaerae; order Sedimentisphaerales; family Anaerobacaceae; genus Fen-1362. The sequence continues at coordinate 42,655 of CAIODZ010000042.1, forward strand.
CCGGGTTTTACAGGTTGACCATCCCTGTGCCCAAACAGTCAACAAAACGGCAAAGCCCCCATTTTAACATATTATCTGCTTGCAAATTCTTCCTAATTCTGCTATATTTCTTGAATTAACATTACGGTAATAATGCTTGATTTTGGCATTGAAGTATGCAATAATATAGGACTTTAGACAATTAAATAGCGTTGAAGTCGTATGGTAAATGCCATAAACGATTTTTTTCTTGCAAAAAGGGGCGTTTTCGGATAAACTCAGTATCAGAGGTATAGCCTTTCCTGAAGCGGCGGGGTATACGGAAATTTTATGAAGCAGATATTCCTGTGAAAATCAGTTTTTTGGAGGAGGTTCAGCTTTGAACACGCAAAAATTGACAGCAAAGCGACTCATAGAAACCCTCATATTGGTCCTGTTAACATCGATTATGGTGGTGACAACGTCGTTGGCGGAAGATGCGCCGAAGACGGCTAAGGGGGACAAAGATAAAGTGGTCCGTCAGATAGTTGACAACTGGATTCAGATAGGGACCGAACAGTATAAAAGGGGGTTCTATGCAGCAGCGGAGAAATCCTTCATGCGGGCGAAGGATTACGAAGAATCCCTGACTGCCGAAGAAAGAGCCAAGCTCGATCAGAGCTTGCAGATGGCGCATAAGGCGGCGGCAGAGCAGGCAGCCAAGCCGGGCACCGCTGGACCTTCGGTACCCCAGCCGGAAGCTAAGCCGGTTGTTGAGCAGCCGAAAGAACAAGTGGTGGTCGAGACGACGCCGGAAGTTGCGGTGGCACCCCCGTCAGCTCAGCCGGAACAGGAGCAGGGTTACATCGGCGTTATTAACAGGCGCATAAGCGTAATTCGCAGCAGGGTAAAAGCTGTTGTCAATGATTCCGCAGCCAAAGCTGATGGGTTTATCGCTCAGGGACAGTTTGACAAGGCCGGAGAAGCCGTAGAGGTTGCCGAGAGGACCGTTTACGAAAATCAGCAGCAGCTTGGCGATTATCTTTTCAATCAATACTCCGGTCAGTTGAAGCAATTATCGGAAAGAATAGCGGACGGGCAGAAAACGCAGGCCCAACAAAAAGAAGATGAAAAGCGAACAAAAGCCGAGAGTTCACAGAAGGAATATAGGGAGCAGATGTCGTCTGAACGCGAAAAGCGAATCAGCGACCTGTTCCAGAATACGCGGAATTTCGAGAAGCAGAAGCGATACGAGGATGCGCTTAGCCAGATTGAAATGCTTCTTGCCATAGACCCGCAAAACAATCAGGCGCTTATAGAAAAGCAGATGCTCGAGGATACCATCAGCTATCGCAAGCAGATAGATGTTGAAAAGGAAAAAAACGGCGAAAAATTCAAAACAATGATAAAAACAGGTGAGGCGACGATACCTTATGCCGAAGAGATGAATTATCCCAAGAACTGGCGAGATATAATCGCCAAACCGGCACGTCAGCAGCCGGAAGAAGTAGTCGGCCAGGAGTCCGCAGACGCGGAAGTTGATAAGCAGCTTGATACGGTCGTTAATTTGTCGGAGCTTTCGATAGACATGCCGTTGCGTGAGGCAATAAATTTGATAAAAAATTCTGTTTCACCACCTCTTAATATAACGGTGCAGTGGCTTGATTTGTACAACAATGCCAACATTGAGCAGACGACCGCGATAAATATGGATCCGCTGACAAATGTTACTGTCCGCACTGCGTTGGACCTGTTGTTGCAGTCCGTATCAGGCGGTGTTTCCCGACTTGGTTATGTTGTCCAGAACGGTGTTGTTATTGTTGCGACCCAGCAGACATTGCCAACCAACATGCCAACCCGCGTTTATGATGTTACGGTGCTCCTGGGCCGTCCGGCGGATTATTACGTAAGTTCTTCTGCTAGCAGCACCGGCAGCAGCAGCAGCAGCAGCGGCGGCGGCGGCGGTGGCGGCGGCAGCGCCGGTAACAACGGCGGTACTTATCAGGAAACTTTCGATCAACAAGGTACGGATACAGATATCGACAGGGCGACCCTTCTGAGCGATGCCATTCAACGGATGAATGATCTCATTACCCTTATTGAGGATAACGTTGATCGGCAGAGTTGGTACGATACAGGCGGCGGAGAGGCAACTATCACTGCTTACGAAACCAAAAAACTTATTATCCGCCAGACACTCAAGAATCATCATGATATAGAAGAATTGTTGAGGAATATGCGTAAAAACCTCGGCAACCAGGTTTCCATCGAAGCCAGATTCCTGGTAGTCGGTGAAAACTTCCTTGAGGAAATAGGCCTCGACGCCTATGGCAATTTGTTCCTCGGTAACACTTTAGGCACGTCTACGTGGAACTTGAATTCCTTCGAAATGGCTGAACCCCAGGCGACAGGCGTACCAGGCGGCTTTGACGTCACCAAGACCCAGGTTGCGTTTCCGACGGCTACTTCGGGGACCATATCGACAGGCGCTATTATGGGCTTTTTTGGCGGCAGGTTCGGGGGCGTGCTTGACGGCCTTGAAGCAAACTTCCTTATCAGGGCAACTCAGGCACACCGCGATTCCGAATCGCTGATTGCTCCTAAAGTTACTGTGCTCAGCGGAGAATCGGCCACATTGCAGGTAAAACGCACTTTCCGCTTTGCATTACAGGGAGCATCAAGCGCCACTGCCACCTCAAGCGCTACGAACTCCACCGGCAGCAGCACCTACACAGCGGCAGAATACGACGTACCAACAGGGCCTACTCTTAATATTACTCCGACTATCACCCCGGATAAAAAGCATGTGTTGCTTAATGTAACTGCCGAACTGCAGGACTTCCTGTCGCTCGATAAATCAACGGTTCAGGCGCCGGTTTTAGGCACAAATGGCCAGGTTACGGTTGTTGAATACCAGGTTTTCTTGCCTCAGACGGAACGCTCCCTGGTCAGAACCAGGGTCAGTGTTCCCGATGGCGGAACGCTGCTGCTCGGCGGGACGAAGAGATCTGCCTCAACGGAGACAGAAGTCGGCGTGCCTGTGCTCAGCAAGATTCCTCTTCTGGGAAGGATATTTACAAATCGCAGCAAGGTTGCTGACCAGCAAGTCCTTTTGATTCTCGTTAAGCCGACAATCATTCTTCAGGATGAGGCCGATGCGGAGGCGGTTGCGGCTATGGAGGACCAGCATTAGTAGGGGGTCTATCAAAAAAACTGTCCACATACGCAGAAAAAGTGTAACGAATTACCGGGAATGTGGACTTTAATAATGGCTGGACCTGGTGGGCAGCAAGGAAAATCAGTAATAAGCTGCTATGCTATGGGGGTTCAGCTATAAAAGGTTTAATCCAGGAGCAATAACACGAGATATGGATTATGTGAGGATGGTTATGAAAAGTAAGCTTGTTTTCTGTGTGTCGCTGCTTATGCTGATTCAGGCAGTGGCTTCTGCGCAAACTATTCCAGTTTCTCCTTCTTCGAGAACGTATCCCAACATACAGCGAGGCATTGATGCTGCCCACCCCGATGATATTGTCGAAGTTGATCAGGGGGTATATACCGGTCCTGGCAATGTAAATCTCGATTTCGGTGGCAAAAGAATTACAGTCAGGAGCAAACATTTTAATCCTAATGACCCGTGCTGCTGGACTTTCGTTTCTGCAACAATAATCGACTGCTGTGGTGTTGGTTACCTTAACAGTTTTGCCGCCGGCGATGGCGCGAACGCGAACAGGGCTTTTTGGTTTCACCACAACGAGAGTACCGACAGCCAGGTAATCGGCTTTACCATCAGGAACGGTTATGCGCGAGGCCCAAAAGCCGCTGACGCCCCGACCGGATTTGATAGTGGTCGTTGGCGGCATGTTACTGGTACGATGATTGACCTCCCGTACCCGTGGGAAACCTCTCCGGCTCATGGAGCACTCCCATCAGGAACTGACCCATGCACTTTACCGCCCGCTGCGCTTGACGGCAACGACGTCAACGGCAACGGATACGGCGGCGGAATTTTGTGCCAGAGTGGCGCCTCTCCAACGATATCGTATTGTGTTTTTGAAAACTGCACTGTTACGGGCGCTCTCGGCGGCAAAGGTGGGACTGGCTTGTCGGGCAAATGGAGTTATTATACCTGGGCGGACTTCAACTGGGCCGACGGTAATACTTTTCATATGTTATTAGCTAATGCCACTACGAAAGATAGTGATAATGGCCAAGGCGGCGGAAGAGGTGGTAGGGGTTCGGGCAACGGGTATGGCGGCGCGATTGCTATACGTGGCGGCGGCGTCCCCGAGATTGATAACTGTCGGTTTATAAACAATTCAGCCCGGGGAGGTCAGGGCGGCGACGGCGGAAAAGGCGGAAACTGTACTCTTGTTGGTGGGTATTATACCGGCGGTTTGGAAGGCGGCGGCGGCAACGCCGGCGTCAGTGACGGCAACGGCATAGGCGGAGCAATTTATGGCGATAGCGGTTGTGGGCCCGCTTTTTACAATTGTCTATTCGAGAACAATGTTGCCAAAACAGGCCCGCGAGGTCAGGCCGGCGGACGCGGTTTTGGAAACGTATATATCCTATCTGACGGTATTACTCGAGTGTCAAGCGGCATATCGAGTGAAGTGCTCACCAGCCAATATCCTGATATCGCCGGCGGCGCAGCGTATTTTGAGAATTCCTCCAATCCATCTTTTACTGACTGCAATTTTATCAACAACAAGGCCTATGTGGCGTTTCCTTACGATCCTTTAATCTACTATTCAACTATTGCCGGTTATCCTTATTACCTAAAAGGCGCTGCAGAAGACATCCTGGGCTATACCATAGGCGGGGCCATATATTTCGGTAATAACTGCCAACAACAAGGCACAGATCCTCTTATTAACACATGCGACTTCATAAACAATGGCGGCGGCGCATTGTATTTCGGATCGAGTTGCACCCTTAGCATCGGTAACACTTCTGCCGTGAACAGAGGGCAGCCCGGACGCAAAAACCTGTTTCAGAGTAATAAAGCACCTGATGATGTGATAGTAGATCCACTGTACTTTGTGTCTTATACCGTGTTGTCCTCGGGCAGCGGCGGCGCGATTTATGTGAACCCGAACTGCTCTATAGGCATCAGTAACTCTATTTTTAACAAAAACACGGCAAAAACAAATGGCGGCGCTATTGAAAGTCAAAGCAACTTAACTATTTCGGATTGCGCTTTTTCAGACAACATCGCCCAGGGAAGCGGAGATTTCACGGGTTTCGGCGGTGCGGCGGACGTTTATTCTTATTCGGGAACTAATCTGGCAATAACCGCTACCAATTGCAGCTTCATAAGCAATAAAAGCATCTGGGGAGGCGCACTATCCACTGAAGTATTCCATGGCAGTTTTAATAATTGCATTTTCACCGATAATACAGCCCAGACAGGAGGCGCACTTGACCTTTCAATGGGCCAGAGTACGGTTACGATTGCCGCAAGCGTATTCAAAGATAACGTCGCGACCAGCGGGGATGGCGGCGGCATTGATTGTTTTTACACCAGCGCGGATATTAATAACTGCGAATTTTTCGACAACTCCGCTGATGGAACAACTGCTTACGGCGGCGGTATTGATATTTACGGAGCCGCGGGGGCGGGTCACACAATCAGGAATTCTTTGTTTGTGGACAATTCGTCGAAATACAACGGCGGAGCCGTTGCCTGCGAAGGGGTCTCTGTATCACCTCTGATACAAAACTGCACCTTCAGCCAAAACACTGCGAACCAGTTCGGCGGAAGTATTTATGCGGATTGGGATGCAACGCCGCAGATTAAGGACTGCATAGTTCAAAAGAGCAATAATTACGCGATTTACAAAGAGAACGCCGGCGGAAGCGAAAGCTACTGTCTGTTCTACAATAATCCTGACGGAAATTTAAGTGGTATTCCCGCCGGTTCCGGTAATTTGACGGGCGACCCCCTGTTTGTAACGGGCACCCTGGGCGATTATTACCTCAGTCAAGCTCCAGATCAGAATGTCAACAGCCCCGCGGTGGATAAAGGAGACGTTGATGCTTCTGCCCTTGGTCTTAATACCAAAACTACCGCTACTAATGATGCCGGTGACAGCGGTCTGGTTGACATGGGTTATCATTTCAGCAGGGCCGTTGATATGAACCAATTTCGTTTGACAATCAGTGTTGTTGGCGGAATCGGGACTATTTCGGTTTTGCCGGCGCCTTTGCCGGACGGGAACTACTATGCGGGAACAGTTGTGACAGTTACGGCGACACCGCAGACCAACTGGATTATCAAACAATGGACCGGAACAGATAATGACTCCGAAGTTGCCGCGACACAAAAAATTGTTATGAATTCGAACAGGGCAGTTACTGTTGAGTTCAAAATACCGACATACCTTTATGTGCCCTCAATCTTATACGCTAACATAAGTGCCGCTATGGCTGACGCCAACGACGGCGATATCATTGTTGTGTCTTCGGGCATTTATTACGGGCCTCAACTCCAATTCACCAAGTCCGTGGAAGTCAGGTCCGCACAACCCGAAAACCCGGATTATGTTGCCCAGACAATCATCGACTTTAACCAGATAGGCGGGTCACACGCCGGGCCGATTATTTTCTTCCCGCAGAGTGCAAACTCCGGGTGTATTTTGAATGGCTTTACCATCAGGGACTCGCATTGGTACACTGACACGGGAGACAATGGCGCGCAGCCAGGCGAGAACGGCGGTGACGGCTCCGGCGGCGAGGGCGGCGCTATCTGGATTGGTCCGGAGGCAGGCCCTGTCATTAAAAATTGCGTTATCAGGGATAATTCAGTTCTCGGCGGCTTTGGCGGCAACGGCGCTAATGCCGACCGGCAGCATAACGCCGGTCGCGGCGGCTGGGGCGGCTGGGCCAGGGGCGGTGCCATTTATTGCAGTGAACACAGTTATCCTCAATTCATTAATTGCCAGATACTAAACAATCGGGTGGTTGGCGGCTTCGGAGGAAACGGCGGCGCCATAGCAAACCCCGGTGGTAATGCAAATTATGGCGGCAACTATAGCAGGGCAGAGTGGTTTGACTACGACCCCCGTGAGGATTACGCCGATTGGGTTCCGGGTGATTTGTGGGAGAAATGGACCGAGCAGGCACCCTATATTCCTTATACGGGTATGTTGTTCAAGGGAAGGAATAATTACGGCTGGATTGATGATTACCAGGTGTTCCATTGGGGTTATATCGGCGACTACCGATGGTACAGCGGCTATGGCGGCGGCGTGTATGTTAATAAGGGCAGCAACGTAACGTTTACCAATTGCGTAATCAGCAATAACCTTGCTCAGGGCGGGTTTAGCGGTCTGGGTGGAAGCGAGCCCGGCGCAGGGCCTACTCGAGTGGAGCCGTATCCCACAAAGTATGAGATACCGGCCTTTGGCGGCGGTGTATATGTAGCTGCCACGTCGAATGTTGTATTCAATGAATGTGTAATAGGTAATAATACGGCGTCTAACCCGACTTTTGACCATAGGACTGCATTAGGAAATGATGGCACTCTTTCTGGTTATATTCCGGTAAATTATGACCCGCTCAATCACTTCAGCCTTGACTCATATCTTGGTCACGGCGGCGGCGTCTGTGCCGAAGACACGGCGAAAGTTACGTTTGTCGATTGCAATTTCACCGGTAACAACGCCTCTGTCGGCGGCGGATTGTTTGGCTCAAATGTCTCACTGATGCTGAGCGACTGCGAATTTGTGTCAAACCGTGCCTACCAGGGCGGCGGTATGTTCGGTCAAAATGGTTCGATATCGATAAACAAAAGTATATTCAGCAGTAATACGTGTCCTGATGACGCCAATGACCCCAACGTTCTCGGCCAGGGCGGCGCTTTGAATTTCTTGTCGGTCAATGCCAATATCGTTGACACAAGCATTATCGGTAACAGCGCTGAGGAGATAGGCGGAGGCCTTTATTTGGGCGGTTCAGGTTCTACGGTGATGCATAACTGTATGGTCAGGGAAAATAGCGCGTCCCAGATGGGCGGCGCGGTTGCAACCACAGATTCTGCACAGTTGAAGGTTGCCAACTGCACGATTGTCAATAATAACTCTAATCTGGGCGGAGGCCTTTTTGGCGATGAAGGCGGCTATATAAATGTTATAAACAGTATTATCTGGGGAAATTTTGGCAACGCAGGATCGCAACTGGCGCTAAGCATGGGGACGTTACAACCCTCTGACGCGGATGTAAGTTATAGCGATGTAGGGCCCCCTGCTGCTGATATTAACAAGGTTGTGCCTGCTCCAGCCCTGACGGTTGTCGCTACGAATGATGCGAATGTCCTGGCAAATACCTTACTTGGCTCAGGCATCAATTTGGTTGGCAATCCTATATACACAGGAGCGATTGCCGCTTCGGGAACGTTCAAGGGCGGGCTTGCGGCCGGCATCGGAATCGAATCCGGTATTATTTTGACCACCGGTCTTGCGACTAATGCGCTGCCGCCAAATAATAACGATGGAAAATCAACAGAGAATGGTACGCCCGGAGATCCGGACCTCAATGCCCTATTGCAGGCAAGAGGAGGTTCTTCGGCGGGATTAACCACCAATGATGCGGCAGTTCTTGAATTTACCTTCAATTCCCAGGGTGGTAACCTGTTCTTTAACTTTGTATTTGCCTCCGAGGAGTACAACGAGTGGGTAAATTCACAGTTTAACGACGTATTCGGGTTTTTCCTCGATAACAGGAATATCGCCCTGATTCCGGGGACTACAACGCCGGTAGCGATTAATACCGTCAACGGCGGAAACCCGTTAGGAACAGACGCCACTAATCCGCAATATTTCCACAACAACAGTACCATCGATGGCGGCCCATTCTATTCTATTCAGTATGATGGGTTTACCAATGTATTTACCGCTCACGCGTTGCATCTGAGCAGCGGTCCTCATACAATTAAGCTGGCAATCGCTGACACGAGTGACCAGCGACTTGACTCGGCGGTATTTATCCAGGCGGGTTCTTTCTCTGACAAGGCGTCTTCCGACCCGATTAGCGTCGCTAAAGGTTGCACGATTGTCGGGTGGGATCCTAATGTTCGAGATTCGAATAAGTGGGACCCGAACTTTGTTATATACCATAACATAAACACTGACCCGTGCTTTATTGACAATTACTATCTTAGCCAGATTGCCGCGGGGCAGGCCATCGACAGTCCCTGCGTGAATACCGGCAGCGCGGATGTCAATAGTCCTGATATTAATCTTGGGGGTTATTCCACCAGGACCGACAGCGGGGCCGATGTTGGTATAGTAGATATGGGGTATCACTACTCGGCGTTTACGCCTCCGCAGTATTATCTCAATTTTACTGCTGTTAACGGCAGCGGTATTGGGCCGAATGATATCTCACCGGGCAGCGGCTATTTCAGCTGGTATAAGAACATTCCGTTGCACGTAGCCGCTACTGTGCCCCCAGGCAGCGAGGTTCTCTGGACCGGCACCGATAATAACGATGTCAACGGGCTCGATAACTCCGTGATTATGAACGCAAACAGGACGGTTACGGTTGCATTTGTAAGTAATTCCTGTCACCTGACGGTTCAGGTTGTGGGTAATCACGGCGGCACTGTTGCAATAACACCATCTTCGCCAGACGGCAATTATCCTCGTAAGACGGTCGTTACACTTACAGCGACACCTGACACTGGCTATCGAGTTGACAGTTGGCAGGGCACGAATAATGATGGTTCCTTTGCCCGAACCAACACCGTGACTATGAATGGAGACAAAATCGTCTATGTTACGTTCAGTGTGCCGCAGACACTGACTGTTCCAAGCCCATACTCTTCGATTCAGTCGGCTATCGAGGCGGCTCGGCCAGGTGACAGAGTAAGTGTCGCCAGCGGCGTATATCAAGGCAGACAGATTACAATCAACAGGGAAATCACTATAGTAAGCACAAAGCCTGACGACCCCTGCACGGTCGCAGCTACTGTTATCAGCTCCAGCGGATACGCCAACAGAGCGGTTGTTTTTGAAGCCGGCGCCACTGAGAACACCGTTCTCGATGGTTTCACTATCACCGGCGGCACATATTTTGAGCTTGCCTCGTCTGCTCCTGCGTCGACGGCGGGTCTGAATGGTATTGATGGCGACCCAATCAGTGGCGGCGCCGTATCTATCAATTCCGGCGCAAGCCCGACAATCAGGAATTGCGTCATCAGAGACACTACTATAACAGGTGGTAACGCTTCTAACGCCAACGCTGCCGATGCCACTCATACAGCAGGTCGAGGCGGCTGGGCCGGCGGCAGTTATGGCGGCGGCGTATTCATTGATGCCGGGGCGAACCCGACGTTTATCAATTGCACGGTTACCAACTGTTCGGCCATAGGAGGTAATGCCGGTAATGGCGGCGCCTCTTCTGGCACGTATCAAGGTACCGATTACCAGGATGCTAATCACGGTGGTTCGTGGAGCAACGCCGATACTTTCCCATATTGGTCGCTTATCGGCTCCAATGGCCGGCCGTATATATCTGACTATCAATTCTACACCGGACTTGGCGGCGGTGTGTTCTGCAGCGCTAACAGCAGTGCGACATTTATCGACTGCAACATCACAAATAACACTGCGTCAGGCGGTATGAGCGGTATCGGCGGCGACAGACCCTGGACAAGACCTGACCCAGTTACCGCTTACAGAATACCAAGCTATGGCGGCGGCGTGTTCTGCGCAAATGATGTCAAGGTTCATTTCATCGGCTGCAATATAACAGGCAACGTATCGCCCAAACCCGATGCTACCTATCACATCGACCCATATCTGGGCCACGGCGGCGGTATTGCCTTTGTGAACGACGATCAATCAGATATCCAGCTCGAGAATTGCACTATAAGCGGCAACACCTCGGCGGTTGGCGGCGGCGTGTTCTGGATTGGCGGGTCGCCGGCAGTGCTGAATTGCAACATAATCAATAACGTCGCATACATTGGCGGCGGTATCTACGGGGCGGGAAGCTCCGGACAAATCAAAGGATGCTCGTTGCGAAGCAACTTTGCGGGCGTATCGACAGGCGACGTTGATGTGGTCGCGGGCCAGGGTGGAGGTATATTCGGCTCGTCGATAAACGCCGACATTATTGATTGTGTACTGATCAATAACATTTCTTCGGCGTCGGGCGCTGGAATACATATTTACGGGCCCGCGAGCACCGAAACGATTATCAGGAACTGTCTGTTGACAGATAATCAGTCAGGTAGCGACGGCGCAGGCATCTCCATCAACTGGGGCGCCATTACCGTTGTCGAGAACTGCACACTATACAATAACCAGGTCACGGGTCTGTATGGCGTTTCCGGCGACACGGGGTTTGGCGGCGGATTGTATTGCTCCTACGACGCAAGCACCGACGTCAATAACAGTATTTTCTGGGACAACAACAGTTTATTCGGTCATGAGATTTACATAGGGCCGGACACTAACCATGAGCCGCGATGCGGCAGCGTTAGCGTTACATTCAGCGATATTCAAGGCGGACAGACAGGTGTATATGTAGGCAACATAGGTTACAGTTGTCCATTTATCTGGGGGGCGGGTAACATAAACATTGACCCGCAGTTTGTGAACGCCGTGGGCAACGAGTTCCACCTTAAGAATAGGGCCGCCGGACAAGAAGTTAACAGCCCCTGCATTAACGCGGGCGGAAATCCTGCACGATTGCACGGGTTGAACAAGTATAGCACCTCTACTCTTGGGACGCCCGACATGGGAGTTGTGGATCTTGGTTACCATTACCTGATAGCGGACTATTGCAGACGATGGGACGTGTTTGTCGATAATACGGTTAATTTCAGGGACCTGGCAATTGTCGCAAAGTCCTGGGTTGGCGAGGTTGGCAGTGAAACCTCTGGTTATAACGTAACAGACCTGGCAGATTTTACCGACTGCTGGCTGGCGGAACTGTCAACAGAGGAACTGCCAACGGATGTGACCCCACCGGTGCCGGATCCTATGACATGGTTAATCGCGCCTCGCGTATTAAACGCCAGCTCGGTTGAGATGACAGCCAATACTGCATATGACGCCAGCGGGACGGTTTATTACCAGTTTGAAGACGTAAACGGCACTCCGACCGCCTGGCAGGTTGACCCCCACTATGTAGCTACGGGCCTCAGTCCAACAGGTGAGTATTGTTTCAGGGTCAGGGCGCGAGACGAATTTAATAACGTTACCGCCTGGTCCGATTACAACGATCAGACAGGTGTTAGCTGTGTAAATGATATCGGCGGCGCTATTACGCCGGGCGACTTTACTGCGCCGTCGCCGGCCCCGAATATGATAGTTTTGCCGAACCCGTCAGCTACTCCCGATAACAACACCACCAGCGAACAGTTCCAGTTTCCAGGAGAGCTTGATTACTGGCATAAGATTGTGGTGGATGTGACCGGTATAACTGATAATGTCACCCCGGCAGGGGAGCTTGTAATTCGCTTCATCTGCGATAGCGATTCTGGCTTCAACAGCGATCACGTGATTCCTGTGACATACCGTCCGATTCGCATAGGTCACCCGATTTCTATTGGGGCGAGGATTCCAGAGGGTGTTGGTGTTCAGGAAGGCAGTTACCGGCTGACGTGGAACGGAGCCAACCAGATTGTCTATGACGTGTTTGTTAATTCGTATGGCGGCGCAGTCGGTAAAAAGTTACACTGGCATGTGTGCGTTTACGATGCTGCCGGAAACTCAGTGTGCTCGCCGACATATTCAATTCATAACTAACAGCGGGATGAAGTAATGAAAATGAAAGGCCCCGGTTAAACGGGGCCTTTTTTGTTGTGTTATTTTGCGTAGTGCAGGTCTTTTATGTGCTGGTAGCCGAAGTGAGCAAGCAGGTGGTCGAGCAGCACAATAGCGGTATAATTTTCCGCAACGGGCCAGATTCTGGCGGTGATTGTCGGGTCACGGCGGGTTATAGCGGCTAATTGCTTGTTTTCGAGGGTGTACTTGTCGATGGTGTGCTGCGGCTTTGCTATTGTGGGGGTGGGTTTGACTGCGAGACGGACGACTATCGGCTGACCCGTTGCCAAACCGCCGGTGATGCCGCCCGCGTTGTTAGAATCGAAAACCACTTTGCCGTTTTTGGCCTGCATCTGGTCGTTGTCCTGGAAGCCCGTCATATCTTTTACCGCCATACCTGCGCCGACCTCGACTGCCTTGACTGCGCCGATACCGAGCATCCTGCCAAGTTCGGCGTCGAGCTTGTAGAAAACCGGTTCGCCAAGTCCTGTTGGCACGCCCAGGGCGACAACTTCCACCAGACCGCCCGCTGAGTCGCCGGCCGCGGAGATTTTATTGCAGGCGTCGGTCATTGCCTGTGCGGCGTCAACGTCGGGGCAGTTGACGATATGGTGAACGCCGTATTTGTCTTTGACTTGTTTGGCGGTGATTTTCGGCGTTTTGTCGCGTATGGAGTCGATTTCCTTCTCGATTTGTGCGAAGATGGCTGCTTTTTCGAGAAAGCGCATATTCATATTGACCCGGCCTTTGACGTAAATTTCCTGGTAGAAGGGGTCGAGGTCGCATCGCATCTTTTTGTAATTTTCGGTTTGTTGAAACGCCTTATTGTGGTCGATATCGGGGCATCGGACGCCCGCGATTTCCTTAACATAGGCGAAGACGCTTATACCGCATTTTTTGAGGACTTTTTTTGCCACATAACCGGCGGCGACGATTGTTGAGGTGTATCGTCCGCTGAATATTCCCGCGCCGATTGAGTCGTCATCTGGGCCGTATTTGACGAATGACGCCCAGGAGGCGTGGCCGGGGCGAGGCGTGCGGTTGGTGTCCTGATATTGTTTGACGTGGACAAAGTGCCGGTCGAGGTTCGGTATCAGGATAGTCAAAGGCGTGCCATTGGTGTGGTTTTTGTTGCCCGCGTTTTCAATTGTGTCTTCAGCGTTTAACCCCGTGTAGATTATTGGTAAATCCGGCTCTTTGCGGGGGCTTGATAGCTCATCAGCGCCTGGCTTTCGCAGGAGTAAATCGCCGTAGATTTCCTGCTCTGTCAACGGCATTGCAGGCGGATGGCCTTGCAAGACAGCGGTGAGGCCTTCCTGATATGACCCGCCCGCGACCGTTACCTGAAACATTCTTCCGATATGGCAGCCAATCATATTTTTCTCCTTTAGCCCGTGAGATAACCAACTCACGGACTTGTCTGTTATTCCTGGATATTATCTCATGGGCTGGACATTAATTTTATATTTGCGCCCAGGTTCTGCATCAGTTTAACATATTCCGGGAAAGTTACGCTCATTGCCTCGGCGGTTCCGATTGTGCATTGGTCTTTCATTGCCATCGCGGCAATCGACAGCGCCATTACAATGCGGTGGTCGCCTCGACCATCGAGAATTGCCGGTTTTGGGTTACTGTGTTTGATTATGAGGCCATCAGGCAATTCTTCGGTATCGGCGCCGATTTTTTTGAGTTCTTCAGCCATACATTTAATACGGTCGGTTTCTTTTGCTCGTGCCTGCGGGACGTTTACGAGACGAGTTTGTCCTTCGGCGAATGCGCCGACGACCGCCATAGCAGGCAGGGCGTCGGGCGTGGCGTTCATATCGATTTCGATGCCTTTAAGCTGTGATTGTCTGACCGTTATCGAATCTTTGCCAATCGATATGTTGGCACCCATTGCTTTTAGATACTCGACGACGGCTTTGTCGGGCTGGCTGTCTGAAAAGTCGAGACCTTTGAGCGTTACGCCATCACCGATAAGGGCTGCTGCGCACAAAAAGAACGTTGCGCTGGAGAAATCCGCGGGCACGGCTGCATCGAAGGATTTGTATTGCTGGCCGCCCCTGATTTTGAAATTCAACAGGCCATCGTTATCGTATTTAATCGATTGCTTATCGAGCCAGTCGAGCGTCATCTGGACGTATCCCGGTTCATTGAGCAGGGTAACGTTAATATCGGTATCTTTTTCAGCAAGGGGTGTGCACATAAGCAGCGAGGTGAGATACTGGCTGCTGAAGGCGGCGATTGACGTTTTGCCGCCGATTAGCTTACCCGTTACGGTTGCGGGTGCTTTGCCGTTATTTTTCAGGCAGGCGCATTTTGCTCCCAGTTCATTTAGTGAGTCAATCAGAGGCCCGATGGGTCGCGACTGAATTTGTTCGTCGCCTGTGAAATGCGTTGTTTGACCTGCGGGCGCAAGGGCAGCGGAACCAAGAGCGATGCGCAGCGTTGTTCCTGAGTTGCCTACGTCTATGATTTCTTTTGGGGCGAGGACTTGTCCTGCGATGCCGGTAACCTTCCAGCAATCGTTATTTGAGGCGTCTATTTTTGCGCCGAGTGAGCGGTAGCAGGATACTGATGAAAGGGTATCGCCCGAGGCGAGCGGATTGCAGATTGAGCTTTCGCCTTTGGCAAGCGAGGCGATTGCCACGGCGCGAATCGTGTGTGATTTCGAGCCGGGAATGGCGACTGTGCCCTTCAACCGGGATTTTCCTGTGATAAGCTTCATAAGCGGGATATTTTACCCTGATGATTGCGATTTGTCCTGCAAAATCGGGAGTTTTGGGCTTGAGAGACAAAATAAAACCCGCCGGCGAGTTTTAGACCAACCGGCGGGTAAGATATTCAAATGTAACTAAGTTTTAGTTCCAGACCTTGATGCCCGGGATTTCTTTGCCGTCAGCGCCAACGACGCGGAGCATAAACTGGTATTCACCCGTGTCCTGGTCAACTTTGATTAGGATCAGGTTTTTGCCCTTGTTGAGTTTTACCTTGTGGGTTTCCTGATCCATTTCCATTGCGCGATAAACGTGCTGTTCGGAGATGAGCTGGTGATTTATCCAGAGCTTGTAGCCGTCGTCTGAGCCAACCCTGACTTCGACATCTTTATCCGTGTCTGCATCGAGCCAGCAGGCACAGTAAACGAGGATTTTTTCCTGGGTGGGCTCGATGCCGAGGAAGGCGACATCGCCGAAGATGATATCGGTGCCTGTTGCGTGATACGGCTGGAATTTTGCGACTGTGCCGTCAGGCCTTTTGATTTCCATACTGCTTGTGGGCGTGAAGGCAGCTTCGCCGCCGTAGTTTTTCAGATAGTCGGTGCCGAAGCCGGTGTTATCCGGTCTTTCGCCTGGGTTGGGGAATGTGCCGCAGATAAGCCAGTTGGCGACAAATCCTTGTTCTTCTGCCCAGTTCTTTGCAAGGTTAAAGGGGCCAAGTGTCGGGCCTGCTATCGCAGCGGCTGGTTTTTCCACCGGTTTTGGTGCAGGTGCGGGTGCTGGTGCGGGTTTTGCTTCTGCTGCCGGTTTTACTGCTGCAGCGGGTTTCTCAGCGGCTGGGGTTGCCTTTACCTCTTTTGCCTTGGGGCTTGCTGCTTCTTCCTGGCATCCGGCTATTACCGCGCACAGGGCCGCAATGCACAATACTAACATCATAGTGCGAAACTGACTCTTGTTCATGATCCTGCTCCTTTCAAAAAAATGTCTGTAAGATAGCTTCAATCCAACGCTATGTCGGCATCTTAACCTTTTTGCCGTGTTTGTAAGCTAACAATCGGAGGCGATTCCTGCAAGAGATTTTTTCTTTTCATTCAGGCGGGTTGCAGTTGATTTTGCGCTCGAATGACAGCGGCGGCGTCGCTTAAGACGAGCTGCTTGACTAATTCGGCCGGGACGACGGGCAGGCCCAGATTGAAAACTTTTTCTTCCACCATTGAAGCGACGGTCCTGGCTGTTTGCCTGTGCAGGCGATGCTTAGCGACTAAGTATTCTACAATCATGGATTTATCCCATTTGCTTCGGGGCTGGTCTGAATGGTCGGCGTAAAGCTCCTCGGCGTCGGATAAACCGTCGAGCCGACCGCGGATGACTTCAACCCGGCAGCGTTTCAGCTTTCGCTCGAAATGATGCTCGCTGACTGCTATTGCCGCCTCCTCAAAACCCGTATCGGCGAGGACTGTTTTTATTATCGAGAGTATTTCGGGGGCGCTGATGCTGATTTGTGAATCGCCGGATTGAGCTGTGCGGTAAAGAAAAAACGTTACTGCGTCCGCGATTTCCTGTGCGGCGTGTATATCGGGGTGGCCTGATGAGCCGAGGGCATTTGCGATGGTTCCGATGACCTTGGTATGAAAATACTCTTCCCTTGTGCCGTCAGCTTTAACGACCGTTAGTTTGGGCGTCCTTGTTGCCATAGTCGCTTCCCTGCACTTTGCTCGATATCACAGGAGCTTGGCTACTGGAAGAGCTTCGGCTGTCCTGTATTGTCGGGCTGCGATATTGCCTGAGTTATTTCATCAATAAATTCGCCTGCGTCCTTGAAATCGCGATAGACGCTGGCGAAACGGATATACGCCACTTTATCAACGTCACGAAGATGTTTTATAACGCTTTCGCCGATGAAGGTGCTGGCGACCTCCTTATCGAAGTTTTTGAAAATGTCCTCTTCCACCTTGTCGGCAATCTGGCGAATCTGCTCTGCGGAAACGGGGCGTTTGTAACAGGCCTTCTGAAGGCCGACTATGACTTTTTCTCTGTCATAAGGGACGCGGGAGCTGTCTTTTTTGATGACGTACATTCTGAAGCTCTCGCAGGTTTTTTCGTATGTGGTGAAGCGCTTGTTGCAGGAGAGGCACTGGCGTCTGCGCCGGATGATTCGTCCGCCGTCGCTTGAGCGAGAGTCGATTACTTTATCCTGCTCTTCCTTGCAGAAGGGACATCTCACGGTGTTATCCCACCTCGCTTTCAATGAAAGTCGAACGCTTGCCGGGGGGCCATCCGATGGCCACGTAATTGCCGGCAGGCAACAGTGGTATTGTAGGAAGCAGGGGCGGAAGATGTCAAAGAAATTCCCGTATAATCAGATTAAGCAGACCAGAACGGCGCGGATAAATATTTGACAGGCGGTAGGCGACAATCTACAATGCCGCTTTGCCCGGCTTTCAGTATTGTTACGACGGGTTTTTGTGAGTTTTCTACGGGATGACAAGGGAATGGCAGGCACGATTAGGGAAAATACGGGCAAGCCGACAAGGAAGCGTTTGGAGACGGTGTCGTCGGTTAAGGCGCCTCCTCCCGCTGTCTCACGACAGCAGGAGGCGGGAGTTGCGGCGTTGACTGGGCGAATGATGCCTGAATCTCTTGCGGCGGAGGCGGCGGTTCTTGGGTCGATGGTAATTGACCCGGTCTGCATAGGTCAGGTTGTTGAGATGCTTAGCCGGGATTCGTTTTACCGGGTTGAGCACCAGTTGATTTACGACGCTATAATCGCACTTTACGAAAAAAACAGGGGCGAGGGTATTGACGGCGTTTTGCTTAGAGATGAGCTTGAAGGCCGTAAGCAATTAGAACAGGTGGGCGGGGTAGAATACATAGGCAAGATTCTTAACTCTGTGCCAAGTTCCGCAAACGTCGCCTATTACGCGGGCATCATAAAAGACAAGCAACTGCTTCGCGAGCTGATTCAAACAGCGACCGACATATTAAATGACGCCTACGATTCCACAAGCGAATCAATCCAGAAACTTGACGAGGCCGAGCATCGGATTTTCGCTATTACCGATAAACGTACGACCAGCCAGGTGATAGGCATAAAAGACCTTGTTACTCACGCATACGAATTAATCGAGAAGCGAGACGGCAAACACGTTACGGGCCTGGCGACCGGCTTTACGATGCTCGACCAGCTTACCTGCGGCCTGCAAAATGGCGAGATGATTATTATCGCGGGCAGACCCAGTATGGGTAAAACCGCTCTTGCCTTGAATATCGCGGAGAATATCGGCATGGTTGAAAAGACGCCCGTCGCTATTTTCTCGCTGGAAATGGGCCAGCAGCAGTTAGCGGAAAGATTTCTTTGCAGCGTAAGCCAGGTTGAGAGCCAGCTTGTGCGAAAGGGAATGCTTTCGACGGAACATTATCGTCGGCTGGTTGACGCCTGCGGGATACTTTCGGCTGCTCCAATATTTATCGACGATACATCGTCCCTTACGCCGCTGGAACTACGGGCCAAGGCAAGACGTTTGAAAAGCCAGTATGACATAAAATGCGTTTTCATAGATTATCTGCAGTTGATGCACATGGGCACCCGTGTGGAATCGCGTCAGCAGGAAATCACGACGATATCGCGGTATCTCAAGGCGCTGGCGAGGGAGCTGAGCATACCTGTTATTGTGCTGAGTCAATTAAACCGGTCGCCTGAAGGGCGGACGGACCATTTGCCGAGGATGAGCGACCTTCGTGAAAGCGGCAGTATCGAGCAGGACGCAGACGTAGTTATGCTGTTGCACCGCGAGGATTATTATCACAACGGGGACAAGGAATACGAGCCGAATAATATCGCAAACATTATAATCGCCAAACAACGAAACGGGCCGACGGGGACGGTTGACCTTACGTTCTTAGACAGGTTTACCAAGTTTGGCAATGCCTCGTTTGTGGATGACGCGTCAACAGCTTTACAGCAGGAGCCGCCCAGAGAAGAAACGCCGTTTTAACATTGGAATTGAAAGGTAAAAGTGAAAACATCCTGGTGTAATGTTTTTGTGTTTGTGGCTTGTGTGGCGATTTTCACACAACCTGCGCGTTCGGCTGACGTGAATGATTCCAATCTGGCACAGCCGGTGAGTTTGGCTGATGCGAATGATTCCAATTTAACGCAGCCGGCGAGTTCGGCTGATGTGAATGATTCCAATTTGACGCAACCGGCGCGTTTGGCTGATGCGAATGATTCCAATTTGACGCAACCGGCACGTTCGGCTGATGTGAATGATTCCAATCGGGTTATTTCGGCGATTCGAGTCGAGGGCAACGTCAGCGTAAAGGAGCAGGACATTCTTGCCAAGGTTCGCACAAGACAAGGCGAGGTCTTCAATGCAACAATTGCGACTGAAGACGTGAAACGAATAGCTGAGGCCAAAGGCGTTGAATACTGCTATTACAACACCAAAGCGGTTGATGGTAAAATCGAGCTGACCTTTGTTGTTGTCGAGAGGAATCTTGTAAGGTCAATTGGCTTTACAGGTAATAAAACGTTTAAAGACAAAAAGCTTATCGAGAAGCTTGGCTTCAAAGTCGGGGATTATCTTGACCCGGTCCTGGCGCATACTTACGCCACAACACTTCTTGAGTTTTACCGCCAGAGCGGTTTTCCGTATGTCGAGGTATCACTTGATACGGAGAAATTGTCCTCCGGCAAGCTGGTTTATGATATCAAGGAGGGGCCGCGAGTTAAAATCGACGATGTGAAATTCAGCGGCAATAAACACCTCGGGTCGCGCCAGTTGAAGCAAACCATCAAGGCCCGCACCAGAACCTGGGTGTTGTTCCAGAAATACTACAACGAGGAGGAGCTTGTCGAGGATGTATCGAAGCTCCAGCGTGTGTATCAGAGGAAGGGATTTCTTAACGCAAAGATTGAGGCCCAGCGTCAGTTCAACGCCGATAAGAGCAAGATACGCATTACCTTTGCTATCGAGGAGGGGATTGCTTACACGGTTGAAAGTACCATTTTTACCGGCAACCAGGAATATGACAGCAAGAAGCTGTATGAGCAGATGACGCTTTTGAACGGCCAGACATACAACGAGCAGATGGCCGAAACCGATACAAGGCAAATTATTAAGCAATACAGGGGAACCGGCTTTATTGACGCAAAGGTCGAGCGCGGCATCAAGTTTGTTTCAGATAAGACGGTCGCTATCGAATACACAGTAAAAGAGTGCGAGCGTTTTCGCATAGGGCAGGTAACAATTACCGGAAATGAGCAGACCAAAGACAAAGTTGTTCGCCGGGTGCTCGACGAGTATGACTTCCAGCCGGGAAAATGGTACAACGGCGATATTGCCCGCGGAGACGGCAAGGGCGAACTCGAGAGAAACCTCCAGCAGATTGTGCTCACCGAGCGCGACGGCGCGACAATCACGCCGTCCGGCGCAACACCGGGCAAAAAGGACGCCCAGGTCAGTATTATCGAGGGTAAGACCGGTATGATTATGCTGGGCGCGGGAGTGTCCAGCGACAGCGGCGTTATGGGCCAGCTCACTTATGAGCAGAGAAATTTCGATATCGGTGATAGGCCGAAGAGTTTGGACGATTTTGTGTCGGGCAGAGCCCTCAAAGGCGGCGGTCAAACTTTGCGAATTTCCCTGCAGCCCGGAACGCAGCTTAGCACATATTCGGTCAGCTTTACCGAACCATATCTCAACGACAAGCCAATCAGTTTGGATGTGGTCGGCTCGAAATGGCAAAGATTGCGGGAATGTTACGACGAGGACAGATTAAAAGGATTTGTCGGTTTAGAAAAGCGAGAAAGAGACAAATGGCATGAGAACATCGGGGTTCGCGTGGAACAGATCAACATTGGTGCCGTTAGTGACCATGCGCCCGAAGAGATAAAGAAAGTTGAAGGCGAAAATCTTCTCGCCGGCATCCGGGTCGGCGCGGGCAGGGACCTTACCGATAACAAGTTTAATCCTTCAAAGGGTCAGAATTTCGACGTATCTTACGAACAAGTTTCCTGCGACGACATATTTGGTATTGTAAGCGGCACTTACAGAAGATATTTTACGTTATACGAGGATTTAGCTGAGCGAAAGACCATTTTGTCTACCAAACTTTTAGGGGCGACCACTTTGGGCGATGCGCCTCCTTTTGAGAAGTTTTACGCAGGCGGCACAGGCCCTTACGGTATCCGCGGTTTCCAGTATCGCGGCGTCAGCACAAGAGGGCTTCAGACAAATGTTGAACATACCCCGCAGCGAGTTGACCCAATCGGCAGCGACTGGATAGTCCTGGCGAATGCCGAAGTTGCCGTTCCGCTTATCAGCGATAACATAGCGTTGCTGTTCTTTGTTGACAGCGGCAAAATCGATACCGGCGGCTTCCGCGTCGGCGCCGGCACCGGTCTCCAGATAACGATACCGCAGTGGTTCGGACCTGTTCCAATGCGGTTTGAACTCGCAGCCCCGTTGATGAAAAGCGACGGCGACAAGACCCAGACCTTCAGTTTCTCCGTAGGGACCTTATTCTGAGGTCAGAATTATCGTAGCAGGAGAGGGTTTGCGGATTCATCTGGTTTTTTGTAGAATATCCGCCGCGTAAGGATTGATAATCAATAAGAAAGGGAAAATTATGAAGCTTAAGTCAATTGTTGTTATGGTTCTGGTAATAATAATGTCGGGTTTTATTGTAAGCGCCGGAGCCGTTAGGGCGGCTGATAATAAGTGCCTGAAGATAGGCGTTGTAAGCGTCCGCAAGATATTCCAGGATTGCAAGCGTAACACCAAGTACAGACAGGAAATGACCGCCGAGCGAGATAAGATCGAAGCGGAACTTGAGAGTTTGTCCAAGGATATAGACGCCAGCAAAAGCAAGTTGAAGATGCTGAAACAAGGCAGCGCGGATTATTTATCGGGTATGAAAGACGTGTTCGACAAGCAGGCGAGTTTGCAGGCCAAGCAGGAATACTTCAAACGCCAGATGGATGTGCGGGAGCAGACGGTCGTTGAGCAACTTTTCAAGGACGTCATCAAGGCAACCGGTGAAGTCGCAAAAGAGAAAGGATTCGACATAGTGCTCGAAAAAAGCGAGCCGGACCTGCCTGCTGCAAATTCGAATGAGCTTACGCTGGTAATCAGCACGCACAAGGTTTTGTATAGCTCCGGCTGTGAGGATATTACCGACGCGGTTATGGCGAAGGTTGACGCGAATTAGCTGTAGGATTCACCGCCGAGATCGCTGAGACCGCAGAGATTTTTGTATTGTTTTCTCTGCGAACTCTGCGGTCTCCGCGGTAAAAGAGTATTATGGAACTGACTGTCAAAGAAATGGCTAATCGACTTGGGGCGGAGCTAATCGGCGAAGGGGCAGGCGTTGTTCGTTCGGTTGGGCCTGTTGGTTCCGCCGACCAGGCAACGTTGACTTTTCTGGCGGGCGACAAACATCTCGCTGAGCTGAAAAAATCCCGTTGCGGCGCCGTTATAATCAACAAGGCAATCGAGGAATTTTCGCAACCCCAGTTGATTGTGAAAGATGTCAACGCTGCGTTGATTGAGGCGTTGAAGATTTTTGCGCCGAAACTGGAGCCAGCTGTGCCAGGTGTGGACCCGATGGCCAAAGTTGCTGCCGGTGTTAAAATCGGCAAGAATGTTTCGATTGGCCCATTTGCGGTTGTCGAGGGTGGTGTTGAAATCGGTGACGATACGATTATCGCCGCGGGCTGTAAAATTGGCCAGAACACCAAAATTGGCCGGGCCACGCGACTCGACTGCAATGTTGTTGTTTATCATAACTGCACTATAGGAAATAACGTTATCATTAAGGCCAACACCGTCATCGGTTCCGTTGGCTTCGGTTATTCTTTCGTTGACGGCGCTCACCGGCTTATCCCGCATAACGGCGTTGTTGTTATCGAGGATTATGTGGATATAGGCGCAAACTGCTGCGTTGACAGGGCGAAATTTGGTGAGACGCGAATCGGCGCGGGCACAAAGATTGATAACCTCGTTCAGGTTGCCCATAACGTGATAATTGGCAGGTGTTGCCTGATAGTAAGCCAGGTGGGCATATCCGGCAGTTGTAAAATAGGCGACGGTGTGGTTCTCGCAGGACAGGTCGGTCTTGCGGACAATATCGAGATAGGCGCGGGCGTCATAGTCGGCGCACAGGCAGGTGTGACTAACAGCGTCCGGCCGGGTAAACAGATGCTTGGCTCACCAGCAATCGAGCACAAAGACGCGCTGCGGGTTATGGTCAGCAGTTTGCGACTGCCCAAGCTCATCGAGCAGTTCAAACAATTATGCGCAAGGGTGGAAAAACTTGAAACTGCAAAAGACGATAGCAACTCCGACAGCCATTAGCGGCAAGGGCTTGTTTGGCGGCAAGGAGGCGTCGGTTGTTTTTCGCCCCGCCCCGGTTGAAACAGGCGTGGTTTTTGTCCGCACCGATTTGGCGGAGCCGGTTCGCATCAGGGCCATCGCTTTGAATATCGGCGAACGAACCCGCCGAACCACCATAAAAAAAGGTCCCGTCAGCATCGAAACCATCGAGCATTGCCTGGCCGCTGTTTATGCTCTTGAAATAGATAATCTCACTATCGAAGTTGACGCACCCGAGCTGCCGGCGCCGGATTGCAGCGCCGTGGAGTTTTTCCGGGTGTTGAGCCAGGCGGGCCTCGTCGAACAGGAAGCCCCGCGGCACGAATTTGTAATCCAGGAACCTATTTTAATAACATCGGGCGACGCCTCGATATACGCGCTGCCATTCGCGGACGACACATTGAATATAACATACGACCTCGACTACGGCGGGCACACCGGAATCGGCAGGCAAGTTTACAGTTGTCGCCTGACCCCTGATGGTTTCGAGAAAAATCTTGCCCGCGCCAGGACGTTTCTCCTTGAAGTCGAGGCCAGGCAGTTCCAGTCGCACGGGATGGGGACACATCTTACGCCGAGGGACATTCTTGTTATTGATTCCGACGGCCCGATTAAAAACGCATACAGGTTTCCCGATGAGTGTGTCAGGCATAAAATAGTTGACCTCATAGGCGACCTTTCTCTGGTCGGCAGGGCAATCAAGGGCAGAATAGTTTCGTATAAAAGCGGTCATTCACTGAATCATCAGCTTGCGCACAAGCTTTATGAGGCAGCCGAAAGGCAGGAGCGCACCGCAAAATTCGGCACCGATGCGCTGCTCGATATCCGCGCAATAACAAAAATACTCCCGCACCGCTACCCGTTTTTGCTGGTTGACAAAGTAATCGAGCTTGAAAGCGACGGATTCATAAAAGGCATAAAAAACGTAACCTTCAATGAGCATTTTTTCCAGGGGCATTTCCCCGGCACGCCCATTATGCCGGGCGTTCTTGTCGTGGAGGCGATGGCCCAGATATCGGGCCTGATGTTTGCCCAGCGGCTCGAGCACACGGGCAAGCTGGCGGTCTTGCTGAGTATGGACGGCGTAAAGCTTCGCAGGGCCGTGGTTCCCGGCGACCAGATTGTTCTTACCGCGGAAGCCGTTAAGAGCCATACGAGAAGCGCCCATTGTAAATGCAAGGCAACGGTCGGCGACGTTGTTGTTGCCGAATGTGAACTCAAGTTTATGCTCGTGGATAATGATAAATTATAGAATATTAAAATCGAAATGCAGGATGCCAAAATGAAACAGATTCACTCAACAGCGGTTATCGAAGAAGGAGCAATTATACAGGAAGGCGTCGTAATCGGGCCTCATTGCTTCGTGGACACCGGCGCGGTTATCGGCGAAGGGACAATTCTCCAAGCCAATGTCGTCATCGGCAAAAACGTCCGCATCGGAAAACGTAATCAGCTGTTTCCCAATTGCGTGATAGGAGGCCAGCCCCAGATACTCAATCTTGGCCCCGACGCCAAAATCGGCGGCCTGGTAATAGGCGACGACAACACAATTCGCGAACAGGTTACTATTCATCCGAGTATGCACCACGACGCTATCACCAAAATAGGCAACTCCAATCTGATTATGGTTGGCGTGCATATAGGCCACGATTGTGTCATTGAAGATAAAATTGTCCTAAGCAACTTCACACAAATAAGCGGCCACTGTAAAATCGAGACGGGCGTATGGCTTTCAGGGGTGGTCCTGATTCACCAGTTTACTACCGTCGGCAGATGGTGTTACGCCGCCGCTATTGCGGGGATTAACAAGGATATTCCGCCCTTTTTGATTGTCAGCGGACACTATCCGCCTGAAGTCCGAGGCGTCAATAAGCGAGGCCTCAAACGCGCCGGGCTGAATGAGAAACAACAGAAGGCGATTCAGGATGCTTATAAGCATCTCTACCGCGATGACAAAAAGCCATTGCTGCATAAGGCGAAGGAAATGGCCGAGGAAGCCGGCCTCGACGAGAACGTCCGCGATATGGTTGACGCCATTCTAAAAAGCAGCGAGCATCGCTACGGCAGGTATCTCGAAAAATTCAGGTAGCGAAAAAGGGGTCAGGAGAGTCCTTTTTCATAGCATACTCGCTTGGCCATTAAAGGGATTGATATGGATAAATTACGAACCGCAGTCGTTGGCGCAGGCAAAATGGGTGAAATTCACGCCCGCGTTTACTCAGAACTGCCCCAGAGCAATCTTGTTGCCATTGTCGATGTCGATGCCGACAAGGCGAAACGCTTAGCTAAAAAACACCGTTGTGAATCAGCCCAGAATGTTACGGAATTGATTGGCAAGGTCGATGCGGTAACAATCTCTGCTCCGACCACCGAGCATTTTGCACTGGCAAAGCCGCTGATTGAGGCGGGTATCGCGGTTCTTATCGAAAAACCTCTGGCAGCCGACGTTAATCAGGCGAGAGATATTGTCGCACTTGCCAAGAAGACCGGCTGTCTTGTCGCGGTAGGCCATTCCGAGCGATGCAATCCTGTTGTTCAGGCGATGAAACGGCTGCAAATCGAGCCGAAATTTATTGAGGCGGCGAGAATAAGCCCATATCCTTTTCGCTCAACCGATATCGGCGTTGTTCTTGATATTATGATTCACGACATCGATATCATTCTGTCGCTTGCCGCGAGCAAGGTCGTTAAAGTTGACGCCGTTGGGATAGGTGTTATTGACCCGGTTAACGAGGATATTTGCAACGCCAGAATCGTGTTTGAAAACGGCTGTGTCGCAAATGTAACCGCGTCGCGGCTCGCTTTGAAGACCGAACGCAAAGTGCGTGTTTTCAGCAAGCAGGCGTATCTCAGCGTCGATTATTTCAAAAAGACGGGCGTGGTAATCAAGGCCGCGCCGAATATAGACCTTGTCGAGAAAATCAGGCAACTCAAAAAAGCGGGGACATTCGCTTTGCTTACCGGCGGCTGGCAGGACCTTCTGCACCGCGAAACTCTTGACGTTGACGACAAAGAGCCGCTTCGTCTTGAGCAGGAGGCGTTTCTGCGGGCGGTCGCCGACAAAACGCTTCGGCCTGAAGTTGTCGCCGAAGAAGGCCTTGCGGCGATGGAATGCGCTGCTATGATTCTCGAATCTATGAAACAGCATAAATGGGAATGATTTTTTATTGTTGATTAGGATTTGATGGTGCTATATGAAATACAGAAACTCAGGCGTTTATCTGTTTATTGTTGCGGCTGCTTTGGTATTTTTGGCGTTCGGCTGCCGGTCAGAAAAAGGTAATCTTAAGGGGCTAAAAATGGTGAAACTGGAAACCACAAAAGGCGCAATAGTAATTGAAGTCAACGAAACGGCTGCCCCGGTAACGGCCACCAATTTCCTGCAATATGTTCAGGATGGATTCTACGACGGCACGATATTCCACAGGGTCATACCCAATTTTATGATTCAGGGCGGCGGCTTTACCCCTGATATGAAGCAAAAACCCACCCGTCCGCCGATTGTTAATGAAGCCAAAAACGGTCTCAAGAATAAACGCGGGGCAATCGCGATGGCAAGGTTAAACGACCCAAACAGCGCTACCTCCCAGTTTTATATCAACCACGTTGACAACGCCAATCTTGATAAATTAGGCTACGCCGTCTTTGGACAGGTCGTAGAGGGTATGGACGTCGTCGATGCAATCGCCAAGGTCGAGACGGGTATAAAAGATATGCACCAGAATGTTCCCGTTGAGCCGGTAATTATCAAATCCGCGAAAGTCGTATCGAAAAAATAATGGGGGATAAAAATTTAATTTTTTGAAAGGGGAAACAGATGGGCAAAATCACAAAGGGAAATATGGTAATCCTGGCGGTTTTGCTGGTTCTGTGCAACATGGAATCCCGCGCCGCTGATAAACAGGAGACAGACGCGCAACAAAAAGTCGCAAACCCATACGACAAGGCCGCTGTGTCGATTGATGCTTCCGTCATAGAGGTAAATCTTCATAGTGCCGAACAGCTTGTTATGACTCCCCGTGGTCCAAAAGGCGAATCGGTTTCAATGGAAAAACTGCAGGCGGCACTCAATAAGGGGACCGCGAAAGTTACGGCGGGCACAAAACTGGCCGCACAAAATTTTAAGACAGCGAAAGTATCGTGTTACCAACAAATTAAGGTTGGTTCTGCAACAAGTTATCAGGTGTACAATATGGGTATGGAGTTTGCCGTTCAGCCATTTGTTTCTTCCGATGGAGGAATAACCTTGTCGTATAAGTTTGAACAGAGCGGATTCGATCGTGTATCTCAGACAGATTCTCTCCCGAGTACCTTTGCCAGAAAACTCGAAGGTGAAATCCGCCTTGATTCCGGTAAGCCGATAATAGCTGGCAGCGCCCAAAATGGTGACGAAGCATACTTTCTGGTTATCAGCGCTACTATCGAAGATAAATAGATAGCAACCCTGCAAGTGCCTGAAACTGATTTATGACAGCCGAGCAGATAATAAAGCATTTTAAGATGCAGCCATTGCAGCAGGAAGGCGGGTTCTTTATCGAAACCTACCGTGCCGCGGAGGTGCTGAAAAAAGAAATTTTGCCTGCTGGCTTATCGGGCGACCGCAATATCAGCACCGTTATTCTCTACCTGCTTACCGCCAGAACCGTTTCGCTGATGCATCGGCTGAAGTGCGATGAGATGTTCCATTTTTATCTGGGGAACCCCGTAACGATGCTGCAATTGCATCCTGACGGCTCAAGCGAAATTATCACCCTTGGCCACAACATCTTAAACGAACAAAAAGTTCAGGTTCTCGTCCCCAAAGGAACATGGCAGGGGGCATTTATCCAGCCCGGCGGGAAGTTTTCGCTGATGGGCTGCTCCGTTGCTCCCGGTTTTAACGAGGCCGACTTCGAGATGGGCGACAGGGAGATGCTGCTCGCCAAATATCCAGATATGCAAGAGCTTATTCTGCACCTTACTCGCACACACTGACTCTAACCGAGTTTTGCTTGCCCTACTAATTGATGCGCCAACCGGCTCGGCTCAGGCAATCGGTATTTTGTCGTGCATTCCAGAACAATACTTATTGCGTCGTCGAGTGTGCATTTGTGTCCGACTGAAACATATACCGGCTTGACGTCTGTTCGCGTTCGCAAAACCTCGCCAATCTTCTCACCTGAATCCATAAGCGGGTTATGGCTGCCTTTTTTACTTCCCGGTTCGTCGAATGTTCCGATTAGCCGGCTTTTTGCGCAGCCAATCGTTGGTTTATCAATAAGCAAACCTATGTGTGAGGCGATTCCCAGTCGACGAGGATGCGCGATACCCTGACCATCGACGACGAAAACATCCGGATTTGTTTTTAGTTTCTCGACGGCGTCAATGCACGCCGGTGCTTCTCGAAACGATAGCAAACCCGGTATGTACGGGAAATCAACCTTACGGCTGGCTGTTGTTGTCTCAATAATTGAAAAATCAGACAGGTCAATCACGACGACCGTGGCGAATATCCTTTTGCCATTGCTGCTGAACGCGCAATCCAGACCGGCGACTATCGTCGGCTTTTTCTTCATTGCGATAAAACACACCTGTGAGGCCAAACGGCGCTGTATCTCTATCGCTTCTTTGCAGGACAAATCCCATTCGTGAAGATTTTTTGCTTTCATCTTAAACAGGAATGGCGAAAAACTGCTTTGTCGTGGTTATAACCGCCTCAGTGAATTTGGCCAATTCCACTCCCCTTAGCGCCGCTACAAACTTTGCTGTGTGGATGAGCAGCGCCGGCTCGTTGACCTTCTGTTTTCGCATCGGCTCAGGCGATAAGTAGGGGGCGTCCGTCTCAATCATCAGCCGGTCGAGCGGAACGTATTTTGCGACCTTGCGGGTTGTCTCGGCGTTTTTGAATGTTACCACCCCCGTCAGCGAGATATACCAGCCCTTGTCCAAAATAATTTTCGCTTGGCGGACGTCGCCTGAGTAGCAATGGAAAACCACTCCCTTCAGGCCTGATTCATTTGCTTCAAGAATCTCCATCGTTTCATCAAACGCTTCCCGCGAATGAATCACAACCGGCAGGTTCAATTCTTTTGCGATTTCAAGGTGCTGAGTGAAACTATCCTGCTGTTGCTGGGGCGTAGAAAAATCGTAATGCAAGTCCAGCCCCGTTTCGCCGATTGCGACGACTTTTTTGTTTTGTGCAAGGCCTTTAATCTGGGCGATTGTTGTCTGGTCCGCAGTTTTGGCGTTGTGGGGGTGAATAGCCACGGCTGCGGACATATTTTCAAACCGGCCTGCCAGTTCCACCGCTTTTTGGCTGTCTGCTAAATCTGTTCCAATAGTTATCCAACCTGTAACGCCGGCGTTGGTACTTCGCTTGAGGACAGCGTCGATATCCGCAAACGGCTCATACGTCAAATGACAATGTGCATCTATCAGGTTCATATATCTATCTTACGAAGGCGTTTTTGTAATGGCGGAATTCGGCTGGGCCGCGTTGGCCGAGTGTTATGGTAACAATGTCGAAGCGATATGGCCGATTCTCGATTTCGTTGGTTGAGATAAAATAACGTGCAGTCCTTGTCATCCTGTCCATCTTCGGCTTTGTGATTACCGATTCGGTCGGGGTAAATTCCTCATCGGCTCTGGTTTTGACCTCGACAAAGACAATCGACCGGTCGCTATCCACCATAATCAGGTCGATTTCACCGGCCTTGCAGGCGTAGTTGCGCGTAAGGGTTTTGAGGCCTTTTCGTTTGAGGAATTTCTCGCATTGCCGCTCCCCCCATTTGCCGAGCAACTTAATATCCGAAAACAGCTTGTTTCTGTTGAAAATTAATCCAAACAAAAATCTGCAATCCTCCCGAAAGGGACGCCTAACGGCGGAAATCTAAAATCCGCAGTTAATTAGCTGACCACAGTATGTTCGCTGTGTTCCTGGACGAGCTTGGTTGACTTACCAGTTCGC
Source organism: uncultured Phycisphaerales bacterium (assembly GCA_903857265.1). Taxonomy (GTDB): domain Bacteria; phylum Planctomycetota; class Phycisphaerae; order Sedimentisphaerales; family Anaerobacaceae; genus Fen-1362. The sequence goes on from CAIODZ010000042.1 coordinate 73,430, forward strand.
TCGCGGAGGTAATACAGTTTCGCTCTTCTGGTCTTGCCGCTTCGAGTCGCCTTGATATCGACGATATTGGGCGAGTGCAACGGGAATATCCTTTCGACGCCTTCGCCCGCGACGATTCTGCGGACCGTGAAGGTCGAACTGATGCCCCGGCCTTTGCGGGCGATGACTGTGCCCGAAAAGATGCCGATACGTTCCTTGTCGCCTTCTTTGATTCTGCAATGGACGTCAACTATGTCCCCGATTTCAAAATGCGGAATATCCTTCTTCAGGCATTTGCTTTCAACCTTGTCGAGTAATGCTGTATCCACTTTGTAACTCCTGATACTGACTAAACTTACGACAAAACCAGCCGGGCTGGGTCTTCTGCGAGCAAATTACGCCCGCCCCGAAAACCAGCGATTATAACCGTTTTCGCGGGGATAACAAGCGTTTTTTCTCAAAAAAATACCCCCTATCGGTAATTTGCTGGGGCAATTTTACAGACCCTTACGGGGTGGGATTAGTTTAATAATTGGAGCGGCGTTCGGCATCTTTTTCTCCCATTGTCATCGCTCCGAGCGCCTTGGGTTGTAATTTTGGTCAACAACCGAATTCGCCGCCCCTTTAATATACAGCATTACTGCCACATTGATGAGGGCACCTCATCACCCTACTTTTTTGTGGATAGTATGAAAATAGGCAAATTGCTGAATGTGCAATGCCCAAATGCCTAGGGAGACCGATGTGAAAGGGGATACGACCGATTGCTGTGTTAATAGTTTAAGACAGCGGGACTTGTTAAAAAGTCCCGCTGCCTTCGGTTCTATTTTTTTAGTGTGTTTTAGCCGTGAACTTTTTTGAAGTTTTTCAGCGACTGCTCTGCGCTTTCCAGCGGCGGATACGCCCCGGATTCTTCTTCGATTATATAATACTGTGTGCCGCCTGTTGTTTCGCAGACCTCAAAGACCTCTTTCCACTTTACGTCGCCCTCACCGATGAGGGCTTTTTTGTTGGTTGCAGAGTATTCCTTAAGGTGAATCGTAAGTGAGCGTCCCGGATACTTTTTCAGAATAGCGACAGGATCGCCGCCACCCTGCATGCAGTTGCCCGTGTCGAGTTGCATACAAACTTCTTTTGAGGTGTTGCCGAAAAGAATGTCCCAGGGCGTCTCGCCGTCAATCGGCAAAAAATCCCCTTGGTGGGAGTGATAGCCGATGTGGACGCCTTCACTTCTTGTCTTGTCCGCTAATTCGTTGAAGGTTTTGGCCTTTGCCAGCCAGTCCTCTTTTGTCTTGAGCTGCTTTCTGTCCAGCCAGGGCACAATGACGAACTTGTTGCCGATTGTCCGGTTAAATTCCATTGTCGCCGCAAGCTTTTCGTTTGAGAGCAAATCAATCGCTGTATGTGAGCCGAAGCAAAGCAATCCGTTGTCGTCAAGCATTTTGCGGACGTCCTTTGCCGAGCGTTCGTAGAAGCCCGCGAATTCCACGCCCTTATAGCCCATCTTCGCTACCTTGGCTATGGTTCCGGGAAAATCTTTTGCGCATTCGGCTCGCACAGTCCAAAGCTGCAGCCCCACCGGGATTTTGCATTTTGATGCTCCCATAGTTTTTTCCCCTTTTTGGGTGGCCTGCGATGCGCACCCGCCAACAAACAGCAATAGGCCCGATTTCAAAATTGTTCGACGTGACAAGTTACTTCCGTTCATTTTCTCACCTCATTTTTATTTTTTGTCCGCCAGGACGCGAGGCGGGTTAGCTTTATTGGTTTTTTAACAAATCCGGACGGTTCTGTCGAGTCCTTTCGAGCGATTGTTGCCTGCGCCATTTTTCGATTTCGCCGTGATGGCCGGAAAGCAAAATATCAGGCACCTTCATACCCTGAAACGTTTCGGGTCTTGTGTATTGTGGGTACTCCATGCCGCCGTTTGCAACTTCACTGAATGTCTCATCTTCCGCTGAACCCTCATCCCCTAAGGCACCGGGCAGCAGGCGAACCACCGCGTCGATGATGACCATCGCGGCCAGCTCTCCCCCTGAGAGCACGTAGTCGCCGATTGAGATTTGCTCAGCGTTTAAGCCCGTTCTGATTCGTTCGTCGAACCCCTCGTAATGGCCTGCGATGAAGATGAGCCGTTTTTCGCCGGCAAGTTCGGCGGCTAATTTTTGCGTGAAGGGCTTACCCTGTGGGGTTAGCAGGATTACGCGGGATTTGTCGGGCGACAATTTTTCGACCTGCTCAAAACAATCGAACACCGGCTGGCACATCATCACCATTCCCGGCCCGCCACCGTATGGCCGGTCGTCAACTTTCTTGTGCTTGTCTTTGGAGAAATCCCGAATATTGGTCAGGACGATATCGACGACGCCCGCTTCTTTTGCCCGTTTGAGTATTGAGTGGCTCAGCGGCGACTCGAACATCTCCGGAAACAGCGTTAAAACATCAATCCGCATTGTCGGCATCCTGATACGAAAGCCCCCGGCTTTTGGCCGGGGGTTCGGTTTGTAATTTTATTTTACCGCCTGTGCCTTCCGGCCGTTATTTCTTTTCGGCTTCCGGCGCTGCCTGCTGTGGGCTTGCCGAAGGGGTCGAACCCGCGCCTTTTGCCGGCTTTTCTTCGGTCTTGCGTTCCGATTTCAGGAACGGCAAACCGGCCGCCCTTGCCCGTTTTCTCGCTAATGCCCGGCGTGTTTTCTTTTCTGCCGCGTATTTATGCTTGATACCCTTGCGGAGCAGTATCTCTGATACCGAGTCCGAAGGTACCGCACCTTTATCGAGCCAGAACTTGACTCGTTCAAGATCCAGAACTAACTGCTTATCGGTTGCTTTTTCGAGCGGGTCGTAATGCCCTAATTTCTCGATGATGCTGCCGTTGCGCGGCGTCCGGCTGTCTATCACGTTAATCCGGAAAAACGGCCTGTGCCGCCTTCCCTGCCGCGACATTCTGATTTTTACTGACATTTACTTCTCCTTTTCAATTACGTTTATAATCAATTCCCGCTTTGGCCATACAAATTGACCGCGAGACACGTTAGCTGTTAAAGCTCAGGAGTATAGCAAAATTAAACCCAGACGGCAACGTCTTTTTTGGCCTAAAAACCGCTAAAAGCCGTTAATTATCGAGGACTTCTGCGGTGCAGGGCGTAGCCGTTGATGAAAATGGCGAACAGGGCGGGGTCAACTTTTGCGTCGTCGGCGATTTTACGCACCTGGTCGTCGGTGAGATTCGCGGCGTTTTGCTTTTCCTGTGCGGTCATAATCGCCACCGCCCGGCGTAATTGTTCCAATTCCTCCGCCGTTGGGCTTGCCAACATACCGAGTTCGCTTATCCCTTCGTTATCTTTGAATTGCTCGCGCACGATTCGGCCGTACTCATTGCCTACAAATTGCGCCAGCTTATCAAGATACTGGTTGATTGAGATGTTCTGGGTTACCGCCGTATTCTTTTGCCTTTGCGGATTATGACTTGCTTTCTTCTGGAGCGTTGTTTGATTTTTTTGCCTGACGCCATCGCCTGGCTCATCGATTCGAGATTGAAGCCGCCCGAAAACAGCGCCTTTAGGCCCGCCATTTTCCCTCCCGAAAGCGTCTTGAGCATATCCCTGCTTCGCACAAACTGTTTTACCAGTCCTGATACGTCGTGCGGCTGTGTACCCGAGCCGGCGGCAATCCTTCTGCGTCTCGACGAATCGATAACGTCCGGGTCCTGGCGTTCCTGGAGTGTCATCGAATAAACGATTCCCTCCATTTTTTTAAGCTCGTTCTCGTCGAAATCCATATCGCCCAGTTCCGAGGCGCCGGGCATCATTTTCATCAGGTCTTTCATTCCCCCCATTTTTTTGACTGCCTGCATTTGCTGGAGGAAATCATCGAAGCCGAAACTGCCCTTGGCCATTTTTTCCTGTAATTTAGCGGCTTCCTCGGCGTCGAATTGTTCATGTGCCTTCTCGACGAGCGAGACGATATCGCCCATACCGAGGATTCTGCTTGCCATCCGGTCGGGGTGGAATTCTTCGAGCTTTTCGAGCTTTTCGCCTACGCCTATGAATTTTATAGGTTTGCCTGTAACCGCTTTTACGCTGAGCGCCGCGCCGCCTCTTGCGTCGCCGTCTAATTTGGTCAGTATGACGCCGTCAAGCTCTAAGCGAGTGTTGAATTCCTTGGCGGAATTGACCGCGTCCTGGCCTGTCATCGCGTCGCAAACAAGGTAAATCTGATGCGGTTGGATTGCCTTTGCGATGTCGCTTATCTGCGTCATCATTTCTTCGTCAACATGCAGCCGGCCGGCGGTATCCAATATCACAACGTCAACGCCGGTTGTTTTTGCGTGCTGGACGGCGTTTTTCGCGACCTTTACCGCGTCATGGCTTTGCTCGCTGTAAACCGGGATATTTAACTGCTGGCCGAGTGTGATTAGCTGGTCGATAGCGGCAGGTCTCTGCAAATCGTCGGCAACAAGCATCGGCTTTTTGCCTTTATCCATAATATATTTTGCCAGCTTCGCGGCGGTAGTCGTTTTGCCGCAGCCCTGAAGACCCGCCAAAAGTATCAGCGTAGGCCCGGGCGAGACATAATAAATCTGCGTATCCACAGGCCCCATCAGCTTTGTCAGCTCATCGTTGACTATTTTGACGAAGACCTGTCCGGGGTGCAGTGATTTGATAACCTCGGCGCCTACGGCTGCCTGGGTAACGTCCTTGCAGAATTGTTTGACGACCTGGTAATTGACGTCGGCTTCCAATAGCGCCTTGCGAACATCGCGCACCGCGTCCGAAACGTTGGCCTCGGTTATCCTGCCCCTGCCCGAAATCGCCTTGAACACCGACCCGAATTTTTGCGTTAATGCGTCAAACACAAGTTTTCAAACTTTCCTGATTAATAAAACCATACAGGGAAAACCATCCCAGACGATTAGATTATAAGTTCATCTGCCTGTTTTTTCAACGCTCAAATGCTGCCAGCCGGCGAAACGGGCGGTAATATGTTGATGGGCTACGCAGGGCCGGAACCCGCGGTTCCATCTTTCCGAGACCAGCCCAGGTTGCCTAATGTCCTTCTCCTGGGCTGGGATTCCCGTAAACTAACCAGATTGATTTTTCCGGCGTACATTCTCTGCTTGCCTCGATTGCCGACATCAATTATCTTATGACCAAATGGTCGTAACAAAAAAAATCCAGGTCAGCACGAACGGCAACAGCGAGGTCCTCGATTTAACCCCGCAGGCGGTAAAGGCAGTTGCTGAATCAGGCGTCTCGGCTGGGACAGCGACGTTCTTCGTCGTTGGTTCAACCGCCGCGATTACAACTACCGAATATGAGCCGGGGCTGGTTAACCATGATATTAAAGCGGCATTTGAAAAAATCGCCCCTAAGAACGCCCGTTATGAGCACGAGGAGACCTGGCACGACGACAACGGGCATTCACACGTTTGCGCATCGCTGCTTGGCCCTTCTCTGACTGTCCCAATTGTAGATGGCAAACTTACCCTCGGCACATGGCAGCAAATCATCCTTATTGACTTCGATACCCGCTCACGCAGCCGACAGGTCATCTGCCAGATAATCGGTGAATAGTCCGTTTTTTCTTGCGACTGAGCGATTTCGAGAGGGAAATAAAGCGCATTATGAAACCGGATGTTGAAAAAACACCTTCGCATCGCAAATGAAACCCTGCGGGAATGGAGCACCTGATAGCAGGGGGGCTTTATGAAGCAGTGGTGAAACGGACATATAATGCCATGCTCAACGCGGCTACCGCTGCCCTGCCGGCCAAAGAGGTTCAAAGCGGCAGGCAGGCACAGACAAACCTTCTCAGGGTCAAGGAATTCATAGCTGCCTGTTGCGTATTATGTGATTAAATGGTGTATCCGGCGGCTTTTGGCCGATAAATCCATTGACGAGTTTTAAAAAACTGTTTAGTATTTTGCCTCGGCAGGGGCAGCCAAACTAATACGGGAGATGTGTTTTGTTTATGAAAAATTATCTTCGCAAAACATTGTGGTGTGTAACTTTAGCGTTTCTTGCGGCAACTTTCGGCTGTGCCGGTGGCAAGACCGCTAAAAACCCCAAGGCAGCCGACAGTAACGCGGTAAACGATACTATCGGTATGTATGCGGAAATATTCGCTTCCAACGTGATACCGGTAAGCAATTATGCCCTGGTTGGGGGGCTTAACGGTACGGGTTCGTCTGAGTGTCCTCCACAGATAAGGGAGAATCTGAAAAAATACATCCTCCAGCGGCTTGGCGGCGCCAAAGTCGATGTTGATGCGCTTATCAACAGCCCGGATACTGCCGTTGTAGTTGTCGAGGGTACGATTCCGCCCGCCGCTTCAAAAAATCAGCGGTTTGACCTCAGAGTTACCGCGTTGCCCGGCACACAAACAACCTCTCTCGAAGGCGGCTGGCTCTACGGCACCAACCTTTTCGACACACAACAGGGCAGCACAAGCATCAAGCCCCTTGCTACTGCCGAAGGCCCGGTATTTGTCGATTCCACGGTTTCTGATTCACAGGACCAGAGAGTTGGCTACGTTCTGGGCGGCGGCTCCGTAATCGAGGAATACAAAGTCAATCTTGCCCTTCGCGTGCCTGATTACCGCGTTGTAAGCCAAATCCGGAATCGTATAAACGAACGATTCGGCTACGAAACCGCCATGGCGCTTACGCCGGGCAATATCGAACTGCGAATCCCGACAAAATACATAGACGCAAAAGGCAGATTCATTCAACTCGTAAGGGCTACACATCTTTTTGATTCGCCTGAACTTACAGCCAAAAGGTTAATGACTAACATAGAGAAACTCGCCGGCTCTAAGGATAAAAATCCAAGTGAAATAGCTCTCGAAGCCATGGGTAACATCGCAGTCCCGAAACTGGCGGCACTGCTAAATTCGTCCGACCCTGAAGTCCGCCTCCGCGCCGCGCGCTGCATGTTCAACCTCGGCGACCAGAGAGGCAAGGAAGCCCTCTGGGGTATGGCCACCGATAAAAACTCACCCTACCGTATAGAGGCGATTAATGCCCTTGTCAATGTCTCTGCCGGACAGGATGCCACCTCAATGTTTCGTTCGCTGCTGCGGGACGATAATTTAACTGCCCGCCTCATTGCCTATGATAAACTTCTTCGCCTGAAAGACACCTCCGTCTCCCGAAGGTTGATAGCCAACAGTTTTTACCTTGACCAGATAACAGAGGCGGGAAAACCTGCAATCCTGATTTCTCGTCGGGACCAGGCCTGCATCGCAATCTTCGGCGCCCCGATATACTGCCGGAGTAATACTTTCATTGAGACACCTGACGGGACTATTACCATAAATGTTCCTGCCGGCGAAAAATATGCCACGATAATCCGAAGGCACCCCAAACGGAAAGATACAATTATCCAGTTGAAAAGCTCGCTGGATATTGCTGATATCATTGAGACATTGTGCCGAGAGCCGTTGACCCCGACTGCTGAAGGTGGGCCGGGACTTGGCGTTCCCTATTCTACTCTTGTTGGACTTCTTAACAAGATGGTCGACTCCGGCGCCGTTCAAGCGGAATTTTACGCAGGCCCATTCCCGAAAAACATGCCAATTATAAAGAAATAGCGACTCTTCGACCGATAATGTTAGAACAAAACATAGGAACTGAATTGAAAGTTTATAATTAAAGGCGAAGAATATCGGACTGTGTCGCCAGGACGGAACTGGTGTGGTAATAATAATGATTGTATAATTATAGGACTTTATGGCTTTGAGCTTCTTCGTGTTTGCGGCAGAAGAATATTGGCAGGAGGGCTTTCGTCACCCTTTGACTATTATCTCTTCCGACCGTGGTTTTGCCTGATTATTAAGGATTAATAAATGCGACTTGAAAAAGTTATCCTCGACGGCTTCAAAAGTTTTGCAGATAAAACGGAATTCGTATTTTCAGCGGCGGTAACCGGCATTGTCGGTCCCAATGGCTGCGGCAAAAGCAACGTTGTTGACGCTGTAAAATGGGTATTCGGCGAACAAAGCGCAAAGAGTTTGCGCAGCGGACGAATGACGGATGTTATCTTCAGCGGCAACGCCAGCAGAAAGCCCGCCGGTTGCGCGGAAGTCAGCTTGTTCCTTTCCAATACCGCCGGGACCGAGTCGGGCCGACTGCCCATCGATGCCGACGAGGTCCAGGTTACCCGGCGCATATATCAGAGCGGCGAAAGCGAATACAGAATCAATAACAAACTCTGCCGACTAAAAGACGTCCGCGAATTGTTTATGGATACCGGCGTCGCCGTCAGGGCGTATTCGATTATCGAGCAGGGACAGGTCGAGCGTCTTCTTAGTGCGTCTTCCGTCGAGAGACGAGTGATATTCGAAGAGGCGGCGGGCATAAGCAAATACAAGGCGCACAAGGAAGAGGCCCTTCGCAAGCTCGAACGCACCGAGCAGAATCTTCTTCGTCTTGCCGACATTGTCAGCGAGGTCGCGAGCCGATTGAGAAGCGTCAAGCTCGCCGCGGGCAAAGCCCGCAGCTATGTTCAATACACTCAACGGCTAAAAGAGCTTCAGGTCAACTACTCGCTGGCGGAATTCGATAAAATTTACAAGACCGCGGCCCAGAAGAAAGCCGCGCTCGATGAAGCGGAAAAGAATTTTGCCGTAGTTGCCGCTGACGTGGCAAGACACGATACCCTGCTTAGCCAGATAGGCCAGCAGATAATCGATACGGAAAACAGCATCAATCACACCGATAATTCGCTTGTGGCGGTGCAGAGCAAAATCGAGCAGCAGATGCAGCGGATAGAATTCCTGCGAACCAGGATTAAAGAGCTTGAGCAGAGAAAGGCCGCCGCGGTAACGAGGGCACAACAGCTCGCCGAACAAAAAAATGAGTTCACAATCGACCTCGAAAAATATCAGGCAAAGCAGCAGGAAAACGAAAAATCATTCGAGCAGTGCAATCTCGACGTCGAACAAACCAGCCGGGAAATCACCGATATCAATGCCCAGTGCTCTTCGCTCGAAGCAGAACTTGAAGACGAGAAATCAGGCATAATTGATATTGTCCGGCATACAGCCCAGCTTCACAATGAGCTTCAAAGCATATCCGTATATCGCACCAATCTTTCTTCTCAAAAAGACCGCCTTGCAGGTCGCGCCCAGGTAGCAGGCGCAGAGCTTGAAAAACTCCTGACTGAAAAGGCACAATGCGAGGCGAGATTGAACGATATTGAAAATGTCTTGTCCGATCTGACGAAAAACCTCGACAACAAGCGCAAGGAATCCGATACCTGTATCACTCGCGCCGAGGCGGACAAAAAACGCTTGGCAAACAGCAAGGAAGCCAGAAGCGCACTGGCGAGTGAGCTTGCCGTTTTGACAGATATGGAAAACCGCCGGGAAGGCGTCAAGGCGGGGGCAAAACGCATACTCGAAAACCAGTCGCAGTTCGATTATGTCGAAGGCATCCTTGCAGATATTATCACCGCTCATATTGATTACGCCGCAGCGGTTGAGGCGGCCCTTGAAGACAAGACCGATGCTGTGGTTATTGCCTCGACCGAAAAGTTGCTGGCGGGTAAAGACGCCGTCGATAAACTCGATGGCCGGGTTCATTTCATAAGCGCAGATAAAATCGAGCCGTTTGTGAATACCGATGACCTCTCGACGCTGTCGGGCGTGAAGGGGCGTCTTGTTGAGTTCGTAAACTACCAGCCCAAATACGCGTCGCTTGTCTGGGCGTTGTTGGGCAAAACCTTAATCGTCGATTCAATCGATAAGGTTGCCCAGTTATCCGAAATGCTCGGGCGTGATTATAAATTCGTTACTCTCAAAGGCGAGTTCGCCGCGGGCGACGGTTTTATCAAGCTTGGTCCTCTCGGCAGGGCGGCGGGGCTTATCTCCCGAAAAAGCCGGCTTCGCCAGCTGCAGGATACTATTACCAATATCACTAATGAAATAGACGCGCTCCAGAACCAGATTGACGAGTCAATCCGCACGGGCGACCACCTCACGAAACTCTGCAAAGACCTTCGCACGGCGGTTTACGAGGCGAATACCGAAAAGACGCAGATAAACTCGAAACTGGCCTCACTCGAAGAGAGCATAAAACGGCTCAGGGAAGAGCAGCCCCTCATCACGGGCGAAATTGATCAGCTCGAAAACCAAATTGCTCAGTCCGTCCAGAAGGAATACGAGTCAAAACAAAAGCTCCAGGAACTTGAGACCGTCAACAGCCAGCGTAACGCCCGAATCAACCAGCTTCAGGGCGATTACTCGAATCTCAAGGCGAATCAGCAGACACTTTCTGACAAGCTGACCAATCTCAAGGTATCTCTTGGCCAGATATCCGAACACCGCCAGTCACTTATTCAGACAATCCAGTCGCTCCAGACCCAGCTTGCTGCCAACGCAGGGGCTGTTGCGGCTGCGGAATCCGAAATCAAAGGCTGCGCCGACCAGGCACTATCAGCCCAGAGCGACATCCTCGCTTCCGAATCGGCTGTCTCCGAGCTGTTCAGCGAGAAAGACCAGAAGCAGCAAAGCAGCTCCCAGTTGCACAAGCAAATCGAGGAGCTTCTTGCCGAGCAAAAAAGTAATGAGCAGACGCTGCGAGAGAAACGCACCGTGCAAAGCCAGATTGAGCAGCAGATAAATGAGGTTAAAATCGAACTTGGCCAGCTTGAAGTACGACAGCAAGACCTTACCGCAAGGGTCCGCGACGAATTACAGCTTGACCTGCTCCAGTCCTATCAGAATTATAAGGATACTGCCGTTGACTGGGAAAAGGTGCGTGAGGAAATCGCCGAGTTGCGAGGCAAAATCGAACGACTGGGCAACGTCAACCTCGACGCAATCCAGGAACAGCAGGACCTCGAACAGAGGCATAGCTTCCTTTCGACGCAGGTCGAGGACCTCAATTCCAGCAAGGGGCAGCTGCAGCAGTTAATCAACCGTCTCAACAAGGTCAGCAGGGAAAAGTTCCTTGAGACGTTCGAGCTTGTCCGCGGTCATTTCCAGCAGATTTTCCGCAAACTCTTCGGCGGCGGCAAGGCCGACATCATTCTCGAAGAAGCCCCCGATATGGATGTTCTTGACGCGGGCATCGAAATAGTCGCGAAACCCCCCGGCAAAGAAACACGGAGCATCTCGCTATTATCCGGCGGCGAAAAGGCAATGACCGCCATCGCGCTATTGTTCTCCGTCTTCAAGGCAAAACCGTCCCCGTTCTGTTTCTTAGACGAAGTTGACGCCGCCCTCGATGAGGCCAACAACGAGCGTTTTGACGCCATTGTCAGGGAATTCCAGAAGGAATCCCAGTTCGTCATAATCACGCACTCCAAGCGAACGATGAGCGTTACGGATATGCTTTACGGCGTGACTATGCAGACGCAGGGCATCAGCAAGAAAATATCCGTCAACTTCGACCATTACAGCTCCGAACCTGCCGCCGCATAAACCAATCGGGACGGGTCAGGTTTGTCATTCCTGTGGAAGCAGTAATCCAATCGTCTGCTTTGACGAATCTCCTCAAAGGTTCTATAATACCCCGGTTCTATTAAGGGCTTTATTATGGAAACGATTCTGCTGGTTATAGTGGCTGTTCTGCTGGCGATAGTTCTAATTCACCAGTTCAGCACCAGTTCTGCAAACAGGGACAAACTCACCCAGCAGCAAACTGCTGTAACGTCACTTCAACAGCAGCTCGATTCTATTCTGAAGTCGGCTGATTCCACCCGAAACAACATTCAGGATTCTCTTCAAAAAGGTCAATCCACATTGACTCAGGGCCTGCAATCTTCAACGGACACGCTAAGCAAGCTCAACAATCAAATCGGTCAGTTAATTACCGCCAGCACGCAGATGCAGAAAGTCGGCGACGACGTAAAGCGTCTTCAGGAAATCCTCGCAAGCCCGAAGCTTCGCGGCGGCCTCGGCGAATGGTCGCTTGAGAACCTGCTTGCGCAAATTCTGCCGAAGGATAGTTTCGAGCTTCAATACTCCTTCAGGGATAGTCAGAAGGTCGATGCCCTGATTCACTTGGCCGGTTATAACGCCCCAATCGATGCCAAATTTCCACTTTCGAGTTTTGAACTGCTGCTCAAGGCCGAGAAGGATGATGAGCGGATTCGTCTGCGAAAACAGTTTCACAACGACATAATCAAGCACATCGATAAAATCGCGGCAAGTTATATCAGGCCCGCCGAGGGCACTCTTGATTTTGCCCTTATGTATATTCCCGCCGAAAACGTCTATTACGAGGCGATTATCAAGTATCCTGATGACGCTAAGGATATTCTCCAGTATTCGCTTAATAAAAAAGTCATCCCTGTTTCGCCTAATCTGCTTTACGCGTATCTGATGACTGTCGTGATGGGGCTTCACGGACTGCAAATCGAAAAACAAGCTGCCGAAATCCGCCAAAACCTCAAAAAACTCAACGCTTCCTTTGCCGATTACACGGCCATCTGGGATGTTCTCGGCAAGCACCTTCATAACGCATATTCCCAGTATGACGAGGGGCATAAAAAGTTAGACAGATTCGGTATGGAACTCAATAACATTCAAGAGGAAGATAGTAAATGATTTGCGATGACAGTAGAATGATAAAACGCCGTGTATATCACGTGCTAATTCTCTCGTTGTTTCTCGTTTCCCCGCTTTTGTCCGCGGATAATCTTTACGACGGGTTTAAGAATCCGCCGATGTCCGTTAGACCGATTATTCGCTGGAACTGGGATGCCAATAGCCCGGGCGAGCAGGAAATAATAAGCTGGCTTGAGGCATTCAAAAAAGCGGGCTTTGGCGGCGTTGAGATTTCCATTTTTGAAGACGTAAACGCACAAACGCTCAAATTAGCCGCAGATGCAGCAAAAAAGCGTGGGATGATTGTGGATTTGTCGCTTGGCTCGACCCTGGGCGGTTCATTTATCTCGCCCGCCGAGCAGGGCCTGCAAATCACAATAAGCAAAAAGAAGTTCACCGGGCCGACAAATTCTGTTGTGAACGTAAACGATTTAATTAAGGTTCCTGACCCGAATAACAAGCTTGTTTTTCTGCGTCTGATTCGAACGGATGCGCTAAGTTTTTTGCCGGGCGAGGAGCTAATCGGGAAAATCAGGCCGGACGGCACAGTTGTCATCGATATTAACGATGCCAACACCCATACCCTTTACGCGGGTGTTCTGCATCCTGTTACAACTCCGGCAGGTTCGCCCGTCCTTGATCTGCTCAATAAGCAGGCGGCTGAAAAATATTTCAGTAATATTTCAGCTAAACTCAACCCCATGCCTGGCAGCAAGTTCGGCGATTCTATTCATTCGATTGAATGTCCTTCTTTTGAACCTGCCGTTGTAAACTGGACAAGTGATTTTCCGCAGCAGTTCCTCAAACGATATGGCTATGACATAATACCTTACCTGCCGGCTGTACTTGATAATGATTTGCCCCTGGCAAGGACACGTTTCTACGATAATATTCGCCGCGTGCGTTATGACTTTTATTCGGCTCTCGTTGGGCTGTATCACGAACGTTTCACCAATACCTTCAAGAATTTCTGCCGCGATAATGGCGTTCTGCCCCGTATTCCGGCGGGTCCTGTTAATATTCTCGACAGCTGCTCAGTGCCGCTCGATATGTTTCAGGGGGGCATACCAGGCGCCGGCGCCAATATGCGATATCGAACCTGGGATAAAATCGCATCCTCGGCTGCGCATCTTGTCGACAAGTCCCTCGTAATCGGCGAGTCAACGGTTGGTAATACGGAAAATATCGAATCGCTGAAGATAAATGACGACATTGCTTTTGTTGCAGGGGACAATCAATCCATTCTGGCCGGGGTTTCCCTGCCGGGTGAACGTAATCCTGTGTGGCCGTATATCGGAAGCTGGACCGAACGCAACGCGAGATTGTCTTATTTGTTTCAAAATGCCCGCAACCAGGCCAGAATTGCTATTTTATGCCCAGCCGCCGACCTCTGGAGTGATTGCGGGCCTTCTGAGGCCAGGATGGCCGATCATATCTGGTATTTGTTTCCTCTTTGGCAGGCCTTCAGTCAGAACGGATATACTGTCGATTTCGTCAGCGATAAAATTGTTTCGCAGGCAAATATCGATGACGGCAAGCTGCACTTCGGTTCACAGACCTACGAAGCCGTCATCGTCCCTGATGTATTCTCAATAGAAGATTTTCTTGCTGTCAGGAATCTGCGTTTCTATTGCGTCAAAGGCGGCAAAATCGCTTTCATAGGCCGGGAACCGCTGACCAGCGCCGGCTTCAAAGAGCTCCTTCAGCGAAGCGTTGCCGTCGATATTACGATGCGTCATACCAAGGGAATCGACCCGAACCAGGTTTTGTTCATTCCAGCCCCGGACAAAGACAAGGATAACCTGCTGTCCTGGACATCCGATATGATGAAAAAAATCAGCGTATTGCCAACGGTCAGGATTTCTCCGCCGAGCGATAAGCTTCTTTTTACCCATTACCTTGCCGAAGGCAGAGATATCTTCTTTTTCGCCAATACCGATAACACCACCCCCGTATCTTTCCTCGCGGATTTCAATACCGTCGGCAAAACGCCCTGGGTCTGGAATCCTGATACCGGCAAGCGCGACAAATTTACACATAGCGACAAGTCGGGCGTTTTGAATATCAGCATCAAGCAGGGGGATTCACTGTTGCTGGTTTTTGAACCGGATACTAAAACAAAACCTGCCAAACCGAAAAATAATTAGTCCCGTGCGGTTGCTGAAGGTGCAATAAGGAAATATATGATTTATCAGGACCTCAAAAACAAAAGGGTTCTCGTTACCGGCTCAAGTTCCGGCATAGGGCAGGCAACAGCTATTGAATTTGCCAAACAGGGCTGTTTCGTCGGCGTTCATTATTTCAGAACAAAACAGGGAGGCGAGCAGACGTTTGCCGAAGTGAAAAAGCACAGCGACGGTATCCTTCTCAAGGCCGACGTTAGAAGCCAAAGTCAGGTAAACAAAATGGTTGGGCGATTTGCCAAAACGGCAGGGGGGCTGGATATTCTCGTTAACAATGCGGGCGACCTTATCGAACGCCAGCCATTCGAAACTGCCACCGCCGCATATCACGATAATATTTACGAAACAAATGTTCGCTCAATATTTTTTGTTACTCAGGCGGCCCTGGACTGGTTAAAGAAATCCGCCGGCTGCATTGTAAACGTCGGTTCCGTTGCGGGTCATCACGGCGGGGGTGATGGCGCAGGCATCTACGCCGGCGCAAAGGCAGCTGTCGCCACCGAAACAATCGCTATGGCTAAGGAATTTGCCCGGTATGGCATACGCGTAAACACCGTCGCCCCTGGTTTCATCGAAACACGCTTCCACCAGCGATACAGCTCCGCGCAACGAGTAAAAGCAACTGTTCAGCAAACCCCTTTGGGCAGAAACGGAACTCCCGAAGATATCGCCATGGCAATTCTGTTTCTCACCAGTTCTGAAGCCGCCGGTTTCATCACAGGCGAATATATCGCCGTCAACGGCGGTCTTTATATGCGTGCCTGAACAATCCTTGAAAAACACACATCTTTCTGATACACTCTGTCTGTAAGTCATCATCGCGATTGTGTTGTAAAATATAGACAGGATATTAACTAATGCGAACTTCTGCACGGACGCAAGGCAAATCATCCTCCTGTGAACCGCTTCACAAAAACCATCGGCGTGCAAATTCCGCGGAGAAAACTTGGGTTATATTGCCGCCTGACCCCCGTGCCGACCAGCTCGCCAAATCGCTCAAGGTTTCGCCGTTGCTCGCCCAACTGCTCATCAATCGAGGTGTTACCGACCCGCAATCCGGCTCTGCGTTTCTCAGGCCCAAACTGACCGACCTCATCAGCCCCGAATTGCTTCCAGGCGTTCGCGACGCCGCTAAAAGAATTCAATTGGCAGTTAGCCAAAAGCAAAAAATCACGCTCTACGGCGACTACGACGTCGATGGTATCACGGGTGTTGCGATTCTCTGGCAGATTCTTACGCTCCTTGGCGCAAACGTCGATTATTACATCCCGCACCGCATCGACGAGGGCTATGGCCTTAATGTTGAGGCAGTCGAATCAATCGCCAAAGCCGGAACCCAACTACTGATAACCGTCGACTGCGGTATAACCGCTCACGCCGCCGCGGACCTGGCAAAAAAACTCGGCGTTGATTTAATAATTACAGACCATCACCAGTTCGTTGCCACGCTGCCACAGGCGTTAGTTATTGTTCATCCTGCACTCGATAAGTCATATCCCAACCCTGATTCTTCCGGCTCACTGGTTGCCTTCAAACTGGGCTGGGCCGTCGCGGATCTCTTCAAAACGGGCCCAAAGCTCAACCCGCAGATGCGAGACTTTATGCTCAACGCCACATCGCTGGCGGCTATGGGCGCCATCGCCGACGTTATGGAGCTTCGAGGCGAAAACAGGACGCTCACAAGTTTCGGTCTGAGTTTGCTCTCCGATACCAAGTTGCCCGGCCTGCAGGCCCTTATCGAATCAGCCGAGCTTACCGGCAAAGGCCTCGACAGCTATCATATCGGTTTTCGTCTTGCTCCTACGCTAAATGCTGCGGGAAGAATAGGCCACGCCCGTTTGGCAGTCGAGCTGCTGACTTCTACCTCGCTTGCCCACGCCACGCAGGTTGCCGAGTACCTCAAGAGTCAAAACGGACAGCGTCAGCGGTTCGAACGCAAAATTTACAACCACGCCTGCCAGATTATCGCCGAAAAGGGCCTCGACAACCCCGAAAGGAAAACCATTGTGCTGGCTGATACTTCCTGGCACAGCGGTGTTGTTGGTATTGTCGCGTCTCGAATCGTCGATAAATTTTCCCGCCCCACGATTATAATTAACTCCGGCTCAACGCCCGCACAGGGGTCTGGGCGTTCTGTCCCCGGGTTCGATATTCTCGCAGCAATCTCTGCCTGTTCAGAGCACCTCGTTACTTTCGGCGGGCATAAAATGGCTGCGGGAGTAACAGTCCTACCGGAAAATATCCAGAAATTCGCCGATGCCCTCGAAACCTATGCTCAACAGCATTTGTCCAAGGAGCAGTGTGTTAGCAAGCTCAATATTGACGCCCTCGCGTCATTGTCCGAGTTCAGTTATGAAAACGTTTGCGAAATGCAAACACTCGGCCCGTTCGGGCAGGGCAACCCCGAGCCGCTGTTTGCCACAAAGGGGGTTCGTCTTTGTTCTCCGCCTCGCAGGGTAGGGGCAACTGCCGACCACCTCCAGTTTGCCGTTACAGACCAGACCAATTCAATCCGATGCATTGGCTTTAGGATGGGGCCGCTCGAAAAGAAACTGCTCGAACGCGATTGCTTTGATATTGCATATCACGCTGCGATTGATTCGTTCAACGGCAACCGCTCAGTCCAGTTGGTTATCGAAGACATCCGTTTCGAGTAACGGTTTCACTTTCCGGGTTCGACTGTTATTTTTTCGACCCTGAATTTGCCTAATGTCGTCGCTATGTTGAAGAAGTTCGCCGGCTCGCCGTTGCCTGATGCCAGCGCGATATGTCCCGCGTCGAATTTTCCGAGGGCGCCCGCTTTGAACGCCGAATCAAGCCCGACCCATTTGCTGCCTATATACGCTTCCGTCCAAGCGTGTCCGCCAAAGCCGGTTTTGCCCTCAAAATCATTCACGTATGCCACGCCCACTGTTACTTTTGCCGGTATCCCTGCCGCCCGGCACATCGCCGCGCACAGGACCGCGAATTCCGTGCAGTCGCCTCTCCTGCTCGCCGCGACTTCCGTTGCCGAGGCGTATCCAACCGAAAAGCTGATGTCTTTTACGTATTTAGACACAAATTCCTCTATCCTTTTTGCCGCCTCAGCCGAATCCTTTGCGTCGTCCACTGCCTGTTTCGCCAGTGCGATTATATTTGCATCGTCGCTCTGCACAAATCTGCCTGGCTTCATCATCTCTGCGATATTCGCGTCTGTTCCCTTATATGGGAATGTTCCGCCTGTCGGAATACTCACTGGTTCGACGGTTACTATCACTGTTCCGTCTTCGAGTTTCTGAACCCGCTGGTTATCGCTTGACGGTATCGTAAGATTTGTTGTTTGAGCGATCGGTTTCAGGTAATACGTAATCGATTTAGCTGACCCGACATTTTCCAATGGCTCAGGACTTGCCAAAAACATCTTATTTATTATTTCAGCGGGCTGGTTGTTGCTCATCGCGAATTCTTTTGTGCAGGCGAGCATTTCCACATTCATGCCTGCTATCTGCATTATGCTTTTTAACGCCCGTAATTGCTCGTCAACGTAACCAATTGAAACAATCTCGCCGGTTCCGGGCATACTCATAACCGTCTCGACTTTTGTCAGCGACACGATTCGGCCCAGCAAATCGACATCCTGCTTTGCCCCGACTTTCACGCGGGAAGAAACAGCAGCCATTATTCCGGGACTGAACACATTTACATCGTAACTTGTGCCTTCTTTAAGTTTTTTCTCCAGCTCAATCAGGCGCAGTTCCTCCGCCATAATCGCTCCCTTTGGCCACGCAATAGTGTTTTCCTGTACGGCCCCCATTCCTGTCGTTCGCGTTCGGACCGTTCCGTCTTTGCCTATCGTCCCCTCGGTTTTCATCATTACCATTCCCATATCCTGTTCCGAGGTGAACGATATCGGCTCTCCACTTATCGTCTCAACGCAGATTTCCTTTGTCTTCATCAGAACGGTCTTTCCCATTCGAGTTAGTGTCATATCGACGGTTTCTGTCGTTGTAACCCGCTCGCCTGTCACGACCCTGCTGTGTATCCCGTGCCCGATCTTAGTCCCATCCACGAATACAGCGTAGTATTCGACGTCATCGGTTTGCCCCAGTGCCAAAACGGCGAATTGCAGAACGATAAGCCCAATCGCGAAAATTTTTGCCTTCATAATCATCCCCATATTTCTAGGTTATTTGGAGTTTGCGAATATCTTCTCTGATTAGTATAAACCT
Source organism: uncultured Phycisphaerales bacterium (assembly GCA_903857265.1). Classification (GTDB taxonomy): domain Bacteria; phylum Planctomycetota; class Phycisphaerae; order Sedimentisphaerales; family Anaerobacaceae; genus Fen-1362. The sequence continues at coordinate 92,352 of CAIODZ010000042.1, forward strand.
TTCATTGCATCCGGCAAGTTATCATTCTAAAATACTCCTAATGCTATGAATTTTGATGAACTGTTGACGCTTGTTCGTTCGGGCAATTCACCCCGGCTGTGCGATGATTCCCGTATCGTCGAGCCGGGTGATATCTTCGTCGCCGTCAAAGGCCCAAATGTTGATGGCCGCGACTTTATCCCCCAGGTCCTTGCCAAAGGCGCAAAATTCATCGTTTGCCAACATCCCTGTACGGGTCACGAGTCACGAGGCACGGGTCACGTCGTTATTACTGTCCCTGATTCCTCTCTTGCTCTTGCCGTTCTTGCCCAGGCCGCCAATGGCAACCCTGCTGATAAACTCACCAATCTTGCCGTTACGGGAACCAAGGGCAAAACCACTGTAACTTTTCTTGTTCGCTCCTGCTTTCAGGCCGCCGGGGAAAAATGCGGCCTCATAGGGACCGTCATTTATGACACCGGCATCGATGCCTCACCTGCGCCGCTTACCACCCCCGATTGCCTGACTATCGCAAAATCGCAATCACAGATGCTAAAAGCCGGCGCAAAATATATGGTCATCGAGGCCAGCTCTCACGCCCTTGACCAGAACCGAGTCGCCGCGATTAATTTCAAAGCCGCGGCCTTTACCAACCTCACAGGCGACCACCTCGATTATCACAAAACCACCGAAAATTACCTGGCCGCCAAGTCAAAGATATTCGAGACACTTTCTCCCGACGCGACAGCCGTTCTGAATAAGCAATCCTCTTACTCGAAGGGAATCGCCGCGATTACCAAGGCCAAAGTTCTCTGGTTTGCTGTTGATGAAGAAGCCGACTTGTCTGCCGAAATTCATTCGATTGATGATTCCGGCACAAGTTTTACGCTTCGGTATCAGGGGCAAAGTATCCGTATAAAAACACCTTTGCTTGGCCGATTCAACGTCGCCAATCATCTTGCCGCCGCGGGCTTGTGTATGTCTGCGGGCCTCGACCTCAAAACCATTGCTCGTGGTTTATCCTCTCTCGAAGCCATTCCAGGCCGACTTGAAAATGTAAAATCTGATGCGCCGTTTACCGTTCTCGTCGATTTCGCCCACACCGACGATGCTCTTGATAATGTTCTTTCAACTCTCAAGCCATTGTGTAAGGCCCGTCTCATCGTCGTATTCGGCTGCGGCGGCGACAGGGACAAAACCAAACGACCCCGTATGGCAAAAGTCGTCGAGAAATACGCGGACATGGCAATCGTAACAAGCGATAACCCAAGGACCGAAAATCCAGACGATATAATCAGTCAGATTGTCGCCGGCTTCAAAGACCCCGGCTCACCAAAAATAAAAATCGAGCCCGACAGGAAAAAGGCGATAGCTCTTGCCATTGAATCGGCACGAAAAAATGACGTTATTATCATTGCCGGCAAAGGCCACGAGAATTATCAAATCATCGGCAAGCAAAAATTCCCCTTCAGCGACCAGCAAATTGTTCTCGATTTGCTAAAAACTAAAAAATGAAAAAACTTTCGATTGAAAATTTGGCCAAAATAATAAAGGCGGGTCGTAAGACATTGGGCACAAATTGTGACGTTACTGATGTAAGTACTGATTCACGAACAGCAAAACCCGGCGACTGTTTTTTTGCCATTTCGGGCGATAATTTCGATGGTCATAACTTTTTGGCCGACGTTTTCGCCCAAGGTGCCGCCTGTGCCGTCGTCAGCAAAGACATTCCAGCCGACGAATTTCCGGGTAAAGCGACTCTTCGGGTTTCCGACACAATAAAGGCCCTGGGCGACCTCGCCTGTTGGTATCGTAATGATTGTAAATTCAAGGTCATCGCAATCACCGGCTCAGCCGGCAAAACAACAACAAGACAAATTGCTCACCATGTTCTTAGCCGGTATTTCAGGGTTTTCCAGTCGCCCAAAAGTTTCAATAATTTTATAGGGCTGCCTTTGACATTGCTGGGGGCCGAGCCGAATCAGCAAATTATTATTGTCGAACTGGGCTCAAACCATCCGGGTGAAATTGAGTATCTGACCCGAATCGCTTTGCCGGATATCGCCGTGGTTACCAATGTTTATCCTGCCCATCTTGCCGGCTTTGGCTCCGTCGAAAAAATCGCCGAAGAAAAATTATCGATTACCAAAGGTCTCGCGTCGTCGGGCGCTCTTATCATTAACGCTGATTGCCCGCCATTGCTCAATACTGCCCGTCGGGCCGGCTTAATTTTCAAAACTTTTTCTTGTTCCGCATCCGCTGATTACTTCGCACGCGATATTTCCGTCGGGCCGCTTGCCAGTGGGTTAACTATCGATGGTATGCCTGTCGAAGTTCCGATTCCTGGCAGGGGGAATGTTGAAAACGCCCTCGCTGCCTGGGCAATCTGCTCAAATCTTGGTATTACAGCCGAACAGTTTGCCGATGCCATAAAAACCATCAGCCCCGTTTCGATGCGAACCGAGATATTGCAGCTTGGCTCACTCACCGTTATATCCGATTGCTATAATGCCAACCCTGCCTCGATGAAAAACGCATTGGATATCCTCGCGAACCTTGCCGGCAGTCGAAAACGCAGGGCCGTCTTTATTTGCGGCGATATGGCGGAACTCGGCGATTCCGAGCAGATTTTACACCTTCAGCTCGGCGAACAAATCGCAAAAGCAGGGGTAAATCTCCTCATCACGCTCGGCAATCTCGCCGCCGTTGCCGCGGAATCTGCGAAGAAGACCTTGCCTGACATTCAGGTCAGTAGCTTCACAAGCAATACAGACCTTTGCAATAACTTGCGGAATTTGATAAAAGATTCCGATATAATACTGGTCAAGGGCTCACGCGTTAATAAGCTTGAGCTTGTTGTTGATAAACTAAAAAGTTATCGTCAGTGAATCGTCAGCCCGTCCGGTTCGGCCTGATGCCGGCGGCGGGGCGGCGGTTACTGGTCACGGAAGACGAAAATAAAATGATTTATCATCTTCTCTGGTTTTTTCGTAACTCAGTTACCCATAAACTGGGTTTCTACGCCTATCAGGAAGTGATGTTCCGCGCCTTCGCGGCCCTGCTGACGGGGCTGGTTATCGCGCTTGTGCTCGGTCCCCCTCTTATTCGCTGGCTTATGCGGAAAAAAATCGGCGACCGCCCCGAATTCTATCTTGCGTCCCTCAATGAGCTTACAAAGCAAAAAGCCAACACCCCGACTATGGGAGGCCTGATTATAATTACCGCCGTGCTTGGCTCCACCGTTCTCTGGGCCAAGCTTAACAACCCCTTCATCCAGAAGGCAATCATCCTCGTCCTGTGGTTCGGCGCCCTCGGCGCGGTTGACGACTGGCTAAAGCTTACCGCCGAATCGCATCATCGCAGCCGGGACGGTCTCAAGCCCTGGGAAAAAATCCTCTTCCAGTTCGGCGGCGCAGTTCTTATCGCCTCCTTCCTCTATATCGATTTCACCAATATCGAAGACGGCCGAAAATTCTGGCTTCCCTTCTATAAACATGGGCTCCCCTTAGCCAACTGGATGTTTATTCTCATCGCCATTCTGTATCTGTCCGCCACCAGCAACGCCGTCAATCTCACCGATGGTATGGATGGTCTCGCAGCCGGCTGCACGGGTATTGCCTCATTTGTTCTTGCTGTTCTCTGCTATGTCGCATCCGAACCAATGAGCCGGACATCTACCACCACATGGTCGAGCTATCTGCTCTTGCCTGCTATCCCGCAGGCGGGCGAGCTGGCCATATTTTTTTCCGCTATCCTCGGGGCAGTCCTCGGTTTTCTGTGGTTTAACTGCCATCCCGCACAGGTCTTTATGGGAGATATCGGCTCGCTGCCGCTCGGCGCAGCCATGGGTTACGGTGCGCTTGCCACCAGAAATGAAATTCTTCTGCTTATCATCGGCGGCGTCTTTATGATAGAGCTTTTCAGCGTTATCCTGCAGGTTTCCTATTTCAAATACACGGGCGGCAAACGCCTTTTCCGTTGCGCTCCAATCCACCACCATTTTCACCTTATCGGCTGGTCTGAACCGCAGGTCGTTGTCCGTTTCTGGCTTGTTGCCGCCGCATTTGCCGCTATTGCCCTGGCCACCCTCAAAATACGCTGAACAAGTCGAATCGCGGGTAAATCTGAAATAGAAAATAGTAAACAGGAAAATTTTCCGTTATAATACCCTTCCCCTGACAGGGGATATTTATGTCTGATGAACAGCTCACATCTGAGTTGGAGCCGGAGGCACCTAAGCCGCCGCGAGTCGCTCTTATCGCGTCTCGCCGCACGCTTGCCGAATATCCTTCGTATCTCAAGCACCTGCTCGTCGGCCTGGCCGATGAGGCCGTCCCGGTCATTTTGATATGCCCGCCGGGAAGCGATACCGACTCTATCATCCCACCGGCTGTCGAGGTCGTCAGGCACCCGGCAATTGATATACCCCTGATGCAGCATTACAATCTTCGCGTTCTTCTCAATCGAGTCAGTAAATTCGAACCGGAGATTATTCATTGCCTTTGCGAAACTTCCGCCGCGACGGCTCGCTGGCTTGCTCGCAACCTTGATATCCCATATCTGCTCAATATAAATTCGATTTCCTCGCACTGGTCTGTCATTTCCTTTTCCCCAGTTCGTTGCGCCAATATCGTCGTGCCCGCCAAAACCATCGCCGACCATTTCGTGGCGACTCACCCCAGATTCGCCGACCGTGTTCGCCAAATCAACGTCGGCACCTTCGTTGAGGATTCTACCGCGTGTTTTATGCATCCCGAGCATCTGCCTGGTATTGTTGTAGCTCCGCCTCTCGATAACCACGCCAATCTTGATAACATTTTCCAAGCGTTGCATCGCCTGATTGTCGATGGTTGTCAGTTTATCGTTGCCCTTATTGCTTCAGGACGACCCGAAGGATCGCTCTGGAAACAAATTCGCTCTCTTGACTTGCTTCACGCGGTTACTATCGTTCCTCCTTCGCTGGGCCTTTACTCCGCCGGTTCTGCCGCCGACGTATTCATTGCACCCAGACCATCCGGCAGATTCAATATGCTGCTCTTGACCGCGATGAGCGCTGGCTCCGTCGTCGCAGCGTCCCAAGGTGGTGTCGATGACCTAATTATCGAAGACAAAACCGCCTTCATTTTTAATCCCGATGACCAGCTTAGCGTTTATAATTGTCTTAAACGCATCTTTGACAGGCCCGATGAAGCCAGACGGCTTGCCGAGTCCGCCCAGCAATACCTCCGCCAAAACCACAACGTTAGCGGTATGGTTTCCGCTGTTATTTCCCTTTACAGGCAGGCCGTTTGCTCAAAGACCTGGGCAAACGCCTGATATTTGAAATAAATATAGGCGCTGGGACGTCTTACTTTTGGTTGTTTTCGTGCATAACGAGAATCCTTTTAACGTTTTTTAGGAGAATTGAATTATGAATACCAAAGTTATTGTAGCGGTTGTGGTGCTGGCGTGCGTTGTAATGGCGCCGGTTGTTATTGCAGCAGAGGGGGTAGTGGGCGAGTGGGAATTCAAAAGCCAGATGCCAGCAAGGGCTATGACGGCGACGATGACGATTACGAAGAACGCCGAGGGCAAACTCGCGGGAACGTGGTCAACTCAAAGGGGTGAAAGCCAGCTGTCAGACATTACTTTCGAGAATGGCAAACTGAAATTTGTCCAGACCAATAGTTTTGGCGGCCAGGAGATGAAGACAACATACGAGGGAACGGTCGAGGGCGCGAAAATTACAGGTAAAGGCAAGGCGCAGTTTGGAGAATCCACTTTCGAGGGGACTTTACAGGGGGAAGCAAAAAAGGGAGCAGACGCTATTGTAGGCGAGTGGCAAATGAATGTTAATATACCTGCGAGGGAAAACGTGGAGAAGCTGACCATCACCAAGAACGCGGACGGCACGCTTGCCGGCAAATGGGTGGGCCAGAGGAGCGAAAGCAAAATTTCAAATATGAAGTTCGAAGGCGGGAAACTTACTTTTCTTCGCACCAGTGATTTCGGCGGCCGCATTATGGAGTCAGAGTTTGAAGGGACCGTTGAGGGCGACGCGATAAAGGGCGTATTCAAGAGTGACAGGGGCAACAGAGATGCAAATGCCACCCGCGTTGGTGCTGCCAAACCGGAACCGGCCAAGGCCGAGCCGAACAAGCCGGCACAAGCCAAACCGGGTGCGCCAAAACCCAAGTAAAATCACACTATCATAGAACAAGAACTAAAACCCCTCGATTTTTTATCGGGGGGTTTTTATTTGCGCCCGTTATTAAGCATTTGCGAAAGCCAATTAGGTATTTTCCTTATGGCTGCGCAGTCCTACTATCGGTAAAAGTATAAAAGTGAAATGTGATATAAGAAAAACAATCTTTTTGATTAGAGCGAGTTAAGGAGCCCAAAATGAGCATCTTTAAAGTTGAGACATCTGCTTCAAAAAAGGTACGAACAGACACAATGTTCGCGGTTCGTATGCATTCATACGGCGGCCCGGAGGTATTGAAGTACGAAGAAATTCCGCGACCGAAGGCCGGAGCAGGTGAAATTCTGATAAAGGTTCACGCTGCCGGCATTAACCCCGTTGACTGGAAAATCCGCGAGGGGTATTTAAAAGAAATGGCCAATCGCACATTGCCCCTGATACCTGGCTGGGATTTCTCAGGTGTTGTGGATTCTATAGGCCCGGGTGCTAAAAAGTTTGAAGAAGGCGATGAAGTTTTCGGCAAGGGCGACCTGCTTCGTAATGGGGCATACGCTGAATATCTCGTGATGCGCGAGGAAGATGTGGAGTACAAGCCAAAGTCGGTTGACCATGTTCGCGCCGCGGCCATTCCTCTTGCATCCCTTACGGCCTGGCAATCGCTGTTTGAAGCCGCCGGTATCCAGTCAGGACAATCGGTTCTGATTCACGCTGCCGCCGGCGGCGTGGGACATCTTGCGGTGCAGCTTGCAAAGTGGGCGGGTGCACGCGTAATAGGCACGGCGTCTAAAAGTAACTTGGATTTCCTGATGGAACTGGGTGTTGACGAGGCAATCGACTATCAGGCCACAAGATTCGAAGACGTCGTTCATAAAGTTGATATGGTTTTAGACACGATTGGAGGAGAAACGCAGAAACGGTCATTGAAAGTGTTGGCCAAAGGAGGGATTCTGGTTTCTATAGTAAGTCAGCCTTCTCAGGAGGAAGCCGACTCTTTTGGTGTGCGCCAGTCGTTTGTTTTTGTTCGGAATAACGCGACCCAGTTGGCTGAGATTTCAGACCTGGTTGATTCGGGTCTGCTTATACCCACCGTGGAAACTGTTTTGTCGCTTTCCGAAGCGTACTACGCCCAGGAATTAAACAAAGCGGGTCATACCCGTGGCAAGATAGTTCTGCGTATAGTATAAAAGCCGGCGTTAAAGATTTCGCGGATTGTCGATAATGCCGAGGACGTCGAGCGGATTATCGATGAGGATTTTTGCGCCGGATTCGATCAGTTCATCGGCGGTGCGATAGCCCCATAAGCAGCCGACGGGAAACATTCCCGCCGCGACGGCTGTTTTCATATCGGTGCTGGTATCGCCTAAGTAAAGGAATTGCTCGGGCGCAATTACCAGCTTCTTTACGATTTGCAACGCCATTGTGGGGTCCGGTTTTAATGGGACATCAGGCAATGCACCCTGAACAATTTTAAATCGCCACTGCGGAAGTATTTTTTCGACCATAACCTTTGTGAAGCGGTCGTTTTTATTGGAAAGTATTGCCAAAGACAAGCCGCGTCGCGGAAGTTCCGTCAAAAGTTCCGGTATGCCTGTGTATGGGTGGGTATTATCGCCCCAGCATTTGTCGTAGATTTCTTCCGAATACATCGCGACTTTCCTGACGAATTCAGGGTCGCGCGCCGATTCAGGCAGGGCACGCTGGGCCTCGGTTTCAACGCTTTCGCCTATGAAATACTTATACGCGTCAACAGGATGTGGCGAAAAGCCAAAGTGAACAAGGGCTTTGTTCATCGCGTCGGCGACGTCTGTCAGCGTATAAAGCAGCGTGCCATCGAGGTCAAACAAAACGGCTTTGAACATGTTGAATTACCCGCCGGTTACGTGCCTTCGCCGAAGTCGGCGAGATATTTGACCTGCTCAGGCGTCAGCTTGTCAATCGAGATACCCATCGATTTGAGTTTCAGCGTGCATACGATATTTTCAATCTCGACTGGAACATTATAAACGGCGGCGGTTAGCGACCGGGTGTTTTTAATAACATGTTCGGCCTCTAACGCCTGGGTTGCGAAACTCATATCCATAACCGAAGCGGGGTGGCCTTTGGCGGCTGCGAGGTTAATCAACCGGCCTTGACCGAGCAGATGTATGCGTTTGCCGTTCCTAAGAATGTATTCATCGACGTGCTCTCGGACGCCTTTGTTTACCTTTTTGCTTAGTTTCGTCAGGGCGGGTATGTCGATTTCGACGTTGAAGTGGCCCGAGTTGGCGACGACAGCCCGGTCTTTCATGACGCGGAAATGCTCGCCGCGTATTACGTTTTTATTGCCTGTCAGCGTCAGAAACAACTCGCCGATTTTTGCGGCCTGAGCCATCGGCATAACGTCGAAGCCGTCCATCGAGGCCTCGATTGCCTTAATCGGGTCGATTTCTGTAACGATGACGAGTGCGCCCATACCTTTGCATCGCATAGCAAAGCCCCGTCCGCACCAGCCGTAACCGACGACCACGACTTTCTTGCCCGCGAGTAAGAGGTCGGTGGCTCGAATTACGCCATCGACGGTTGACTGGCCCGTCCCATAGCGGTTATCGAACAGGTGTTTGCTTGCCGCGTCATTTACCGCGATAACGGGGAATTTCAATTTGCCTGATTTTTCGAGTGCACGAAGCCGGATAACGCCGGTCGTCGTCTCTTCCAAGCTGGCGATTATACGAGAAGCGCCTTCGGTTCTGCTGGTGTGCAGCTCGGTAACAAGGTCTGCGCCATCGTCTAAGGTGATGACGGGCTTATGGTCGAGCGCTGCGTGAATATGTTTGTAGTATGTTTTGCGGTCCTCGCCGCAGATTGCGAAAACGGGTATGCCGAAATCCTTGACCAACGATGCAGCTACGTCATCCTGCGTGCTGAGAGGATTCGATGCGCACAGGACAAGGTTTGCGCCTGCTGCCTTGAGTGTCCGGGCAAGATTGGCGGTTTCGGCGGTTACGTGAAGACAGGCCGAGACGTTTTTGCCGGCCAATGGTTTCTGTTTTGCGAATCTTTCGCGTATCGATGCCAAAACCGGCATATCGTTGTCCGCCCACAGTATTCGTTTCTTGCCTACGGGGGCAAGCGACATATTAGCTACATCTGATTTCATTCGATTTTCCTTTCAAGTAAAAACACAAATTATACACATCAGGCATCTGATTTTCAAGCGGAAACCGTGTCTTGTTACGATTCGGCCGGGTTGATTTTCGTCGGCAGGCAAATCTGTTATATAGTGTAATTGCCGCTGGAATAGGTGAGCCAGAAGGGACTTAACAGATAAACTTTCGTTCCCGAGACGTTAAAGATATGGCAAAATGGGCGATACAGGGTTCGAACCTGTGACCTCACGGGTGTGATCCGTGCGCTCTAACCAGCTGAGCTAATCGCCCTGCACAATCATATTAGAAACGATTAGGCCTGTTATTGTCAAGCTTAAACGCGGGCATACTTCGCTTACAGTCCTTCATTTGCCAGCAGATTAACGCGCCCCAATTTGACGCCTTTAATGCTTATGAGTTTTTCGCCCATTTTGTTTATCTCGCCGACTTTGCCCCGCAGAACTATCACTTCGAGGCAGTCATGATGGTCCAGATGAACGTGAAGAGAAGAAATGGTTTTCAGGACATGCGAATGCTGAAGCTCGGTCAGCCGTTCCATAATCGCGGTTGCGTGATGGTCATACACCAAGACAACCGCGGCAACCGCCTCGGCCTTATCGTTGGTCAGCCGATTATCGTTTAACTGCTGCCTGATTAAATCGCGTATCGCCTCCGACCGGCTCTGATAACCCTTCTCGGCAATCAGTTTGTCGAATGCCCCAAGCAATTCCTTCTCAAGCGACACACCAATTCGCTCTATACCCGCCATTATATTTCTCCTGCAACACCCGTTGAGATTCGCAAACTAATCCCTGCTCGTTACATAAACCGCCTGGTCGGCGAACAAATTCGGCGCAAACTTCACTTGGCTGCCTCGCGTTTCGCTCAATGCTATTTTCTTTTCAACCTTTACGCCGAGCTTGCCGCAAAATCTGTCAAAATCCTTAATGGTGAAGAAGTGCACGTTCGGCGAATTATACCATTCGAAAGGCAGGTTGCCGGTCACCGGCGCCTTGCCCAGAAACGCCATTTGTAATCTGCATCGCCAGTGCGCGAAATTCGGGAAGCTGACAATCACTTTTTTGCCGACCCGCAGCATTTCGAGAAGCGCCTTTTCGGGATTTTTCAACGTCTGCACCGTCTGCGAAAGTATCACATAATCGAAGCTCTTGTCGGCATAATATTCAAGCCCCTGTTCGACATCCTGCTGAATAACGGGCAATCCCCGGCAGACACAATCCAGCACATATTCCTGGCCGAGTTCGACGCCTTCGCCTTTTATGTGTTTGTCTCGGACAAGGTTCGCAAGCAGCTCGCCGCTGCCGCAGCCAACGTCAAGCACAGAGCTATCCGGCTCAATAAGCGATTCTATAAGGTCGTAATCGACCCGCGCTCTTTGTGGCTGGTCAAAAACATCCAGCTTTCGTCCCCGCTGGGCGATACAGGAACATGGTTTGCGATTCTGCGGGTCATACGTCGCTTTCAGAAAACAACATATAAATTGCCCGAGCGTTTCTATTTCCAGCAAAAAAGCGTCGTGACCATAAGGCGAGGCGATATCGCAGTAGCTGACGTCCTTGCGATTTGCGGCAATCGCTTCGGCTATCGCCCTCGATTGCGCAGGCGTGAAAAGCCAGTCGCTCGACAAGCTCACAATAAAAAACCGGCTTTGAGCGTTAGCGAACGCCTGTTGCAGTGAGCCGTAGTCCTTTGTAAGGTCGAAATAATCCGACGCTTTGGTAATGTAAAGGTAACTGTTGGCGTCGAACCGTTCGACGAAGCTTTGCCCCTGATAATCAAGATATGTCTCGACAGCGAACTCCGAGGCAAAATCGTATTTGTAGTCGTCGGCAGTCCGCAGTTTTCTGCCGAATTTATCACGCATACTCTCTTCGGACAAATAGGTAATATGTCCTATCATCCGGGCAATGCCAAGTCCCTGTGCGGGCTGACCGGTCTCGTGGTATTGCCCATCAGCAAAATTAGAGTCCGCCAGTATCGCGTTTCGCCCCACCGCGTCGAATGCTATTGATTGTGCGCTTAAATGGCTTGTAGTTGCTATCGGTATCGCCGCTTTGACAAAATCAGGATACTGAATCGACCACTGCAAAACCTGCATTCCGCCTATTGAGCCGCCTAACACGGCCAACAATTTTTTTACGCCGAGCTTATCCAGCAGGAGCTTTTGGACCTTCACCATATCTGCTATTGTGATAATCGGGAAATCAAGCCCGTACGGTTTGCCGGTTTTTGGGTTAATCGAGGATGGCCCAGTCGTGCCGGAACAGCCGCCTAAAAAATTCGAGCAAATCACAAAATATTTATTGGTATCAATACCCTTCCCAGGCCCGACCATATTGTCCCACCAGCCGGGTTTGCGGTCATCAGGACTGTTTAATCCCGCAACGTGGGCGTTGCCGCTGAGGGCATGGCAAACCAGGACAGCATTATCCCCCGTCGCGTCGGGCTTGCCGTATGTCTCGTATGCCACGTCAATCGGCCCAAGCGTTTTGCCGCACGCAAGTTCCAGCGGATTATTCTCTTCGACAACCCGTATTATCTGCGTTTTAACTATACCAACCGAGTTTTCCTTCGAGTTTGCCATAATAAGCCCCAGTATACCTCAAATCACAGGGCTGTAAAGTATATGGTGGCCCCTATTTAACGCCTTTGGGCTGGATAATTTTATATTCCTATTGTCTCCAAAAACACTTGACACTGTTGCGTCGTATATGTAAATTGTCACGTAATGGTGTCGTCCCTCGATGGGGATATATTATGACACCGAGCTTTTGTGAAAGGGGACACAAATGGCAAAGAAAAGAAGTCCAAGGGGACAGTGGAGTAAAGGGGATCTCAACCTGCTCAAAAGGTTGTTTTCCGTAACCGCCACTTCCAAAATCGCCAAAAAGGTTGGACGCAAGACTGACGCCGTAAAAAAGAAGGCGTCCAGAATGGGACTTAAAAAGTCAAAGGCCTATCTGAAACGCATCGGCAGGGCATAGCGTCCCGATTGTAACGGGGACCCGCCCCGGACAACATCGAATGGTTTGATTTCGCCTGCGCAATTTAATATACTGAATCGGCGAAGCCGGAAGGTATATATATAGCAGGTGGAACAAATGACAGCTAATCTGAAACAAGCCGTCTTGTGGGAACAGGCACAAGGCAAGAAGGTGCAGTGTTTTCTTTGTGCGCACCGTTGCCTGATTGCCGAGGGTAAAACCGGTATATGCGCTGTCCGCAGGAATGTCGACGGCGTTCTGTACTCGCTCAATTACAACAAGGTTGTCTCGGCGAATCCCGACCCGATAGAGAAAAAGCCGTTGTTTCATTTCCAGCCGGGAAGCAAAAGTTTTTCGATTGCGACGATGGGCTGCAATTTCCGCTGCGAATTCTGCCAGAACTGGCAGATTAGCCAGGCGGTCGTCGAGACAGGCGAATTTGAGGGCGAGGCCATCAGCCCGGAGCAAATCGTAAATGCCGCCATTCAATCCGGCTGCAAAAGCATTTCCTACACATATACCGAACCGACCATTTTTATGGAGCTGGCAGCCGACTGCGCTAAATTGGCAAAACAACACGGCCTTAAAAACGTCTTCGTCAGCAACGGATACCAGACCAGAGAGGCGATTGATTTTGCGATTGAATGGTTAGACGCAATCAATCTGGACCTCAAGGCGTTCAGCGAGGATTATTATCACCGGCTGTGCAAGGCAAAGCTCCAGCCTGTCCTCAATACAATTGAATACATCGCCAAACATACCAATATATGGATGGAAACGACAACGCTGCTGCTGCCCGATGAGAACGATTCCGATGAGGAATTAAAACGGCTTACCGATTTCCTTGTTACAAAAGCCGGCCCCGATTTCCCCTGGCATATCAGCCGATTCTACCCGCAATATAAATATGCCGATTCACAGCCCACACCGCCCAAATCGCTCCAGCGGGCTTATGAAATCGGCAAAAAGGCGGGCCTGCACTACGTCTATCTCGGCAACGTCCCCGGCTCAAAACAGGAAAACACATATTGTTATAAATGCGGCCACTCGCTCATCGAGCGAATCGGCTATAATGTCGCCTCGAACAAAATTAAGAACTCAACCTGTTCCGACTGTGGCACTAAAATTGCCGGGCGATGGGAATAATAAACAATGAAAATTATCGCGGACGAAAATATACCGTTTGTAAAAGAATGTTTCGTATCAATAGGCGATGTTGAAACGCTATCCGGCAGGAAAATAACTCCTGGTACGATAGCCGACGCGGATATTCTGCTTGTTCGCAGCATTACGCCGGTAAATGAAAAGCTTCTGGCGGGCAGCAAAGTAAAATTCGTCGCTACCGCGACAATCGGGTTCGAGCACGTCGATGTCGATTACCTGAAAAATGGAGGTATTGGCTTCGCCTCGGCGCCCGGCTCAAATGCAAATTCTGTCGCCGATTATCTTGTAGCAGCATTGCTCTCTGTTGCTCAAAAACATAAAATTACTCTCGAAGGCAAATCCATTGGCGTTGTCGGTGTTGGCAACGTAGGCGGTAAAGTCGCGAAAAAATGCGCCGCCCTCGGTATGATTGTCAAACTTAACGACCCGCCATTATTCCGCCAGACGGGTGACTCAAAATACCAGCCCCTCAATGAGCTTTTTGATTGCGATTTTATCACACTGCATACGCCTTTGACCCGCGAAGGACAGGATAAAACATACCATTTGGCAGACGAGAAATTTTTCGCGTCTCTCAAAACCGGCTGTGTCTTCATAAATACCTGTCGCGGAGCCGTTCACGATACTGCTGCACTTAAAGCTGCTATACAAAATAAAAAACTTGGTGCGGTCATCCTCGACGTCTGGGAAACCGAGCCGAATATCGATTGCGAACTGCTTCGGCTTGTTGATATTTCCACGCCTCATATCGCGGGGTATTCTCTCGACGGCAAAATAGCGGGAATGATTATGATTTACAACGTTGCCTGTAAACACTTCAGCTTAAAACCAAAACACAAAATAGAGGACTTTCTACCGCCGCCGATGGTGCCGCAAATAACTATTGATAAAATCAGTCCCGACCATCAAACGCTCCTTCACGAAATCGTCCGGCAGGTTTATGTAATCAACCGCGACGATTTTAATACTCGCGAAATCGCTATGGTCGAGCAGGAAAAAAGAGGCAAATTCTTCGACGACCTCCGCAAAAATTACCCTGTGCGAAGGGAATTTCAAAATACCAAAATCATAATGACTTCCGGAAACGCCTTGAAAGCCAAGTTAAGCGGAATAGGATTTCAAATAAAATAAATGGCAGGCAATACTAAAAATATTCTCAAATGGCCAACAGGCAAACTGGATTTTTCCGGCGGATGCCTTGTGATGGGCATTCTTAATGTTACGCCCGATTCGTTCAGCGACGGCGGAAAATTTTTAAGCAGGGATAAGGCCATCGAACAGGGCATTAAAATGGCTGCCGAGGGAGCGGCGATAATCGACGTCGGCCCGGAATCCACAAGACCAGGCGCCGAATTCGTCTCAGCCGACGAGCAAATAAAACGCGCTATTCCTATTATAAGCGCAATTGCAAAAAAAATGAAGGCCTGTATAAGTATCGATACGACAAATTACGAAGTGGCCAAAACCGCATTAGACGCCGGGGCAAATATCATAAACGACATCACCGCTCTTGCGGGTGAGCGAATGACACAATTAGCCGCCAAACGGAAAGTCCCCGTGATTCTGATGCATATGCAGGGAATACCGCGAACGATGCAGGTCGAGCCGAAATATAAAGATGTGGTCAGCGAGGTTTTGAAATTTCTACTCGAAAGGGCGAAACGAGCCGAGAAATTCGGAATACCGAAAGAGCGAATCTTCATCGACCCAGGCATCGGTTTTGGCAAGACCGTTGAGCATAATCTCAAACTTTTGGCCAATATCGATAAATTTGTGAAGACCGGCTACCGAGTCCTTGTCGGCCCAAGCAGAAAATGGTTTATCGGTAAATTAATCGGCAAAGAAAATCCCGTTGATAGAACTTTCGGCACCGCCGCTGCAGTCGCACTTTGTGCTGCCGCGGGCGTATCAATTGTCCGCGTCCACGATGTTGCAAAAATGATTGATGTTGTTAAAATAGCAAACACGATAATAAAAGAAAAGGTGTGATATGAGCATAAGCAGTCATTTGGGTATGGTTGTTCTGGTAATAATAGGGATGGCGACGGTCATCGGCGTTATCATCATAGCCACGATTGAATCGCGACGCGCCGACAGCGGAAAACCGTCGATACTGTCGAAGACACCGGAAACCACAACGGATAAGAAAAGGAATTAACAGCAAACCCCGCCTGCTGTTTGATTAATCAGCATTCAGGGCGATTTTCAGCACTTCGTCGGTGTTTTTCACAAATTTGAATTTCATGCCCTTTTTGGCTTCCTTCGGCACTTCCGGCAGGTCTTTTTTGTTGCGATCGGGCAAAATCACCATTTTTATGCCGGCTTGTTTGGCAGCTAATATTTTTTCCTTCAATCCGCCTATGGGCAGCACCAAACCGCGCAGCGTAATCTCGCCCGTCATTGCTACGTCGGGTCTAACCGGCTTATGCAATAACAGCGACACAAGCGAGCTGAACATCGCGACGCCCGCGCTTGGCCCATCTTTTGGAATCGCGCCGGCGGGGACATGAATATGGTAATCGAACTTAGTGAACTTACTTGCCTCTATGCCGAGCTTTCCTGCGTTGGATTTCAGGATTGAAAACGCCGCCTGTGCGCTTTCCTTCATCACGTCGCCGATTTGGCCCGTAAGCTGCAACGCGCCCTTACCCGGCATCGAAGCCGACTCGATGAACAATATCTCGCCCCCCACGGGCGTAAACGCAAGCGCGGTCGCCACTCCCGGTATCCCGGCACGCAGGGCAAGCTCCGATTCATATTGCGTGGGCCCCAGTATCTTGGCTAAACCGTCAGCTTTGATGGTCGCCTTCCTCTTTTTATTTTTCGCAATATCAGTCGCTACGGCCCTGCATACCGCCGCGATATTTCTCTCCAGATTGCGCACTCCCGCCTCGCGCGTATAACTTCGGATAATTACGCCGATTGCCTCGCTTTTGATTTTGAGCCGGTTTTTATCCAGCCCATGCTCTTTCAACTGTCGCGGCACGAGGTATTTCTTCGCGATGTTGAGCTTTTCCGTCTCGGTATAGCCGGGCAGCTCGATGATTTCCATCCTGTCGTGCAGCGCGGGCGGAATCGGCTCGGTGTAGTTGGCTGTGCCGATGAACATCACCGTCGATAAATCGAATGGCTGGTCTAAGTAATGGTCTGTGAAACTGGCGTTCTGCTCGGGGTCAAGCACCTCAAGAAGTGCGCTTGCCGGGTCGCCCCTGAAATCTGCGCCGATTTTATCAAGCTCATCCAGCATAAATACCGGGTTTTTGGAGCTTGCCTTGCGTAACTCCTGCAGGATTCTGCCTGGAAGCGCGCCGATATACGTTCGCCTGTGACCCCGTATGTCGGCTTCATCCCGTATGCCGCCAAGCGATATACGGATAAATTTCCTGCCCAGGGCAGCCGCGATTGATTTGCCAAGCGAGGTCTTGCCTACTCCCGGCGGGCCAACAAAGCAAAGTATCGGGCTTTTGCCTGTCGGATTAAGTTTTCGCACCGCGAGGAATTCGAGAATACGCCTTTTCACCTTTTTAAGGTCATAGTGGTCGCGGTTAAGGATTCGCTGCGCCTGGTTTATATCTATACGGTCTTTTGTCCCCACAGACCACGGCAATTCGCACACAAAATCCAGATACGTCCTTATCACGCTGTATTCCGGCGAAGCTGACATCATCTTGCTCAGACGGTCAAGCTCACGCATCGCCTCCGCCTCGACCCGCTCGGGCATCTTCGCCTTCTTGATATTATCACTGAGAATCTTAAGCTCCTCGACTCTTGAGTCCTCTTTGCCAAGCTCCGTCTGAATCGCCTTCAGCTGCTCCTGAAGAAAATACTCACGCTGGCTCTTCTCGACCGAATCGCGAACCCGCCCCTGAATCTTGTGGCTAAGTTCAAGGACGTCAAGCTGGTTGGCAAGCTCAACCGAAAGCCGTTCCAGACGCCTCGCGGGGTCAAGCTCCTCCAAAAGCTTTTGCCTTTCATCGGTCTTCAAGCTGATATTGGCAGCAAGGTAATCCGCCAGGGCGGACGGGTCCTCGATTTCTTCGAGCAGCGAGGAAACCTCTTCCGGCACGTTAGGGCTAAGCGAGATAACTTTATTAGCCGTCTGCCGGACGTTTACCATCAGCGCCTGCAATCGTTTGGTCATTCTCGCCGTCGAGTCGAGCAGCCGAACCTTTGCCTTGAGGTATGGTTCGGTTGATGCTACCCCTGTTATCTCGAAACGGGCTATGCCGTGAACGAAAATACTAATCGAACCCTGCGGTGCCCTGATAACTTTCAGCACCATTGCAGCCGTGCCCACATCATAAAGGTCCAGGAAATCCGGCTTGTCGGTATCGGGCTTACGCTGCGTCAATATCCCGATAACCGTTTCATTAGGCACCACGTCTTTCAAAAGCGCCTTGCTTTTCTCCCTGCCTACCGCCAGCGGCGCGACCGTCCCGGGAAAAACAACCGCGTTTCTTATCGCGAGGATTCCAAGCTCTTCGGGCAATTCGAACTTGTTATTGTTCGCCTGGTTATTTTCCTGTGAGCTACCCTTCCCGCCCGATTCGGAGCGTCTCCTCGGCAGTTCCCGCGCCAGTATCTCATCCGGCCAAGTCTCCGCCGTATAAATAAAATCTTTCAAACTACTGCCCATTTTACCCCTGCACGCCTCTATTTTCAGTTGTTTTCACAGCAGTCAATTGTTACCCATCCACACAAACCTAACATACGCCTCGGCCTATGCAAAGTTTTAATTTTGCAAAATTTCAGATTACCCTTCCTCTGTCTGCCCGTTCCAGGCCGACATTCTGCCAAGCTGCTCGCTACCCCACTGTGCCATTTCTCCCTTTTCGATATGTTTTCTTATCTCGCTCATCAGCCGTTGATAAAACCGCAGATTGTGAATCGTCGCAAGAATTGGCCCCATCATCTCGCCCACATTGAAGAAGTGGCGGATAGCCGACCGCGAAAAATTCCCGCAGGTGTAACAGTCGCAGCCCCGCTCAATAGGTCCCGCGTCGGTTATATGCTCGTTATTTCGCATTCGCAGAGGCCCATTCATTGTGAAGGCATACGCGTTTCGCCCGTTACGGGTAGGCAGCACGCAATCAAACATATCCACGCCGGCCATAACCGACGCGATGATATCTGCGGGCATTCCGACTCCCATCAAATATCTCGGCTTATCATCGGGCAATAGTGGTGCGGTATGGCGAACCGTCTTTATCATATTTTCGTGTCCCTCGCCGATTGCCAACCCGCCCAGTGCGTAACCCGCGAAATCCATACTCACCAGTTCAGCCGAGCAACGCTGTCTCATCGCCAAATCTATCCCGCCCTGTACTATCCCGAAAAGCATCTGCTTTGGGTTATTGTGTGCGTCTTTGCATCGTCTCGCCCAGCGAATCGTCCTGTCAACCGCCCGCTCTAATTCCGCCGGCTCACAGCCGAAAGCAGGGCACTGGTCAAAACACATCGCGATATCGCAGCCCAGCCGATTCTGAATCCTGGTCGCGCCCTCCGCGTCGAGATACGCCTTCGCCCCGTCGATATGGCTGGCGAATTCGACGCCATCGTTGTCAATCTTAGTCAGCGAGCTAAGCGAAAATACCTGATAACCCCCGCTGTCTGTCAATATGGGCCTGTCCCAGCCCATAAATTTGTGCAGCCCGCCGATACCTTCTATCACGTCAACGCCGGGCCGAAGCATCAAATGATACGTATTGGCGAGTATGATTTCCGCCCCAACCTCGCGCAGTTGTGCGGGCGTGATACCCTTGACTGTTCCAGCCGTCCCAACGGGCATAAACGCTGGCGTTGAAACCTCCCCATGCGCCGTCTTCAAAACGCCGCGCCTCGCTGCGCTATTTTTGTCCCGGCACTTTACCTCGAAGCTATTCATTTAATAAGCTTTCACTAATTTTGAGCCGGGATAATAATGCTGCAGAATTTCGCTTGCGGTCTTGCTTTGCATTGCCATACCTTGTGCACCGCATTGGCACATCCCAACGCCGTGCCCGAATCCTCTGCCCGCCAAAAACGCGAACTTGCCTTCTATAAGGGCAATTTTGCAGGCGACGCTGCGAATCCTGTTACCTGCCGGGTCAATCGTAAGCCGGAGGTCCTCCGCTCTCAAAAATTCGCTCTTGTCGTTTGTGCCGGTAAGTTTCACCATTGTTATGCGCGAGAAATCCGGGTAGTCGCTTTGTTTGACCGCCGAGATATACGTGATATCACCAAGCCCTTTTAACTGCGGATATTTTTTCTGCACGGCTGCCGTGACCGTTTCTTTGTTAAACTGGGCCATCGGCCAGAAAAACACATCCGGTCTCGCGACTGCCCTGCAATATGGGCACTCGACTCCCCCCAGCGGCCCGAACGAATCCCCGAAAACATTTTTGGCGTCCTCGGTGTGTCCCCCGCAGCTTGAGCTGTAATATGCCGGGAAAAGCTCTTCGCCTGATGCTCCCGCGCCGGGCAACCCCGCCTGCTCACACATCAGGACTTCTCCCGATGTTTCGTTGACTGCTCTCCACACGCTTGCCGATTCTCTCTTCAATCCAAGGTAAACCTGGCTTGCCTGCGTTCTTGCCACGTCCCAGTCGCGCGTGTAGCCGAATTTCTTTTTGTTATAAAGGCAATAGGTCCTCGCCGCGATTGCCTGCGCCTTCAATGCCTCTGTTTCCCAGCGGTCGGGCATTTCCGCACCCACAACCCCCGCCAGGTACGGCTCAAGAGGCACAATGTTTATCGCCTCGAAAGTCAGGCCATCAACATTGGCTTTCAGCAGCAGTTTGCCGCGAAACTCGTTGCCGTCCATAACAAACGTGAAGGGATCATCGGGCGAAATCGTTATCTCGCGGGCAGCGAATCTCCTGCCACCGATAGTAAACTCACCCCCCAGGACGCCTACATTCATCGGCTGCCCGCGCTCGGTAAATATCGTCTCAGGAATCAGGACGCTGCCGTCGCTGTTAAATAAGCTGAACCCTCCTCGCATCTTTATCGTGCAGTGATTGACGTCGTCGGCCAGCAGCACCCGTACCATAAACGGCTGCTCGGTATTCATCTGCGGAGTGCTTTGCACGACCATTTGCTCGTGACAACTGAAAAACACCGCGCCTGCCACCAGCACTAACCCAGCCAGCAGACAATTGCCGATTGTTCTCCATGCCCCGAAATCTTTACGCCACCTGAATTGCCGAAACCACATACTTTTCAGACCGCCTGCCATGCAAAAGCTATTTCGCTGGCGCCCGCGAAACGTCTTTGCTTCCGTTTTGTAAAAATTTTATTCCAATGTCCGCAGCGACAAACCGAGATTCGCCAGGACCCTTTTGACTTCGTTCAAGCTCGTTACGCCGAAATTCTTGCAGCCCAGCAGCTCCGCTTCAGTAACCCGCGTCAGCTCTCCGACCGTGCGCATGTTGAGCTTCAGCAGCGCCTTTTTCGCCCTGACCGACCACTGCAAATCCGCTATCGGCTTGCCGGCCAATCCATGGTCGGCTGCCGGCTCTTCGGCAATACTGGCTGCCTGCGCCGGCTCGGCCGGCCCGAACTGCCTGTCCTCCGGCATCATACCAAGCTGCAGGCCCTTGGAATCCAGTATCACTTTTATCTCACGCAAACTCGTCTCGCCGAAATTCTTAAACGCAAGCAGTTCCGCTTCGGTTGTCCTCAACAGGTCCCCGAGTGTATTCAGATTCATCTTCTTGAGGCAGTTTCTGCTTCGCACCGAAAGCTCAAAATCAGACAGCGGCGTTTCGAGGATCTGCATCTTACGGGTCTTCTTCTTCTCCGTCTCCTCGTCGTAAACCATTGTCTTGGAGCTTTGGATATCCTTCAGAAACAGAATCGCCCGCTTATGATTCGGATGACACGCCAGAACCTTCTGCACGCATCGCTCGGCCTTGTCGTAATCCGCCTTGTCCTCGTAAATCACCGCCAGGTTCAGCAATGCGCTTGTGTAAATCGGCGACGATGACGTAATCGCCTTGTAGTAGTCAATCGCCGCGTCCTCATCGCCGGAAAGGTCGCAGCGGTACGCCAGATGAAACATTGCTTCCTGATGCTTCGGCGAAAGCTCCAGTGCCGCCTTGTAATTTTCGGCCGCCTCATCATACAGCCCCTGCTTCTCACGCAGCCGGCCAAGCTGATAATGAAATTCTGCGCTTACGTTCTTGAAATTAGCACAACCTTTAAGCTCTTTTTCCGCTGACTCGAAATTGCCTGCCATGCGGTATGTGGCAGCTTTCTCCAGCGAAACCGCGAGCGAATCTGCCCCGTGTTTTCCACTGGCGTGGAAGTTCATTATCGCTTCGTCGTAATTGCCAAGCCGACGCAGAGCAGCCGCAAGGCACATAAATTTCTCTTTGCAGTCGCTGCCTTTCTGCAGTTTCTCAATCGCATCGGCGTCTTTGCCTAGGATAAACAGACCTATACCCGCGGCCAGACACCCTTTGCCGCCGGTCTTGCTCATATTCTGCTCAACCTGCTCCGCAAAAGCCAACTGACTTGCCTCGCTCGAATGAACCTGCTCTGACAGCTTCTTTATTTGTTCTATGCTCAGCGTCTCTTCGCCGAACAAATTAATTCCGCTTTGTGCCTGTGTTGTTGTTTCCATTAAATATTCTCCTGAAAAAAACCGCCGCCGCTCGGCTTATGAATATTAGTTAATTAAAGAAAGCAGCATTATAACCATCTCTGCTGTTTTTGCAATACCTTTTAAGTCAAGCAAATACAGGCAGTTATAGATACGTCTGATTTTGCGCATAAAAAGGCCGGACGAAATCGCCCGGCCTTAACGGCAATATATAGGGTAATTGTTATTTATCTGCCGGCTTAACGGGAATCCCGCACGAGCCGAAATAGCTCTGCGCCTCCTGATTCGTTTCTCCAACATTGTCTTTGTAAAAAGCCATAAATTCCCGCCTCGATGGGTCCTTGGAAAACACATACCCGCATCCTTCATCGAGGACAATCGACAATTTATACATGCTGACAGGTATCAATCCGGCCAGTTCCGCTCGATACCCATACGACGCCTTTTCCAGTTTATCAAGCGGCATCGTCCAGATGAGATTCACCTCTCTATGCTCAATATCCATTGTATCCAATGAAGGAATAGTTATGTCATATCCACGGGCTGTTTTGGCTTTGGTGAACGATAACGTTTCATCACCGCGTTTCACCGAGACAATACTCGCGTCACTATAAGGAAGCGTTACGGTCATCACTGAAGCATTCGTCGGCACGTTTGTAATGAGAATCAAAACCTGTGCCTCTACCTGCCACGATTTTGTAATATGCCACCGGTCTTTCTCGGCGCCCGCGAATTCTTTCCTGTCCCACCGATGAAATTCGGTCGGTGGCTTAAATTCCACTTCGAGAAGCTTAAATGTGCTTTCCTTTGTCTCATAATTGGCGCTCTTGAACACTTCGTTAACTTCTTCATGCGACAATGCATAATTGTAAATCCGCACGTCGTCGATAAGGCCGTGGAAGCAGCGTCCCTTCAGCTCGATATTCTCGCCGATACAAACAGGGAAATCATTTGTTCCAATGGGGCCTGTCCACGGTCTTGAAAAATCAATTTTCCCGTCCACGTAGATGCTCATTTTTTGCCCGTCATATACGCACACGACGTTATGCCACTGCCCTGAATCGACACTGGCTTGGCCGTTAAGATAAGCGCTGCTGGAAACACCGAAGTGAAAAACGTTTTGGGCAAAAGAGGTTGACAATCGCCAGGCTGAATCGCCCTTGGTGACAATGCCCGTCCATTCCTGCGGGACGTCCGTTATATTTACCCAGGCGGATACTGTTATCTGTTCATTGATATCAAAATTTGCTTCGTTGCTGATTTCGACGTAATCGCCCTTGCCGCTTAATTCAATGGCTCCGCCCGAAACTCCTCCGGTAGGCCGCCATACAGGATTGCCCTTTAGTGTGCCATTATTACCGTTACCTGAACTGTCATAGGCAGTTGTCCCTGTGCTTTCGTCAAACTTCCACCATCCGACCAGTTTACCGGTATTGAAACTCCATACATCGCCGGTCGTTACTTTGCCGTTGGCGTCAGTCCCGTCAACACGCCAGTAATAAGTCGTGTCTCTTTTCAGCTCCTGCACAATCACATTACTATCACCCGCAACGTCGGCTAACAGTGTCAATCCGTCTGAGGCTGTGCCCATATATACCTTGTTTGCAGCGGCATACATTCCGGGCATCCAGCTTAATTCCAAATCCCCAATCTTGCACATAGTTCCGTCAGCAGGTTTTGGTTTAATTGCCTTCGGCTGTCTGTTCAGGGGCATCGCCTCAAGTGCGGCAAGCTCCTCGGCGCTTACCGTTTTAACCGTCAAATCACCGAAGATAATCCTATATTTTCCATCTGCGACTTTCCACCGCATCAAGACAGAATCACCGAACTCAGCCGTAACTTTATCGCCGTGATACGCGGGGTCTTTACCTTCCTGAGCCAGTTTTTGGTAGAAAATAAATGGTCCCTGCAATTTCATTGCTTTATTCATTAACTCCTGCTGTGCCTGGTTATTCGGCTCAACCCCGGGTGCAGCATTTGACTTCTTCGTGAGTCCCTCTTGTGCCTCCATTACCGCCGCCAAGGCGTTCATCTGGCTTGGATACTTGCCGTCCGTGATTTCAGCGAATAGCTTAAACCCTTCAATCGCACCCGTTTCGTCCTGGTTCGGTATTTTCATCTCGCCCATCATCGTGAAATCAGCCGGAATACCAGGCTTGAATAAATCCGGCGAAAGCTCCGTACCCCACTCGAAACCATCCATAACTATTATCATATTAATCTTCTGCTCGCCGAGCTTCATCTCCCCCTCTATTTCCATCCTGACGGGATACTCCGTAGCAACATCAACCCACATACGGCCTGTGAAATTGCTGTAAATGCCTTGAACCGCCGGCGGATTATTAACCTCAATACCTTTAACTTCAACTCCGTTTATGGTGTCTTTACCGAGTTCCTTATACTGGCCGGACTGACCAGACATAAATTGAGTTATAATATCCCTCGGGTCCTGCATCTGTTTTTTTGTCTTGGCCAGTACTTCATCCGTCAGCACCATACGCATATACTTTTTCTGGGTGGGCATCACAATAATCATCGCCTTCTCACCAGGATTAATATACATCTGCTGCATCGGGATGCCACCAAGGGAGGTTTCTATTTTGTAGCCGTAGTCGGATGAGATATAAACCTTACCCTCGACTTGCTGACCCGTTTGACCGACAGGCCCGCCTGTTTGCTTTACGTGCAATCTGTAGGCGCAGGTCTTTATTTGTTCGACTTTGTCTGCGATTCGTTCCCAGGCACAGCACTTTCGAGTGCCTTCACCCACAAAATAATGTATAGCCAGACCGACTGCGATTATTACCACAGCGGCCATAGCCAGTTTTGTAATCGGACTTCTCATGATTATTCTCCCAATATTCGGCCTGTAAGCCGATTTAATTCGTTTTCTTTCCGCCAGCGCATCATCGATTGCGTTATGCACTTTTGCATCCAGTTCGGCGCTAGGATTGATTTTCAAATCCGTGATTAACTTTTTAATATTGTCGTTCGGTCTCATGTGTAAACCTCACCGTTCAGTGCGGACCGTAATTTTTCCAGACCGTACCGGTATCGGCCCAATACCGTGTTAACAGAAACGTCCTGCGATTCGGCTATCGCGGTAAATTTCATCCCGCCGTGAATATGCAGCAGCACAGCTTCTCTTTGCTCGTAAGGCAATTCCCAAAGGGCGCGTGTTACAATTGCTTTTTGCTCGCCGAAAATCGCCTCGCAATCAGGACCGTTTGCGTTCGACGCAATCGGCTGCGCATCATCCAGCGAACCCTGGTTATGTCTGGAATTTGCCCTGATTACGTTTCGGGCGGCATTTGCCACGCAGGTCGCCAGATACCCTTTCAAACTGCCCGTCAGCCGAAATCGCCTGAGTTGCAAAAACGATACAAACACATCGTGCACAACATCTTCCGCGGCTGCAGTATTTTTCAGCAGAGCGACAGCCAGGGCCACGAGCTCATGTTTATACTTCTCGTATATCCGCCTGACCGCCTCGCAGTCGCCGCGATTAAAATGCCAGATAAGTAACTTATCTTCGATATCCACTCTTCAGTTCCCAAGGGTTTAACGATCGACCGTCAATTATACAACACCGAACGAGGATGTTTTAGTATCTTTGGGCGCATAAAAAAGGCCGGGGAAAACCACCCGGCCTATTATCATTGTCACATCAGGTTATCAGATTCCGCCGTCGAAAACGTAACGCTTCGCGGGGTTATCGTTCCGCACAGAGAGGTTAGCTTTCCTGACAGTGCCGTTTTTCATCTTGATTTCGTAAGGCACAAACCAGCCTGGGTAATTCCCGGATTTGAACGGCTCTCCCAGAGAAATAACTTGTAATCCGCCAAGATAGCTTTTCAGATCATCATCCACAGCCGACATCGTCCAGAATTTGAGAAATTCGTCCCAGTTCTCTTCCGAACAGGCCTTGAAAAACGCCTCAGCCATTTGCTTAGGCGTCAACTGACGATACTTGTCGCCTACATCCTTCGGTTGCTCTTCCCATATCACATCCTTCGGCAGCTCCAGAGTAAACAGGCCATCGTCGAGTTGTGGGTTGTATTCAATCTCGTTGACCTCGAAAATCAGGACGTCCCCTTTGTCTGTGTGCACGAATACCTCAAAACCTTTCAGAAGTTTGGTTTCCGCGTCAAAATAATAGACCTTTTTGTTGTCGGAATCAGAGATAAACATGTTTTTGAAGTAATCGTTTGTGTAATCGCCTTGTGTGGTCGATTCAATCTCAATGACCAGTTCAGTTCCTTCTTTGACCACTTCATTGCGCATACACAGTTGGTCGCTGGCCCGATTCATTGTTGTCTTGAGGGCATTATCTATAAGCCCGTCAACATTCATTATGTGTCCATACCAGGTATCAAAAGAGCCGATAGGGCAGGGTCTTTCCTTGACCGCTCGATTGGGCCTTATAAACATTATTGTCGAGTCGGCATTGGTAACAATCACACGTCCCGGTTTTTCTATTCGCCATCGCAAAATACCCGCCTCGTTCACTTCCTTCCACATTTCAATCGGCACAAAATCATACTCCAGGCCTATCATTCCCATATTGTGGCGAGGGGGCGTTCGCATCTTCGCTTTAATGTGGATTGACTTCACGCCTTCAACTGCTTTGGCGGCATCGGTGAGCACCTGGACTGCCGAAGCTGAAGCAGTTGGAATTGTCCTGTTCCAGAGCGTGGCTGAAACCACTATTGCCACTAATATCACCGCCGCCGCGGCCAATTTTGTAATTGGACTTCTCATAATTAACCTCCAGATATTTACTTGGTGTTTATCCTGATTCGCTTTCCGGAGTTTTAATGCCTGTTCGCGGACGATTCTGTCCATCACCGCGTTTTCGAGGTCGTTTTGACCGTGACTGGCGCCATTGGCGACAAGACGTTTTTGCAGCAAGGATACCTGTTCGAGCTCTTTGCGGCACTCGGCGCATATATCCACATGCGATTTGACTGCCTGATTCAGATTATCATCAAGCAATCCCTCGATATAGCCAACTAAAAGTTCTCTGTATTCTGCACAGTTCATAACTGCACCTCACTTTCCTGTGCTGCCTCGTTATCAAGCATCTCTCGCAACTTTGTATAAGCCCTCGAAAGGGACTTGGTCACCGTGCCTATGGGGATATTCATTATGGTCGCTACGTCTTTACAGGTGTGCCCGCCATAGTATCGAAGCAAAATCAACTGCCTCGAAAAATCATCGAGCTTGGCGACCGTTTTCGCTAACGGCCAGTCGCGGGCGCTATTTGTCTGGGCAGGCATTTGAGCCAATTTCTCGGCTGCCTGCCGCTCTTTTTGCTCGATTCTTACCTGCTCTTTGGCGACGCGATTGGCAACTCCGATCATCCAGGCGAAAAACGACTCCGGCTTTTCCAGCGAAGTCAGGCCGAAATAGCACCTGACAAACACTTCCTGCAGCGCCTCTTCCGCCAAATCGCTTCTTCCGAGTTGCCCCGCTAAATACCCCAAAAGAGGCCCTTTGTATCGCCGGACGAGGTGTCGAAAGTCGTCCGGATGGCCGTCAAGGCATCGCTGAATGTAAAATCTGTCATTTTCAGGCATTTTCAAACTCCACATACTAACATATCAAAAAAACCCCGGGTCTTCACTATATAGTGAGGAAAAAGCCTCTTTTGCGACAAAAAAATAAAAAAGGCCGGGCAAATATTCACCCGGCCTGTTGTTATCGTCATATCGATTTTCAAATTCCGCCGAAAATAGTCCAGCGGCCCGGTTTATTGTAAACCTGCCGAACACCGAGCCGGTCAAACCTTTGTTCACCGGTTTTACCATTTACCTCTATTTCAACTACACAAGGCACAACCACACCCCCGGTGGCAGGTATGGGATGCGGTGCAGGTTTGCCAATTGAAACGATACGAAGGAACTTTATGCGGCCAAACATTTCCTCCATTTTATCGGCGGGCATACCTTCAAGCAGTTTCCCCGCTTTGGCATAATCTTTGGCAATCAGGGCTTCAAAGAACTGTTTGGCCACTTCAACTTCGACCTCATCATTACTGAGATTACCCTGGGCCAGGCCGACCTCCTGATTTACCTGGTCGATCTTCGTTGCATCCGAAGGAACTTCTTTGTCCAGGTTGAACATCGCCGGGTCGATTGGCTGATTGTAATCGTAAAACTCTTCCGTGCCATCAAGCTGATAAACGCCATCTTTTAACTGATAAAACTCTATGGCCGTAACAAGTTTTGTGGCTTGGTCAACATACAGGATTTCTCGTCTGCCGGACGACGTGGTATCAGCCGTTACCTTAATGTT
Source organism: uncultured Phycisphaerales bacterium (assembly GCA_903857265.1). Lineage (GTDB taxonomy): Bacteria > Planctomycetota > Phycisphaerae > Sedimentisphaerales > Anaerobacaceae > Fen-1362. Next base: position 120,687 of record CAIODZ010000042.1, read on the forward strand.
TTTGGTCTTGTCCGAAGGTTCGTTGACTTCCAGTTTTACTTTATTTTGTTTTTCCTGCTCATAGAGGCGTTCGACAGCCATGCGAGGGTCGCATTCCTGCACTAATTTGAGCATTTCATCAGCGACCTTCTCCTCCCGGACGGTAAGCAGACTATTTTTCTTTTTGAACCATACCGTGGTCTTACCTTCGCTCCAGACCACTACTTTAGCCCCGTCATCTTTTTCCGACCACTCGGGGAAATACGACCTTACGTTTTTTACGCGTCCCGATTCGTCGCATTCCACCCAAAACTCCTTTGGTTCATCACTACTATGTTGGGCATCGAAGTCCTTGATGTGAAGAAACCGCACTGAGTGGTTTGCTTGGATAGTTTGCTCGAAGGCGTAAGCCGGTGTAGCCGAGCTTCCGATAATTTTTACTGAAAACACTGCTGCAATTATCACTGCCGCAGCGACGGCGAATTTGGTAATTTTGCTGTTCATAATCTTTCTCCATAAACCCATTCTGGCCGCGAGGGCACGAGCCGCTGTGATTCTATCGAGAGCGTTTGCAGCGTCGGTGATGATTCGGCTATCGTCAATCACGCCCGGCTTGATTCGTATTTCTTTGGCCAGTTTTTCTATCTTTTCGTTATTCATTTTCACACTCTGTATTCAAAAGGGACTTTAATTTTTCCATCCCGTAACGATACCTGCTCTGAACCGTATTGATTGAATCTCCATTTAGCTCAGCAATTTCTCGAAAGGTTAAATCCCCTTGCACGTGCAGGACAAATACCTCTCGCTGTTCATAAGGCAATTGGCCAAGCGCACCATAAACCTGCCTTGCGCCTTCACTGGTTATGAGGTGTCTATCCGGCTCATCGGTTTTAGCCGCAAGCCCAACCAGTCCCACGTCCACGTTCGCCGACCTTGCTCTTTTTCGCAGCAAATCACGCGCACGGTTTGCGACGCAGCTTAGCAGGTAACTCCGGAGGTTACCGTGAATTCGCAATACCGGCACGATGGCCGCAAAATCAACAAACGCATCGTGGAGGCAATCCTCAGCGGTTTGAACGTCGTGAACAAGCGTCACGGCAACGCTGACTAAAGTATCCGCATACTTTTCATAGAGCAGGCGCAACGCATCTTTGTCGCCCCTTTGCAGTCGTTTCAATATTTGTTTGTCTTCCGACATTCCCGTACTTTCCAAAGCTATATAGCCGTTGAAGCTTCAGCTATTAACCTGACGATTTTAGCGAGTGTTTTAGTTTAAAAAAACTGCTTTTTTGACCGGATTACTTTTTCGGGGTGGATAAACGCCTTTTGCGCATAAAAAAGGCCGGGCAAAATCACCCAGCCTGGTTATCCTTCATTAAACGGCTTTATGGCCGTATCGCCTGCTCCATTTCCTTAAGCTTTTCGGCAGTTACGTTCTCTACGCTCAGGTCTCCGAAGATGACCCTGTAAGTATTATCCGTAACTTTCCACCGCATCAATACGGCGTTCGCATCGCCCGCTTTTACGTCTTCGCCGTAATACGCTGGTGTATTGCCTTCATTTTCGTGTTGGGTGTAGAACAGAAACGGCTCATCAAGCAAATCGCTCATTTTCTCTAATTTCCGCTGTAGTTGCTCGTTCACCTCATTAACATGGTCAAGGTTAAAATACTTTATAAATAGCCCCCTTGTTTGCTCTACCACTTTTTCCCTATCTTTCATCTGTTCTGGATACCTGCCTTTGGTCAATTCAGCGAAAAATCTCAGTCCCTCGATAGCGTTTGCTTCCTCGTGGCCAGCCCCTACGACCTTGTAATCTGCCGGGATATTCGGCTCAAACAAATTCGGCTCCAGCTCCACACCCCATTCAAACTCATCTCTAATCTCCGAAATCTGCACCTTATGATGATTCGGACCGATGTCTGTTTCTCCTTCAAGCTCAATTCGCACGGGCAGTTCGGTTCTTACGTCAATCCATATCTTCCCGACACAATTGCGGTAGGGATCTGTTGGAACAACTTGGATACCTCGAACCTCAACGCCGTTAATTACGTCTTTGCCGAGGTCTTTAGAGGGGCCGGACCCGGACATAAACATAGTAACGATGCTCCTCGGGTCCTCGAATTCCTCCTTAGTCCTTTCCAATGCCTTATCCGTAAAAACTTCCCGCCTATATTCTTTTCTGTCGAGCGACACCTCGGTCAACGCGTTTTCATTAAAATTCAAATATATCAGCGACACTACATTCCCGTCTCCGATACCGAATTGCTCCACTTTGTATCCGTAGTCCGAGGAGATATACCACCGTGTATCAAGAAATCCCGTCTTTTGTCCAGGAGGGTGAATATGATGCGTTTTATAGACGCAGGTTCGTATTTTCTCGACCCTGTTGGCAAGCTCGGCCCAGGCACAGCAGGTTACCGCGGGGGGTTTGCCGGTTATAAAGTAGATACCTGTAAAAACTGCGATGATAATTATCGCCGCGGCAGCCAATTTTATAATCGGGCTTCTCTTAATAATTCTCCCTATATCAAGCAGGCGGCGAGGGTGTGGTTGCCGCGTCGCCTGTGATTTTAACATTTGCACTGCCTGGGGATGTTCCTGCTGCCATTTGGCAAAATCCGGCTCTGGTTTTTCGCCGCCGATTGCCTTGGCAAGGGCATCATCCAGCCAGTTATTATTTTCAGACGCCATAATCCACCTCTGTTACGCCAACATGTTTCAATTGTTTCGCTACCTTTCTTTTTGCTCGAATCAGCCGGCCATGCACCGCCTGTACAGAAATACCCAATACCCCTGCAATCTGCTCATAAGAAAGGTTGTCATAATATCTCAACACAATCGGCTCCCTGTCGCGCCGGCGAAGTTGCCAAACAACTCGCCTGACCTCATCGGTAAACAAATCCTGCTCGGGTTGCGTTTGTAAAGAAGGCAGGCGGTGCACGTCTTTTTGAACTTTCTGCCTGTTCATTTGTCTGGCGACGTTTCGACATATCCCGGCCAGCCAGCCGGCAAACTTATCTTTATTTTTCAACTTTGACAGGTCCCGGCAGGCAATGGCGAATGTTTCCTGTGCGGCGTCTTCCGCGACGCAAATGTCGCCAGTTGCCGAATAGGCCAGGGCGACCATAGTTCTGTAGAACCGTCGGTAAAGGACGCCGAAACTGTCTATGCAGCCGTCTCGTGCCCGCTCAACCAATTGGCTCTCTATCGGCTGGTCCGTCTTCTCGCTCATCTTGCACCTGTCAAATTCAGTCCTCTGCTGATATCAGCTTCTATAATATAGTGTATCTTCCTTGCCGAAATGCGCGCAAAAAATCAATAATTTTTGTGTTTTGTGACTACCAACAAAAAAGGCCGGGCATAATCACCCGGCCTTTTGGTTTTTGATTTTTGCCTGTATTAATCTTTCAATTCCCGAATCCAGATATTTCTGAATTTAACCGGGTTGCCGTGGTCCTGCAAAGATAACGAACCTTTATCGCCATGCGGGTAGTAATCATTCATAGCGTAAGGGCCTATCCAGCCGGTCCCGCCCTGAAGCTCGACATTATCCTGAATGACAACGCCATTTTGAAATACGGTAAATCTCACCTTCCTGTCCACCTTGCCGTTCTTGAAAGTCGGCCTGTGGAAAATGATGTCATACGTCTGCCACTCTCCCGGCTTTCGACACACATTAACCAGCGGCACGTTGCGACCATACAGCGCCCCGCACAGGCCATCGGCATAAGTGGGGTTGTTATAGTTATCGAGCACCTGAATCTCATATATCTCCATCAGGAATACGCCGCTGTTGCCGCGACCCTGGCTGCTGCCCACTACCTTCTCAGGCGTGGCGAATTCAATATGAAGTTGGCAGGAGCCGAATTTCTGCTTTGTGCGAATATAGCCGGCGTCCTTTACCGTCTCGAAATATCCATCGCCAACCTTCCACGGGAATGGTCCCTTGGGGTTCTTCACGCCTTCCCACTTGGAAACATCGTTACCCTCAAGCAGCACAATCGCATCCGAAGGAGCCGTGCCAACCTTGCCATAGCAGCTCGCCTCGCCCGGCGTAACCACAGGTGCCACGGGCCTATTCGTATCATGAACCATCCATTTTTGGCCATCAGCTTCTACCCACTGAATTATCTCCGGCTTTTTCGCCTGCGGGGCGGCGTTTGGCTCTTTTGCTTCGGGCTTCTTTGCCGCGTTCGGTTGTGTGCAACCCATAAACGTCGTCAGTAAAGCAATTATCCCCAAACCCAAAATCATGTTCCTGACCATTTTTGTTATCCTTTCAAAACCTGATTAACGTTCCCAAACCCCAGCTTTATACCCCAAACCGCCTCACTTGCCAAGTGCAAGGTTTCACATCGCGTAGTTGTGCAGGCCGGAGAAAAGGCGGGAGAGATTAACCCATAAAAGCGTGATAATAATGGCGATGAGGCCGACGACTGCCCAGAGCGAATTTATCCGCGGGAATCGTTTGCCGAACATATAGCGGAAATGAAAATAGCCCACATAAACCAGCCAGGAGGCGAGCGACCATAATTCCTTCGGGTCCCAGCCCCACCAGTCACCCCATGCGTTTTGTCCCCAGATACTTCCGAGAACCAGGCCAAGCGTCAACAGCGGAAAACCAGCGCAAACCATTCGATATGTCGCCTCTTCGGGGAGAAGTAAATTTTCTGTGGTTTGTCTGCCTGCTAATTGCAAACTTGCCTGGACGGCCGCCTTTGTCATCAGGACATACGAAAGCATATAAACAAAGACGTGAGGGCCGAAAAGCCATGTTTGTAAAGCGGGTGGTAATTGCTGCGGTTCGGCGCTGAAAACGAATCCTGCCGGGAAAAGCACAATAACCCCTATAAGCATATCAGCGGCGACGCCGCCTACTCGCAGAACGCGGTTGCAGAAAATAGAAATCGGATATGCCAGAACGCCCAGGCACAAAAACACCTCGAACAGATTCTGCAACGGAATATGCCCGACGTGCAACCAGCGATAAACGATTGCTGTGCAGCCGACTACAAAGCCGACCAAAAATAAAGTATGCCCCATCTTTCGCTGACGCGACAACATCACGACAAAAGCCAGTAGATACCAGGCCATCGCGGCGTAAATCAGCAAACCCTGAATGGTATATTTAATCGCCATTATTTAATCTTCCATTTCCCTGTCGCCGAAGAGGTGCCGAAGCCAGAAATGCCAGAAGACCCCGGCGCAGAGCAGGATGTAGCCGAGGAAAACTATGCCCAGTCCCTTGTTGTTTGTTACGCCAAGCATGGTATATCGGCCCGCATCGCGGTCATAACCCTGCTGATAAAAAAGATACCCGCCATAATGCAACGGCTTATTGACCTCGATGCTTTTCCGCGTAACGACCTTATTATCTTTAACGACCTCAACGTCGCTTAGAAAATCCTTAACCGACCTGTGATAAGAAAATTGTAAATTATCATCGGGCATGGAGTGGCCCGGAGAACGCTCGAATACATATCTTGTCTTCTCGCTGCCGTCGCTGTTTTTCAATAAAAGTTCAAGGGCGGGATTAGGGCCGCCATTGACATCCTCAATCGCGATTCGCTTGTCACCTTCCCGCTTAAGTTTGAAATACTCAAATCGCCTGACAATCTCAACGCTGCCTAAATCGTCCCCAAGCACATACTTTTGTCCCTCCTGGACAGGAATTTTAAATTCTTCGCCATTTAATGTGCTGATAATCAATTGTCCCGGCTGGTAATACTCTATTTTGAAATCCACGAGCTTTATCGCGAAGGGCAGCATCTTGATTACGCCATCTTCCAATTCCACTGCCCGCTCGGTTGTCCCCTCGTTGATTATCATTTGGCCCGTGCGAATCGTATCTGTGCCGGACAATTTATCCTGAATTCTGAACCCCGCCTGAGAGCCGATTATGCCTCCCGCGAGTATAATTATGCAGCCAAGGTGAATCAGGAAAAGCCCTCGTAAGCACAGTAGCTGGCGGAACAGGGCAATGCCCAAGATTAACAGGATTGCGAACACAAGCCAGTAAACAGCTAATGGTATCGAATTGAAAAACCCCTTCGCGGATTCTGCCCCGATGAATGCCCCGTATATCGAAAGCGAAATCAAAAGCAGGATAAGAAGCAGGCCTGCCCACAAGGCAACGCGTCTTAACCGATTTTTTAATCCCGCTTCCGGCATTATCGCTATACTCCTGAAACCTGCTGCAAACATAATGCATTATCACAAAAACAACCATATTCGCAAGCACAATGCGGTTTTTGGCATCGTAAAATATAGTAGTAGGGATTAACTGGGGTTATAATAGGCCCACTATGGAATTAGTGCTTCAGAGCGTAAATTATCATGATTGCCCGATTGACCGGCGGGAAAAGGTATCGCTTGCTAATGGGCAGGCACAGGAGATGTTGCGCGCGCTGCTTGATAAGGATGGCATTGTCGAGGCGGCAATTTTGCAGACCTGCAACCGTACCGAGATTTATCTGTACGCCCAAAAAGATACCGACTGGAGGCAGCCCGTCAGCGAATTGATGGGACAGTTGGGCGATGAAGCCGGGCAAACGTGGCAAAAATACTGCATACAAAAACGCGGTATCGACGTCGCACGACATTTGTTTGCTGTCGCCGCGGGCCTTGATTCCCAGATGCTGGGCGAAAATCAGATACTCTCGCAGGTCAAGGCTGCTTATATCGAGTCAATTGGATGCCGGGCGAGCAGGTTTATCTTTCATCGGCTGTTCCATACCGCGTTTCGCGTAGGCAAAGCCGTGCGAACTCAAACCGAAATCAACTGCGGCGCTGTTTCAATCAGTTTGGCAGCCGTCGAGCTGGCAAAAGAAAAAATCAAATCCGGTAAAGCCATCGCAATGATAATCGGCGCAGGTGAAAACGCGGAACTGGCGGCAAGATACCTGGTCAAGGGGGGACTTAAACAACTTATTATCGCCAACCGCAACAAGGACAATGCCGGCGAGATGTGCGGACGATTGGGCACAGGGCGAGTAATAGGTCTCGATGAAATACCCGGAGCCCTCGATGAAGCCGATTTGGTAATCGCCTCAACAGGCGCAACGCTGCCCGTCGTCAATTATGAAAACGTAAAAGATGTCCTGAGCAAACGCAAAAAGCCGCTGCTGATAATCGATATCGCTGTCCCCAGGGATATAGATGAGCGTATCGCGCAATTCGACTGCGTAACAATCGTCAATATCGACGACCTCGACAAACGAATAGCAGTCAACAGGGGAAAACGCTCGACCGAAATTCCCAAAGCCGAAAAAATCGTCGATGATTTCACAAAACAATTCGCAAACTGGCGTGATTCGTTGTCCGTCGTCCCTGTTGTTACTCAGATAACCCAGCGGGCGATTGAATTGGCGCGTGCCGAGGCCAGACGCTACGCGAAGGACTTTGGCCCCGCAAACGCTGCCAAACTCGAAATCTTCGCCGAATCACTCGCCAAAAAGCTCCTCCACGGCCCGGTTAGTTTCCTCAAAGATGCAAACGACGACGACCCCACCACCCAGCAGCTTCGCGCTCTTGACCTGGTAAATAAAATGTTCCTTCTCGACGAAGAGCAGCCGAAATGAAAAAAACGCTCACCATCGCGACTCGCACCGGCTCGCTGGCTGTTGTCCAAACCCAAATCGTCGTAGCCGCAATACAAAAACTTTTTCCCGCCCTCGATATCCGCATAAAGAAAATCGCAAGCGAAGGCGACAAAGACCGTCGAACAACACTGTGGGAATTAAAAGAGACCGGCTTTTTCACGTCAATTCTCGAAGACGCATTGCTCGCCAAAGAAGCGGACATAGCGGTTCATAGCTTCAAAGACCTCCCGACCTCAATTCGTGAGGGGCTTACAATCGGAGCAGTCCTCGAACGGAAATTTCCCGAAGATTGTTTAGTATGCGCCTCGTTAATAAAATCCCTCGATGAATTACCTAAAGAAGCAATAGTCGGCACATCGAGCTTGCGAAGGGCCGTCCAGTTAAAACAATTGCGCGGCGATTTGAAGTGTGTCCCCATACGAGGTAATGTTCCTACGCGATTGAAAAAACTCGAACAGGGCGATTTTAATGCAATCGTTTTGGCGCGAGCAGGTCTTGAACGACTCGGCTTAGCCGACAAAATTTCGATCATCTTTGACCCGACACAGTTTATACCATCGCCCGCTCAGGGCGCTCTCGCTGTTGAAGTCCGGGCCGACGATGCTGAAACAAAAGAAATCGTATCAAAACTCGATGATAAAGACGCACACATTATTACTACCGCTGAACGGCTGGTCTTCTCCGCCTTGGGCTGCGGCTGTCACGCCCCCGCGGGGGTATTCGCCCAAATCAATGGCTCTAACATCACAATCTCCGGATGTTTCAGTGACCCTGATGGCCAAAACTTCTCACACGCCACCATCTCCGGCCCCATCGCCCAATCCGCTAAATTAGCCCAAACCCTCGCCGATAAACTCAGACAAAAAAGCAGTTAGTCGATTACACGCTGTGCGGCAAAGGATTTAACGGACATTCTTCGCATTTAGGCGTCGGCTTGCAGAAATCCTTGCCAAGATGAACAAGAAGAGCGTGATACTCATTAAAGAGTTGAATATCAGAAGCAAGATTCGATTCAAAAGTTTCCTGAATCTGATGATAGTCAGCATATTCACTAATCAAATGATGACGTGAACATATCCGGGCGGTATAGGCATCGACAACAAAGACAAGTCGGTTGAGGGCATAAAGCAAAATCGAGTCGGCTGTTTCGGGGCCGATTCCTTTTACGCTTAGTAGTTGCTGGCGCAATTCATCGGTCGGAATATTTTCGAGATTCTTCAATTCGCCGCAGTATTCTTCAAAGAACCAGTCGAGGAAGTTTTTCAATCGTTTTGCCTTTATATTGAAGTACCCGGCAGGACGAATCAGCTCCGCAAGTTTTTTGATATCGAGCAGGTGAAGCTTGTCCGGAGTAAGCACTTTGGCGTTTTTCAGATTGGTGATTGCCTTTTCGACGTTGGTCCAGTTGGTATTCTGGGTAAGAATCGCCCCAACAATAACCTCAAACGGCGTATCCCCCGGCCACCAGTCCTGCGGCCCAAACCGCTTGAAAAGCAAATCGTAAATCTCTTTCAGTTGTTCAGCTAACATCAATGCGATTATAACGAAACCCTGTCATAATGACTACCGCGACTGCCAAAAGTGGTTTTGGGATAACAGCGGCGGAATTAACTTGTGTGCCTTAACTTATTATTTGAAAAGGGTTTAAAGTAAATGGCTGGTATTATCAGCCGGTTTGGTATATCATTTGCAGGATTCCTTTCGTTTTAGTGAGAAGACAAGACAAGGTTTTGTTGATATTTATAAGGAGAGCATGCAATGGCAGTGAAACAGTTGGCGTTTGATGTTGAAGCCCGCAAGGGGTTATTGAAGGGCGTTGAGAAGTTGGCAGCGGCGGTCAGGGCGACCCTGGGCCCCAGAGGCCGAAATGCGATTATCGATAAAGGATGGGGCGGGCCGACCGTCACAAAAGACGGAGTTACAGTCGCGGAAGAAATCGAACTATCCGATAAAAACGAAAACATGGGCGCCAAGTTAGTAAAAGAGGCGGCCAGCAAAACCTCGAAAATAGCAGGCGACGGGACAACAACAGCGACCGTCCTGACCGAGGCGATGGCGACCGAGGCATTCAGGAACCTGGCTGCCGGCGCAGATGCGATGTCGCTTAACCGTGGTATGCAGGAAGCATCAAAAGCCGTGGTAGCGAAATTGCAGACACTCGCCAAGCCCGTTGATATCAGCAAGAGGACCGATATCGTCAACGTCGCGTCAATTTCAGCAAACAACGACAGCGAAATCGGCAATAAGATGGCGGATGCATTCCAGCGGGTCGGCAAAGACGGCGTTATAACAATCGAGGACGGCAAAGGATTCGAGACAACGGTCGATTTTGTCGAGGGCATGCAGTTTGACCGCGGATATCTGTCGCCCCATTTCGTTACCAACCCCGACAATATGACCTGCGAGCTGGAAAGGCCCTTGATATTAGTTTACGAAGACAAAATCAGCAGCGTGGCAAAGTTAGTGCCATTACTGGAAAAATCAGCAAAAGCGAAAAGGCCTTTGCTCATCATCGCCGAAGACGTCGAAAGCGAGGCGCTGGCGACATTGGTGGTCAATAAATTAAAGGGTATTATTCAGTGTGCAGCCGTAAAAGCCCCGGGCTATGGTGACAGACGCAAGGCAATGCTGGAAGATATCGCCGTATTGACCGGAGCAGACCCGATATTCAAGGATTTGGGAATCGAGCTTGAAGGCATCAGCGCCAAGCAATTGGGCCAGGCAAAGAAAGTAACCATCGACGGTGACAACACGATTATCGTCGAAGGCGCGGGCGATGAGGCAGCTATCAAAGGCAGAATTAAACAGATTCAGGATGAAATCTCGAAAACCACCAGCGACTACGATAAAGAAAAATTACAGGAGCGTTTAGCGAAACTCACCGGCGGCGTTGCCCAGATTAAAGTCGGCGGAGTTAGCGAAACCGAAATGAAAGAGCGAAAAGCGAGAATCGAAGACGCACTGCACGCAACAAGGGCAGCCATTGAAGAAGGCATAGTCCCCGGCGGCGGTGTCGCATTGATTCGCTGCATCGACTCGATTAAGGCGTTAAAACTGACCGGCGATGAAAAAACCGGCGCAGATATTGTCGCGAAATCGCTGACGATGCCCTGCTACTGGATAGCCGCAAATGCCGGCGCGACAGCGAACTTGGTTGTGAGCAAAGTCGCGGAAGGCAAAGGCGCATTCGGCTACAACGCGGACAAAGACATCTACGAAGACCTGATTGCTGCCGGTGTTATCGACCCGGTTAAAGTAACGAGAATCGCACTGCAAAACGCAGTTAGTATCGCCGGATTGCTGCTGACAACGGATTGCGTTATTACGGAAAAGCCGCAGGATAAAAAAGGAGGACATCAGCACCCAGGTATGGGCGGAATGGGCGGCGGTATGGGAGGAATGGGAATGGGCGGCATGGGTGGTATGGACGATTACGGAATGTAAAATTAAAAAAAATAGAAGATAAAAGGAGATTTGGATATGAAGTTGGCGCCATTGGATGACAGAGTGGTTATAAAACAATCGGAAGCGGAAGCAAAAAGCGCGGGCGGAATCATACTTCCTGATGCGGCGAAGGAAAAACCGCAAAGAGGAAAAATCATCGCCGTCGGGCCGGGCAAAATTTTAGATAACGGCAAACGCGGCGAAATGAACGTCAAAAAGGGCGAAGAGGTCCTTTACGCCAAATATTCAGGCAACGAGATTGAGATTGACGGCGAAAACTACGTCATACTGCACGAGGGAGATATCCTCGGCGTGATTGAAAAATAAAAATATTGCCGTGCCCCTTAGGGGTTCGCAAAGATATTGTTATTTGATAGAGAGGTTGAAGAGATGGCAAAGCAATTGATGTTTGATGATGCAGCGAGGCAGCAGCTTAAGGAAGGTTTGAGCGAGTTGGCCAATGCCGTGAAGGTTACATTAGGGCCTACGGGCAAAAACGTTATATTACAGAAAAGCTGGGGTTCGCCCAAAATCACAAAGGATGGCGTAAGCGTCAGCAAGGAAATCGAGCTGCAGCAGCCCTTCAAAAACATGGGCGCCAAAATGGTCAACCAGGCGGCGAGCAAAACAGCCGACGAGGTTGGCGATGGCACAACGACGGCGACGATATTAGCAGAGGCGATATACAACGAGGGCCTCAAATACGTTACCGCGGGCGTCAACCCGATGGCGATACAGCGTGGCATCAATAAAGCGGTCGCCAAAGCCAGTGAATTCATAAAGTCGATTTCGACACCGGTAAAAGGCGATGACATTGCCAAGGTGGCGACAATCAGCGCCAACAACAACGTATCAGTCGGAAAACTACTCGCCGAAGCGATGGAGAAGGTGGGCAAAGATGGCGTCATAGAAATTGAAGAAGGCAAAGGCACGGAAAATGAAGTCAGCGTTGTCGAAGGTATGCAATTCGACCGCGGCTACATATCGCCTTACTTTATGACCAACCCCGAAACGCTCGAGTGCGTGCTTGAAGACGCACATATCCTGCTGCACGAAAAGAAACTTTCGAATGTACGTGAAATGATACCGTTGCTCGAAAAAATCGCACAGGTCGGCGGCTCATTATTGATTGTGGCTGAAGACGTCGAGGGCGAAGCGCTGGCGGCGCTCGTTATTAACCGCCTGCAGGGAGTCCTCAAGGTCTGCGCGGTCAAGGCGCCGGGGTTCGGCGACAGACGCAAGGCAATGCTCCAGGATATGGCCACATTGATTGGCGGCGAGGTTATCAGCGAAGACCTCGGCCTGAAACTGGAAAAAATCGAGCTGTCACAACTGGGCCAGGCCAAGAGAATTGTCATAGACAAGGAAACCACAACGGTAATCGAAGGCGCAGGCAGTAAGAAAGACATACAGGCAAGATGCGAGCAGATACGCAACCAGATGGAAAAAACGACGAGCAGCTACGACAAAGAGAAGCTCCAGGAACGGCTCGCTAAACTCACAGGCGGCGTAGCGGTAATCAAAGCCGGAGCGGCAACCGAGACGGAAATGAAAGAGAAAAAGGACCTGCTCGACGACGCGCTGCACGCGACAAGAGCAGCAACACAGGAAGGCATCGTCGCGGGCGGCGGTGTGGCGTTCCTGCGGGCGATAGCCATAGTCGAAAAAGAAAAGAGCAAGGCAAAGGGCGACGAACAAATCGGGTTCGAGATTATTGCCCAAGCCCTTCGCAAACCCACGATGCAAATTGCGGAAAATTCCGGCGAGCACGGCGACGTTATCGCTGCCAAGCTGCTGGAACGATTAGACACCGAAAAGAACGTCGGATACGACGCCAACAAGGGCGAGTTTGTGGATATGCTAAAGGCAGGCATCGTTGACCCGGCCAAGGTCGTGAGGACCGCTCTTGAAACAGCCGCATCGGTCGCGGGGCTTATGCTGACTACCAGCGTTCTGATTACCGACCTCAAAGACGATGACAAAGATGCTGAGCCGATTGCTGGTTCAGTAAGATAATTTCGAGTTGCGAATTTATGGCCCCCCAATAAATTGGGGGGCTTAACTTATGGCTAAACGTGATTACTACGAGGTTTTAGGGGTTGTGAAAAACGCCTCGCCGGACGATATTAAACGCGCGTACAGGCGCATGGCGATAAAGTACCATCCCGACAAAAACCCCGACAACAAAAAAGAAGCCGAGGTAAAGTTCAAGGAGTGCGCCGAGGCATACGAAGTCCTCAGCGACACAGAAAAACGCCAGCGATACGACCAGTTTGGTCACGACGGTCTTCGCGGCTCGGGTGTTCGCGATTATTCGCATATGCGATGGCAGGATATCGGCAGCTCCTTCGAGGACATATTCGGCTTCGGAGACCTCGGCGACCTTTTCGGAGGTGCATCGCGAGGTCGCAGGGGCGCCAGACGCGGCCCCACGAGAGGTTACGACCTCGAAACGATGGTTGAGTTGTCGCTGCAGGAAGTGGCTAAGGGCACGGAAAAAACAATCGAATTCACGCGCCAGGACTTATGCGGCGAATGCAACGGCTCAGGCAGCGCGAAAGGTGCGAAGCCAAGCGCCTGCCCGACCTGCGGAGGCACAGGGCAAGTCGCAAGGGGCGGTGGATTCTTCCAGATGGTTTCAACCTGTCCGCAATGTCGCGGCACGGGAGAAGTGATAACAAACCCGTGCAGGCAGTGCAGCGGCTCCGGCCACATGCCCAAACAGCGAGTCGTCAACGTAAAGATACCGGCCGGAGTCCACGAGGGCCAGGGTGTACGAGTGAGCGAAGAGGGCGAGCCGGGCCGCGACGGCGGCCCAAGAGGCGACTTGTACTGCTACGTGAAAATTAAGCCGCATGAATTTCTCGAACGCGACGGAAATGACCTGATTGCGGCTGTGCCCATAAGTTTCACACAGGCATCGCTGGGTGCGACAATCGAAGTACCCAGTTTGGACGGTATGAAAGAATTGAAGATACCTGCCGGCACGCAGCATGGCAGCATGTTTAGAATAAAAGGACAGGGTCTCCCGGACCTGAGAACCAGGCGCACCGGCGATGAGCTTGTGCATATAATGGTTGAGATACCGACGAAACTGAATGCCAAACAGGAAGAATTGCTGCGGGAGTTCGCGAAAACCGAAAACAAAAGCGTCTTCCCGAAAGCGAGCGGTTTTGTTGAGCATTTAAAAAACTATTTTAGCGGCAAATAACAATGTTCCCGAAAAAGAAAGATAACTCGAAAGAAGAACCTCAGCAGGCAACGCCACAGGAGCAGCCAAAGGCCGAACCGATTGCGCAGGATATACAAGAACTGCAAAAACAGTTGGAAGGGCTTCGCAAAGAAAAGGATGACATCTTCGCCAAGCTGCAACGAGTAGCGGCGGATTACGATAATTATCAGAAACGCTCGACTAAACAGACAACAGAAGCCGTCTCGCACGAAACGGAAAAGATAATTAAGGCGTTGCTGCCGGTGATGGATGACTTTGAACGCGTCCTGGTCAACGCCCAATGCAGCGAAAACGCAGACGCGGTCATAAAGGGAATCGGCATCGTATATGAGCACCTCAAAGGAGTTCTGCGTTTGGAGGGCGTCGAGCAAATTGATGCGGCGGGAGAAAAATTTGATCCCGCTCGCCACCAGGCGCTGACGCAGCGAGCCGAGCAGGACAAGGAAAATGGCATTGTTCTGGAAGAATTGCAAAAAGGATACAAGCTCAACGGCAGGGTGATACGCGCAAGCAGGGTAGTCATCAACAAAACGCCCGCACCCGCAACACCGCAGCCCGAAGAACCGGAAACAAAGGACACGCAGTAGCTATGCCTACTTACGAATATAAATGCGATAAATGTGACCACCTGTTCGAGCAAATGCAAGGCATCACCTCCAAACCGCTGCGAAAATGCCCGAAGTGCGGCAAATCCGCCCTCAGACGGCTCATCGGTACAGGAGCAGGACTTATCTTCAAAGGCAGCGGCTTTTACGCCACCGATTATAGAAGCGAAAACTACAAGGAATCGGCAAAAAAAGAAAAGCCGGAGAAAACCAGCGAGAAAAAAGAAACAACCGCAGTGCCGGCCTCAGGCGAAAGCTCAAAATCGAAACCTAAAAAAATGAAACCCTCACCCGCATAGCTGGCGGTAAACATCTTCGATTGTATCGACCATCGTATCGGGGCTGAATTTTTCCCTCACAAATTCACGCCCCTGAATCCCCAGTTTTTCGCGGAGGGCCTTATCCTGTATTAATTCCGCACAGGCGGCAGTCAATTGCTCGACGTTTTCCGGCGCAATTAGCCGACCTGTGTTTTCATTGACAACTTCCCTTGCGCCGTCGAGGTCGAAACATATCGCGGGCTTGCCGCAGAGCATTGCCTGCGGAAGCGTTCTCGCAAGCCCCTCACGCAGTGAGCAGTGAACAAGAATATCCGATGATTGCAAAACCGTCGGCATCATATTCGGCGACAGTAAACCGGTGAACCTGAACCTGTGACCAAGCCCCAGCCCCTCAACCCGTTTTTTATACTTGTCCGCCCAAATACCGTCGCCGACGAACAGCCAGATTACATTCGGGAATTGCTTGGCAAGCGACTTGGCGGATTCGATTATGAATTCGTGCCCCTTTAGATGAAACAGCCGCGCGATAGTTACAAGCACAATCGAATCTTCCGGTATGGCGTATCCTTGCCTGAACTGGTTTTTGTCCTCATCGGAAATTGGCCCAAGAAAATCTTCTTCCTCGATTGCGGAATAGGCAGTTGCATATTTTTCGGGCGAACCAATACCGACAGCCAGCGATTTATTTGTCATCGCGTCCGCTACGCTTATAAAAAAGTCGGTGCGTTTGGCCGCGGCCTTCTCGACTGCGATATAAAACTTGTTGAGCATTGCGCTTTGATAAGGATGAAAAGCCAAACCGTGAACGCTGTGAACAACCTTTGGCAAACCAGCTCCCCATTTATCCTTAAGTGAATGCGCTGCGTATCTGCCCAGTATGCCCGCCTTGGCGGAATGGGTATGAACAATATCGGGCTTCAATTCCCGCAGGACGTCCTTGATTTGGAAATACGCCGGTATGTCGTAATGTGGGTTAATCTGGCGTCGCAGGTCGTTAAGGATGACAAATTTGAATTTTTGGTTTTGCGCAAACTCATACAAATCTCCCTCCGGCCCAAGCGCAGGCCCCGTTACAAGCGTAACATCATGACCTCTTTCAGCGAGGAGTTTACAGGTAATCAGCGTATTCTCCTGCGCGCCACCTAAAATCAAACGTGTTATTATGTGAACGATTTTCATTTTAAAATGCGGCGAGGTAAACCGCATCCTACCAAATTACCAACCTTTATTATCATCTTGGTTTATTACATTATTTAGGTAATGGGTACCTACTTCGGTCAGGAATCTGCCTATTCCTTGCCACGACACAACAGTCTCAAAATTCCTTTGGCCATTTTTGTTCATGTTCCAAAAAACACATTGGTCCAAACCAGAATAAATGGCAAAGTTGGCATGGGCAATCGCATTGCGCAAAGACTTTATGAGTTGGCTATTGGATAAGCCATGTTCCGGCTGCACTATCTTAAACTCAGTTTTTGTGGTAAATGGAAAAGATTTGTCGAGTACTTCAGCCCCCCATATTTCCTTCGGTACAACAACCAAACCATACATAAGCATTAAAACAGTTCCTTGGTTTTTTAAAGAGAACAAACTTGGGTCGGTTATACTTTGGCTTTTCAAAAATGATGTAAATAAATTACCAATACTTTGATTGGGGTCTTGTTCAAGAGATTGTTGTATTTGCCAAACAAATTGGGATGTTAACCACACCCAATGAGGAATTTGTTTTCGCGTGTCTTTCATATTTTAAATTCTCGATGACCTTTAAATATGTTGAGGTCGTGTAATTCAATACTTTATCCACATTAAACAAAGACCTTCTGGCGGGGCGATGGGGCCTGCAGCACGGCGGTCTTTTGCTTCGATAATTTCCGGCATCTTCTCCGGCTTCATTCTGCCTACACCAACTTCCACGAGCGTCCCGACGATATTCCTTACCATATTATAAAGGAAACGGTCGCCTTCGACATCGATAAATATCCAGTCATCCGTAAGCATTGGTTTGTCGCTCGTATCCTGAGGCGGAAACTTCGACGAATATACCTCGCAGCGAAAAATCGTGCGAATCGAATCGGTGCGATGGTCGTCCGCCGTGGCGAATGACTTGAAATCCTGCTTGCCCATCAGTAACTGGGCCGCCTGGTTCATAAGGGCAACGTCGAGCTTTGCATTAGCAAGGTGCCAGCAGTGATGAATTTCGAAAACGGGCCTCGCCTGGCCTGTGAAAATGGAATACCGGTAGAGTTTGCGCTTCGGGTCGCCTATGACGTTGAAGCCCATAGGAATATCGACCGCCTCAACTACAGCGATATCCGGGGGCAAACGGTCGGTGATTGCCTTGGCGAGATTTTTTGTGGGGATAGGCGAATCGATTTGAATTAACGCGACCTGGCCTTTTGCGCTTACGCCCGCGTCGGTTCTCGATGCGGCCGTTATCCTTGTCCGCCAGCCCAGCAGTTCGCTTACAGCGTTTGCGAGCTCCGCCTGTATGGTTCTTTTGCCGGGCTGTATTTGCCAGCCGTGATAGCTCGTGCCATCGTAGGATATCGTGAGTTTTACGTTACGCAGTGCCATATAGGAATAAAAAAGCCCCCGGTATTACCCAGGGGCTTTCGTAAAATCTCCTGATTACAGCAATTTTTCAGCGATTTGAATCGCGTTTAGTGCCGCGCCTTTACGGAGCTGGTCGCCCGCCACCCAGATATTTATGCCGCGATTTTCCGGTATCGAGAAATCCTGCCTGATTCTGCCGACGAAGACGTCGTCCTTGCCGGTCGCGTCGATCGGCATCGGGAAGCGGTTATGCTCGCGGTCGTCCATAAGCGAAACACCCGGCGCGTCCTTGAGGATATCCCTGACTTCATCGGGTGTAATCGGGTCGGTGAACTCGAGGTTGATGCTCTCGCTGTGCGCCCGCAAAACCGCGACGCGAATGCAGGTCGCGGTAACGGCGATATCCTGACAATCGAATATCTTCCTGGTCTCGTTGACCATTTTGACTTCTTCCTGGTTATAGCCGGTAGAGTCAAGCGCAGAATTGTGACTGAACACATTGAAGGCAAGCTGATAAGGCAAAACCTTAATCGTCGGCTTTTTGCCTGCCAGAATCTCGCGCGACTGCTGTTCAAGCTCCAGCATCGCTGCCTGCCCCGCGCCGCTTGCCGCCTGGTAGGTGCTGACGACCATACGTTTCACCGGGTTTGCCTTGTGCAAAGGCCACACCGGAACGATGCCGATAATCGTCGAACAGTTCGGATTAGCGATTATGCCCTTATGCTCCTTGATTTTCTGCGGGTTAATCTCTGGGATAACAAGCGGCACATCGGGAACCATCCTGAACGCAGACGAGTTATCAACAACTACCGCGCCCGCTTTCACCGCCGCCGGCGCAAATGTCTTGCTTCTGTCGGCTCCCGCGCTGAATAACGCGATATCGACCCGGTCAAAACTCTTGTCCGTCATCTGCTCAACGACGTATTCCTTACCCTTGAACTGGATTGTCTTGCCCGCGGACCTGGAGCTGGCCAGCATCTTTATAGAATCAAAGGGAAAATCCCTTTCTTCGATAATACTCAAGAACTCCTGCCCGACCGCACCGGTCACGCCTGCTATTGCTACATTGCAACCCATACTAAATACTCCTTAAATTTTGATAAAAAAGGCAGCCACGGTCAGCTGCCCCCAAAATTACCATTTCAATCGAACAACGTATTCTAATAATGTTATTAGCAAAAAGCAAGAGGTTTTGGCGTCGGATTTTCGCCGTTCTGCCCCGCCACTCTCGCCGAAGCCCAAATGGCGGGGTTTGCTACAACGGCTAATTTAACGTCTTCGCCGTATTTTATGCTTTCTGCTCATAGTCGAGAATCTGCCCCTGTGCAGTCCCGGCTGCACTTTCGGCGGCGCCTCGATTTTGATGTGAACATAGGTAAAGCCGGGACATTCAATGGGAGTAATATCCCGCCCGATGAATCTTTCAATCTGTCGAAGCTGTTTATGCTCCTCACTTGAAACAAAGGTAATCGCGTCGCCCATCGCCTCGGCCCGGCCTGTTCTGCCAATGCGGTGAATATAATCCTCCGGCATGCCGGGCACGTCAAAATTAATGACGTGCGATATCCCCGTAACGTCTATGCCGCGTGCCGCGATATCCGTCGCCACCATAACGCGATAATCCCCGTTTTTAAAGCCATCCAGCGCACGCTGTCGCTGGCTTTGTGTCCTGCCCGAGTGTATCGCCACCGACTCGATGTTCGCCCGCTCAAGCTGCCGGTTAATCCTGTCTGCACCGTGCTTGGTGCGCGAAAATATCAGCACGCTCGACATATTCCCATTTTGCAGCAGATGCAAAAGAAGCCCGATTTTCCTATCTCTCTCGACCATATAAATATGCTGTTTTATTGTTTCGATGGGGTTGCGAGGCCTGCCTACCTGAATCATCACAGGCGACCTCTGCACGCCCGCCGCGAGATTACTTATCTCTGGCGTTACCGTTGCCGAGAAAAGCATCGTCTGGCGATTTGTGGGCACAGCCGAAATGATTTTCCGCACGTCCCGAATGAAACCCATATCGAACATCCGGTCTGCCTCATCAAGAACCAGCACCTCTACTTGCCGCAGGTCAATAGTCCTCCGGTTCATATGGTCGAGCAGCCGGCCGGGCGTCGCGACAACAATATCAACGCCTTGGCGAAGCGCGCTGAACTGCCCATTAATATTCACCCCGCCATACACCGCTAGCGTCCGCAAATGCAGAAACCGCCCGTAATCGCGTATGGACTTTTCAATTTGCACCGCTAATTCCCGCGTCGGTGTCAAAATCAGCGAGCGAACAACCTTCTTTCTGCCCGCCTGCTCGTGGCTTAGCCGGTTCAAAATGGGCAAAACAAACGCTGCCGTCTTGCCCGTGCCCGTCTGGGCGCAGCCGATAATGTCCTTGCCCGCAACCGCCGCGGGAATCGCCTTCGTCTGAATTTCCGTCGGGGCCGTGTAGCCCGTGGCCAGAATACCCTTCACTAAAGGGTCGGCCAGTCCAAATACTTTAAATGGCATCAGTTAATCCTAAAAAAATATTGTTTCCTGCCCGTCATTTCGGCCGTAATCCCGATTCATCGGGACACAATTGGTGCACGAAGGGAAATCTATTAGTAAAAAGATTCCTTGACTCGCCTTTGGCTCGCTCGAAATGACACCATACGATATGTATCACAACACGTCTGGATTGAGTCATATTTCCGGCATTATACCACATCACCTATAAAACGGAAGAACTATATTTAGCATGGTGTCTTATATCGGGTTGTAAGTAATGCGGTTATCTGTTGAAAACAGGACAGGTATGTGTAAAATCAGAAAGCAAGATAAGCCGCAATCCTGCGGACAAATATATTTTGAATTGGAGGTGTTCATGAAAACACTTAACGCATTCAGAATCATCCTTGTTTTCTGTATCGGTCTGGTCATCTCTTTATGTTTAGCCAATGGAGAAACCCCGCAAGTAAAGCCAAGTCAGGAGCACATGGTTTGGGTTGAGAAGTGCCTGAGAGATTTTGAGTCCATTAAGCCGGGCATGACGAGGGGCGAAATACAGAAGAAATTTCCGATGGATGGAGGCGTTCAGGGTGTATCACCTGGCCGATTTGCGCATCCAGAGTGCGGTTATTTCAAAGTTGCTGTTGAGTTTGATTTCAAGCGTAACGAGAAGGATCAAGGCCGTGCCATATTTTCGCCGGAAGACAAGGCCACGAAAATATCAAAGCCGTATATCGAAAGGCCGGTTGGGGACTGAACTGTGAATCAAAGGCCAAATAATCAGACTAATCAAGGAGAAAAACAATGCAAATGCCGGTAACGACAACTTTCACAATCGAAGGATTTCAAATCAGGGAATACAAGGGCGTGGTTCGCGGCATCATAGTCCGTTCGCCGACGATTGCCCAGGGAATTATGGGAGGGCTAAAGAATATCATAGGAGGAAAAATAGGGGCATATACTCAGATGTGCGAACAGGCCCGACAGCAGGCATACGAATTGCTGATGGAGCACGCACAGGAAACAGGCGCCAATGCCATTGTTGGCTTGCGATATGACGCTTCCGATGTAGCCGACTCCGCCACCGAAGTCCTATGTTACGGCACCGCAGTTATTATCGAGCTGCAAAAATAAGCGGACAAATTTATTTCAGACGGCTCGCCGGTATCTCTGCTGACAACGAAAATAGGGGGACAGATGGCTAAAGACAGTCGAAATACGAGACACAAAATAGGCCTCATGTTTTTCGCGGGCATCTTCATTTTGCCTTCTGTCAGTTTGGCGGAAAACCAATGGGAACCTGCAATAAAGGCGTTTGAGGCGCAGGACGCTAAAAAAAGCCCTCCGAAAGACGCCGTCTTGTTCATTGGCAGCTCAAGCATTCGCTGGTGGCGTACAGACCAGTTATTTTCCGAATTTCCGGTAATTAACAGGGGATTCGGCGGCGCACAGACATCCGATATCAATTACTATTTGAATCGCATCGTCGTCCCCTATAAGCCGAAGGTTATTGTCTTCTATTGCGGGGGCAATGATTTAGCCCAAAAAACACCTGAGCAGGTCTTCCTGGATTTCAACTCATTTTATGTCTCTGTTCATAACGCTTTACCGAAAACACGTATTATCTATATGTCTCTTAAACCGGGACCTGCCTCGTGGAGCACTCGTCAATTGTGCTATGAAGTGAATAATAGGGTCAAAACACTTTGTGAAAAACAGGAAAATCTTTTTTATGTCGATGTCGCCACGGGAATGTTAAATTCAAAAGGGCTGCCTGACCCAAATGACTATCAGAAAGACGGCGTTCATCTGACATATAGAGCGGATATAAAATGGGCGGCACTGCTCAGGCCGACGCTGAGAAAAATATATAACCTTAAATAAGGAATTCTTATGGCAAGGGTAAGATATGAAATCGGTCTTTTGTTTTTCACAGGCGTTTTATCTGTTCTGCCTGCCGTCGCACAGGCATCGGATGCTAATATTAATCCTGACTTTTTAACAAAACGCTGGCAGGCATCATGGATTTCACATCCCACGGCGTCGCCGAAAGATTACGGCGTGTATCACTTCCGCAGGACCTTCGACCTCGAAACGCAACCTGAAAAATTTATCATTCACGTCTCGGCGGATAACCGTTATCGACTCTTTGTCAATGGCCAAAGCGTCTGCCGGGGACCTGCACGGGGCGACCTTATGCACTGGCGATTCGAAACAGTCGATATCGCCCCTTACCTCGTAAAAGGCAAAAACACAATAGCCGCGGTCGTCTGGAATTTTGGCGAATTTATCCCCGGCGCGCAGATGACCCTGCGCACGGCCTTTGTCCTCCAAGCCGATGACCCAAAATTCAATTTTCTCAACACCGACCAAAAATGGAAGGTCATTCAGGACACAGCTTATTCGCCTGTTCCATCCACACTGAATACTTTCAATGTTGTCGGCCCAGGCGAAAAAATAGTCGCGGACAAATACCCCTGGGGCTGGCAGCAGACCGATTTCAACGACGGCGACTGGGCAAAAGTCCGCCTGCTCGATAAAGCGGTGCCCCCCGGCGTCGCTACCAACAATACCTGGATGCTCGTGCCCAGAACAATCCCTCTGATGGAAGACAAATTGCAGCGAATCGACAAGGTGAGAAGAACAGCCGGCGTGGAAATCAACGATAACTTTTTCGACGGCCAACAGAAACTGACGATTCCCCCGAACACCAATGCGACAATCCTTTTCGACCAGACCTTCCTCACCACCGCCTATCCTGAACTTTCAGTCAGCGGCGGCAGGGACTCACAAATTGTTTTAACTTACAGCGAAGCCCTCTTCGATTCCAAAATGCAAAAAGGCAACCGCGATGAAATTGAAGGCCGAAAAATCGTTGGCTTCGAAGATACCTTCCTGCCCGATGGCGGCGATAATCGTCTCTTCAGCACGTTGTGGTTTCGGACCTGGCGTTATCTCCAGATGGATATCCAGACCAAAGATGCCCCCTTAACAATCAACGATTTTCTCAGCAGATTCACCGCGTACCCATTCAAAGAAAACGCGGTCTTTGCCAGCTCCGACCCATCCATAAAAAATATCTGGGACGTCGGCTGGCGCACCGCCCGCCTGTGCGCCGGCGAAACTTACTACGACTGCCCCTACTACGAACAGCTCCAGTACGTCGGGGACACCCGCATACAGGCGCTTATTTCGCTTTACGTCTCCGGCGATGACCGCCTTATGCGAAACACAATCACCGCCTTCGATGACTCCCGCGTCGCCGAGGGCCTAACCCAGAGCCGATACCCCTGCTCATCTATGCAGATTATCCCGCCTTATTCGCTATTCTGGGTTGCTATGGTTCACGATTACTGGATGCACCGCGACGACCCCCAATTCGTCAAATCATATCTGCCCGGCATCGACTCCGTCCTGGATTGGCACGAAAAATACATCGGCGCAAACGGAATGCTCGGCAAAACCCCCTGGTGGAATTTCGTTGACTGGGCCTGGCCCTGGGACAAAAACAAAGGTATAGGCGGCATCCCCTCCGGCGCAGAACTTGGCCAATCTTCGATTCTCACTTTGCAATTCGTTTACGCCCTAAATTACGCCGCACAACTTAATGACAATCTCGGCAGGAAGTATTTCGCGGACCATTACAGGAAATTGTCCGATTCGCTTAAAAAATCCACCTATAAACTTTGCTGGGATGACAAACGGGGTCTTTTGGCCGACACGCCGGATAAAACCATTTTCAGCCAGCACGCCAATATTCTCGCCGTGCTCGTCGATTTGGTCCCGCCCAACGAGCAGAAAAAGCTGATGGAAAAAGTCGTCTCCGAAAAAGACCTTATCCAGTGCACCTTTTATTTCCGTTACTATCTTGTCCGGGCTATTAAAAAAGTCGGCCTCGGCGACCGCTACATCGAAATGCTCCAGCCCTGGCGCGATATGCTCAAAATTGGTCTTACGACTTTCGCGGAAAATCCCGAACCCACCCGCTCCGATTGTCACGCCTGGAGCGCAAGCCCCAATTACGATTTGCTGGCGACCGTCTGCGGCATCGAGCCGGCCCAAGTGGGTTTCAAATCCGTCAGAATTGAACCGCACCTTGGCCCTTTAACCTGGGTCGAGGGCAAAATGCCCCATCCTCTCGGCGAAATTACTGTCCACCTCGAACGCTATGGGAAAGCCGGCATCAAAGGCAGCATAACTTTGCCCCCGGGCCTGACTGGGAAATTTTTCTGGAACGGAAAATCAGTCGACCTGAAATCCGGCCTGCAAATGATTACTTTATAAAATTCATAACAAGGCATTTCTCAAACTGGGGATGAGTCGGTCGTTTCAGCCGAGTTGATTTTCACAGGCAGGGGGGGTATAGTAGCGGGCTTAAAGAACGTATTAGATTGTATTTTAAGGTTCATAGGAGTCAACAATGCCGGGAAACAAGCGTTACGGTTATTTCGATAACAAAGCCAGGGAGTTTGTCATTACCAGGCCCGATACCCCCACACCGTGGATAAATTACCTTGGTTGCCAGGATTACCTCGGCATCATATCCAACACCGCGGGCGGCTACAGTTTCTATCGCGACGCATGCTTACGTCGCCTGCTGCGATACCACTATAATGCGATACCAAAGGATAACCCCGGCAGATACATCTATGTCTGCGACGGCAAAAAAACCTGGAGTCCCGGCTTCAAACCCGTAAAGACCAAACTCGACGATTATAAATGCAGGCACGGACTCGGCTACACGGTAATTGAAGGGGCACTGGATGGCCTGAGGGTCTCGACAACGTATTTTGTCCCTATTGATACGAATGCCGAAATCTGGTCGGTCGCGGTAACCAATGAAAGCCGCAAATCAAAAGATATTGACCTGTTTAGTTATGCGGAGTTTTGCCTTTATAATGCCATTGATGACTCCACCAATTTCCAGCGCAACTGGAACATCGCCGAAATGGAAATCGAAGGCAGCGCCATATTTCACAAGACCGAATATCGTGAACGCCGCAATCATTTTGTTGGTTTCTGGTGCAGCGAAAAAATCGCCGGCTTTGACACAATGCGGGATGCCTTCCTCGGTCGTTTGAATGACTATGGCTGCCCCGATGTCGTAAAACGTCGTCAGGCGACAAACAGCGTCGCGCACAGTTGGCAGCCGGTCGGCTCGCACCAGGTTAAACTGTCCCTGAAACCCGGCCAGACCAAACGCCTGCATTTCGTTCTGGGCTACGTCGAAAACCCGCAGCAGGAAAAATTCTCATCCCCGGGCATTATAAATAAGAAGAGATTCTACGAAACAATCGCAGGGTTAAAAACCGCCGGCCAGGTTGATGCTCAGTTGAAGAAACTCAAAAACTTCTGGGCGGACGCACTTTCGGGCTACCAGGTCAAGATAGGCAACGAGCACGTCGAGCGAATGGCCAATATCTGGAACCAGTATCAGTGTATGGTAACCTTTAATCTTTCCCGTGCGGCCAGCTCATTCGAGACGGGCGTCAGCAGGGGGCTTGGCTTCCGCGATTCCAACCAGGACATTCTTGGTTTTGTTCACATCGTCCCCGAACGCGCCCGCCAGCGAATAATCGATTTGGCCTCCACCCAAAATCACGACGGCTCGTGCTATCACCAGTATCAACCGTTGACCAAGAAGGGCAACGATGCGGTCGGCACGGGCTTCAGCGACGACCCACTCTGGCTGATTGTCTCAACGGCAGCATATATCAAGGAAACCGGCGACTGGACGATTCTCAACGCTCCTGCCGGCTATCAGGATGTCCCCGGCAGCGAAAAAAATACGAAGATGATAGACCACCTGCACCTTTCGATGAAACACGTCCTTGACCTCCGCGGCCCTCATGGATTGCCCCTGATTCAGCACGCCGACTGGAACGACTGCCTCAATCTCAATTGTTTCAGCAACAACCCCGGCGAGAGTTTCCAGACCAGCGGCGATATCGAGGGCGGCAAGGCGGAATCCGTAATGGTCGCGCAACTGTTCGTTTACGCGGCGAAAGAATTAACGGGTCTGCTTGAACATCTTGGCCAAAAGGACAAGGTTTCTGAATATGCCCGTCAGGCGGACGATATGCGAAAAGTCATTCTCAAGCACGGCTGGGATGGCAAATGGTTTATCCGCGCTTACGACCATTTTGAAAAGCCCGTTGGCTCTAAGGTTTGCGATGAAGGAAAGATTTTCATCGAGACACAGGGCTGGGGCGTTATGGCCCAAATCGGACTTGATGACGGTAAAGCGATTGCGGCGCTCGACAGCGCCTGGCAATATCTCGCGGATGCCAATGGTATGGTCCTTAATCAGCCCGCCTTTACATATTATCAGGACCGCTTAGGTGAGATTACCTCTTACCCGCCCGGCTACAAAGAAAACGCCAGTATTTTCTGCCACAATAATACCTGGGTCATCATAGGCGAGACAATCGTCGGCAGGGGGGACAAGGCCTGGGAGCTTTACACGAGAATCTGCCCCAGCACCAAAGAAGACAACGCCGACATTTATAAGTGCGAGCCGTATTGCTTCGCGCAAACAATATCAGGCCACGACAGCCCCTTGCCGGGCGAAGGAAAGAACTCCTGGCTTACCGGAACCGCTTCCTGGAGCTTTACGGCACTGGCGCAATATATCCTTGGCGTCAGGGCGGAGCACGACGGGCTTAGGATTGACCCCTGTATTCCGCCTGACTGGAAAAAATTTACTGTTACGCGCAAGTTCAGAGGGGCGACATATAAGATAAAGGTATTGAATCCCGACGCTGTTTGTCGGGGCGTGAAGAAAATGTTAGTCAATGGCAAAGAAACCGCCGGCAACATCGTCGGCGTATTTAAAGCGGGCAGCGTTGTAGATGTCGAAATTCGATTAGGATAACAGCGGGTGAAACCGGAACGCGATTTAATTGCCAGGCGGCGAAGGAAATGTTCAATGAAACTTGACCCGACGAAGATGAAGAACTGGGAAATAGCCGAGGCGGCTGAGAAAAATATCAAATCGATTTTCCAGTTGGCCGAAGAAATAGGGCTGCAAAAAGACGAATTGCTTCCGTCAGGCCATACTTTGGGTAAAGTCCACTTTGCAAAGGTTATCGACCGGCTTAAAGACGTTCCGACGGCCAAATATATCGATGTTACCGCCATCACACCGACGCCTTTCGGCGAAGGTAAAACAACTACGACCATTGGTCTGATTCAGGGCCTTGCCAAATGCGGCAAACGACCAACCGGCGCAATTCGCCAGCCAAGCGCAGGCCCGACCTTCAATGTCAAGGGTGGTGCCGCCGGTGGCGGTCTTTCGCAATGTCTTCCTCTTATTCCGTTTTCAATCCGCCTGACGGGTGATATCGATTCAGTTACAAATGCTCATAACCTGTGCATGGTTGCGCTCACCGCACGAATGCAGCATGAAAAAAACTATGATGATGAACGGCTCGCGAAAAGAAACCTGCGACGGCTCGATATCGACCCCGATTCCATACAAATCGGCTGGGCGATTGACCTTTGCGCTCAATCGCTTCGCAATATAAGAATAGGTCTGGGCGGCAAAAACAACGGCTTCGAAATGAATTCCGGCTTCCAGATAACCGTCTCCAGCGAAGTTATGGCTATCCTCGCGATTTCGAAAAATCTCGCCGATTTCCGGCAGCGTATAGCAAGAATCGTGGTCGCCAGGGACCGCAAAGGCAATGATATAACAGCCGCGGACCTCGAGGTTGATGGAGCAATGACCGCCTGGATGCTCGATGCTCTCAACCCCAACTTGCTTCAGACGATGGAAGGCCAGCCCCTCTTTGCCCACGCGGGTCCCTTTGCCAATATTGCCATAGGCCAAAGCTCGATAATCGCCGACCTTGTAGCGACAAAGCTGGGCGATTATCACGTAACCGAAAGCGGCTTCGGTACCGACGTTGGCTACGAAAAGTTCTGGAATCTTAAATGCAGAATTTCCGGGCTTAAACCCGGCGCCGTGGTCATAGTCGCGACCGTTCGCGCCCTGAAAATGCACGGCGGCGGCCCACCGGTCAGACCAGGCGCGCCTCTCAGCGAGGAATACACAAAAGAGCATCTCGACCTGCTCGAAAAGGGCTGCGAGAACCTGATGGCGCACATTGACATAGTGAAAAAAAGCGGCGTCAGGCCAATTGTGTGTATAAACAGCTTCAGTGCAGATACTAAGGCCGAGCACAAGCTCATCAAAAAAATCGCTGAGCAGCAGGGTGCAATCGCGGTTGTTTCCGAACACTGGCTCAAAGGCGGCGAGGGCGCTATCGAGCTGGCACAGGCTGTGATTGATATGTGTGAGCAGAAAAACAGCTTCAAACATTTGTATGATTACGAATTGCCCCTGCGAAAACGTATAGAGCTGATTGCCAAAGAGGTTTATGGCGCCAACGGCGTTTCGTATTCCGAGATTGCACTTGAAAAGCTAAAATCGCTGGAGGCGAATCCGGCGACGCAGAAGTTTGGATTGTGTATGGCAAAGACGCACCTGAGTTTGTCTTACGACCCGGAATTCAAAGGCCGGCCCATCGGCTGGCAACTGCCCATCAGGGATGTCCTGATTTACAAAGGCGCGGAATTTATCGTGCCGCTGGCGGGCGAAATCAAGCTTATGCCAGGCACAAGCTCGAACCCGGCCTTTAGAAGAATTGATGTTGATGTGAATACCGGGAAGGTAAAAGGATTGCTATAATCACCGCTAAGCCGGAGAAAACAATGACTGCGAAGATAATAGACGGAAAACAAATCGCCGCGGATATGCGGGCAAAACTCAGGACCGACGTTGCCGACCTTGCCAAAAAAGGTATTGTACCGGGACTCGGTGTCATCCTCGTCGGCGATGACCCCGCCTCTAAATCCTATGTTACCGCAAAGCAGAAGGCCTGTGAGGAAATAGGCATATATTCCGAGGACAATCGCCTGTCCGCCTCGATTCCTCAGAATCAATTAATGGCGCACATCAATCGACTCAACAAAGACCCCAAAATCCACGGTATATTAACGCAGTTGCCTCTGCCCAGGCACTTCGATGAGTTAGAAATGCTGATGGCAATCGATCCCGCCAAAGATGTGGACGGGTTTCACCCGGTAAACGTAGGCAAAATGGTAACCGGCCAAAAAGCGTTCCTGCCCTGCACCCCCCACGGTGTTGTCCAGCTTCTCATTAAAAGCGGTGTCAAAATCGAAGGCGCAAACGTTGTCATTGTCGGCAGAAGCAACATCGTCGGCAAACCCTTGGCAAATATACTCATCCAGAAAAGCCCTCTCGGTAATGCCACTGTAACCGTATGCCACACTCGAACCAAGAACCTCGCGGAGCATACGAAAAGGGCGGATATCGTTATAGCCGCCGCGGGCCATCCAAATACTATTACCGCAGGTATGATAAAAGATGGTGCCGTGGTCATCGATGTTGGCGTTAATCGCGTTGAGGACTCAACGAAGAAGGCCGGCTATCGTCTTGTCGGCGACGTGGATTTCGAGAATGTAAAAGAAAAGGCCTCGCTCATCACCCCCGTCCCAGGCGGCGTCGGCCCTATGACAATAACGATGCTTCTCTACAACACCGTCGAATCCGCAAAGCACGCGGCGGGTCTGCTGAAATAATTTACTTTGTAATCCTCAACTGTTCTCTGTCTGGAAGTTTCGGAAATGGCCCGTGCGGTTCGGTCTGATACCAGAAGGCGACGGAGGAAATATCATCCTGTAATGGCAGATATTTGCCGCCGTCCTGCCAGCCCAGCGCCTGCATAGTCACTTTCAGATTTTGCTCGAACCTTATCGGGTCCATTATGTGCCAGCGATATAGTGCAAATCTCGGCTGGTCCTTTGGATTCAAAGTCGTTCTCTCTTCGACAAATTTGCCGTTTTCATAAACTTTCGTCTTTTTTACGGGTTTGCCCTTCGGGTTAATTATCTGGGGCATACCCGCGTATGGGCCGCTGAACGTCTGATACCCGCCTCCTTTGGGGTTGTCAAATCCGTATGAGCCGCAGAAATAATCCTCTGTCCCGGTTCCGCATATTGTCGGAAATTCTGTGTCACCATCCATATAGAATTTTATCTCGCCCTCTCCCCACCAGCCGGGGCTGTTCGCTCCCCAGTTCATATATGTCCCCACGTAATGCCCTTTTCCGACGATGCTGTCAACGATTATATAAACTTCTTTGAATGGAACGGGATTGACCCTGCGAAACTGTGCGTGAAAATATCCTGCCTTTTCGCCGACGTCGGCAAGGCAATAATTAATCTCGTAATATAGCGTCATCTGATTTTTATCCAGGTTGGTCATTGTCATTTTGCAGCTTTTCCTGAAAGGCATAGGCCAATAGCAGTTGAACCCGCTCTTGGGATTAACGCATACCGCAAGCGAAGTGACCTGTGCATATTCACCCATGCCGCAGGCGAAAAAGTCGCCAAGGGGACACTCGACAGAAGGGGCCTCTTCGCCGTCCCAGTAGATTCGCAATATATTCAGGCGGTCGTTTCCGGCCGGTGTCATCCAGATATGCTGAATTGAGCCGCTGCCGTTTATGTCCGCCAGCACAAACGTCTGGCCCGATTTGATATTAACATACGGATTTACTTTCCAGCCTTGTCCCAGGTCGCCGGCGGCGTGAGATGCCGACCCCTCGCCTAATTTCGCCATTCC
>CAIODZ010000043.1 GCA_903857265.1 uncultured Phycisphaerales bacterium
AATTTTTTCGGCTATTAACCGTACTGCCGATACCTTTTGAGACGCATCCTCAGTCCTATGTCTTCCAATTTGTTCGAGCGGCCAATAATCCAAAAGCAACAGCAGTATCGGCAAAGTAACGAGCATTGGTTTCGCGAGAAGGCCCAATGCGAACAACAATAATGTCAGCGCATAGCGAACCGGGCCACGGCGTCTTACATAGCTGACATAAGCGGCCAATGTAAGCAGAAGGAACATTGTGCTCAATACGTCCTTGCGCTCGGCAATCCACGCTACCGATTCGACATGCATCGGATGAATCGCAAAAGCGGCCGCCACAAATGCGCTCGGCCATAATGCGCCGGTCATTTTCCTGAGTATCGCAAAAAGCAGCAGGGTATTGGCAAGGTGCAAAAGGAGATTCATAAGATGCATCCAGCCGGGGTTTGTACCGAACAACTGGCAATCAAGCATAAGCGATAGCCATGTCAAAGGGTGCCAGTTGCCCGAGTGGTTGGTGGTAAAAGCCCAGATGACGCCGTCCTCCGTCAGGCCGTTCAAAACGTGCTGATTTTCATATACGTAGTCACTATCATCATAATTAACAAAACCGAAATTGCGTACCTGCCAGAAGACCAGCAAGGTGCCCAATATCAGGGCAAAATACGTGAAAATGACGAAAGATTTTTTCGCAGGTTCAGGCATAGTTAAAATAATAACCCGCCTCGGATATACCAACAACTAAAAAGTTTAGACGCAGACTGCGCTGATTAGAATAACTGCTGCTTAGATGCTTATTTTTGTGGGATGACGCAAGAGCAGGCCGAGCAGCACCATTGTCATCAGTTTAGGAACGTTAATTGTCTTGCGGAGCATGGTCTCGCCCAAAACCGGATTCCTGAGCATGGTCAATGTAGGGTTTGCCCTGCGTGTAAAAATCAAGACGCTCATAGATGGCGTTTTTAAGCTGGGGCTGGTTGGCATCATCGGCAAGATTAATGGCTGTTCTGGCGATCTCGACCGCATCGGTGAATCTGCCCTCAGAAGCGTAGGCCGCAGCGAGCGTGTCAAGTGCGTTGGGATCCTTGAAGTTAGTTACGTTGCAGGTCTCCTGCGCAAGACGAATCGCTTCAGAAGGGTTTCGGATATTCGGATCGGGGCTTGTCGCGAGTATCCAGGCCAGGTTGTTCTTTGTGTCTATATCATTCGGCTCTATCTCAAGGTAGCGTTTCATATGAACAACCGCTTTTTTGAAATATCCCCCCGACAAAAGGGCCACTTCGAGGACTTTGTGAACACTCACCAAATTAGGATCAATGTTGAGAACAGCTTCAGCAGTATCTGCGGCCTCTGAGTATCTGCCGGCAGATGAGTAAACAATCGCAAGGGTTTTTAAAAAAACCGCGTTGCGATAGTTTGTAAGCTCACATGCACGGCGGGCAAGGCGAACCGCTTCATTTGCGTCATGACCCTTTATTTCAGGGTGGTTCACTATAAGTAAGGCAAGAGTATTCAGAGAGGCAGCCGTATCAGGCCGCATTTTGATAATCCGGCGTAACTGTTCCACAGCATCATTAAGTTTTCCACTTGAAATCAGTGCATTTGCAATATCATTGAGGGGCTTGATTTCGTAAGGTTGAAGCTGTGCTACTCGTGAAAAATTCTTAATCGCTTCATCGTAATTGCCCTGGGCCTGCATAACAAGGCCAAGATTAGAGTATGCCTCGGCATAATCCGGCTTGATTCTAATGACCTGCTTAAGAGATTCTATCGCATCCTGATAGCGGCCAAGTTTGTAATAGGTAACGCCAAGATTATGGTGTGCCTCGGCGTAATCCGGCTTGACTCTTATGGCCTGTTTATAGGCCTCTACCGCATCCTGATAGCGGCCAACACTGTAGTAAACAGCGCCAAGATTATTGTGCGCCTTGGCATAATCCGGCTTGATTCTTATGGTCTGCTTATAGGCCTCTACCTCATCCTGCCAGCGGCTAAGTTTTCCGTAGGCAACGCCAAGATTATAGTATGCCTCGGCGTAATCCGGCCTGATTCTTATGGTCTGCTTATAGGCCTCTACCGCATCCTGCCAGCGACTAAGTTTTCCGTAGGCAACGCCAAGATTATTGTGTGCAAGATAATTGTTCTGCGTTACCTCGATAGCATGCGAAAATAGGGTAAAGTTGTTATTCCAATAGCTTACTTGCCGATGCGCGCATATTCCGAGGGGTATCAGCACTATTACCATCGATAGGCCGAGAGTGATTTTTCGCTGAGGCCATTTCGAAAGAAGCTCCGGCAGACCCCAGGCAATCACAATAAATAATCCAATATAGGGAATATAACTATACCGGTCTGCGTAGGCCTGGGCGCCGCTTTGCACCAGGCCTACGACTGGGATAAGTGTTACAACAAACCAGAACCAGCCCACCGGCAAACACCTTTGCTTTCGTCTAAAACGAATCACAAAAATGGATATAACAAGCAATAACAAGACACACATCACCGCCTGCCAAAACGCAAATCTGTCAACGTCAAAAGGATAAAATATCGCGAGGTTCCGCGGCCAGAACATCTTGCCAATATATCTGACATACGACAAGAAAGCATTGGCAATTCTGTAGCCCAAAGGCAGAGCATTGATACTAATCACCGCCCCGCCGCTTCGCTGGGCAAGGAAGGTTATCACACTTGAGATGGCCGACAGCGCAAAGAAAGGAACTTTCTCGATTATCGCACGGTACAGGATCCGGCGTTTATCATGGGCGGGTGAAGATTGACGTTTTTGGCCAGACGTGGCCTTAATGGTCTGGTGTGAGTCAAAGCGACCGAGCGGCCAATAGTCCAAAAGCAGCAGCAGGACAGGCAATGTAACGAGCATTGGTTTCGTAAGAAGGCCCAATGCGAACAACAATAATGTCAGCGCATAGCGAACCAGACCTCGGCGTCTTACATAGCTGACATAAGCGGCCAATGTAAGCAGAAGGAACAATGTGCTCAATACATCTTTGCGTTCGGCAATCCACGCGACCGATTGGACGTGCATCGGATGAATCGCAAAGGCCGCCGCGACAAATGCACTCTGCCATAGTGCGCCGGTCATTTTCCTGAGCACCGCAAAAAGCAGCAGGGTATTTGCAAGGTGCAAAAGCAGGTTTACAAGATGCATCCAGCCGGGGTTTGCACTGAACAACTGACAATCGAGCATAAGCGACAGCCATGTCAAAGGGTGCCAGTTGGCCGAGCGGTTGGTGGTAAAAGCCCAGATGACGCCGTCCCAGGTCAGGCCGTTCAAAACGTGTGGATTCTCGTATACGTAGTCATTATCATCATAATTAACAAAAGCGAAATTGCGCACCTGCCAGAAGACCAGCAAGGTACCCAATATCAGAACAAAATACGTGAAAATAACAAAAGATTTTTTCACAGATTCAGGCATAGTTAAAATAATAACCCGTGTCGGATACACCAACAACTAAAAAACATTGTTGTTACATACAATACCATTGTTTTACGGCGGCTAAGAATTCTTCGACCGTTTCCGCCGCAAAAAGGGCTTTTTGGACTTTTCTGCGCAGGGGATGAAGTTTGCAATATGCAATCGCGAATTTCCGAAAATGCGTGATGGCCTTTTTGTCCCCATAAAGCTTGCAAACTAAATTGAAATGTTTTGAAATCACCCGGCCCTGCTGCTCAAGAGTCGGGGCGACGAAATCATCTCCCTCGCGAAGCTGTTCGAAAATCCATGGATTACCAATCGCGTCGCGAGCAATTACCGCGCCATCTACCCCGGTGTTTTTCATATTATTTTTAATCGTATCGACGGAAAACAAATCCCCGCTGCCTATAATTATCGTGCGGGGAAATTGTTTTTTAACCTCTGATAAAAACTCCCAGTTTGCCAAACCGGTAAATCTTTGGCAAACAGCGCGAGGATGCACAATTAACGCATCGACCTTGCCGGCCGTAGCCCTGGAGCTGATGTCCCAGAAATTATCATAGGACTCATTATCGAAACTCGTCCGCAATTTCATAGTTACCGGGCAATCGACTGATTCCTTTACGGCGTTATAGATTTCTATTACCTTATCCGGCTCATTCAGAAGAAAGCCCCCCCGCTTTCGGCGAATAACTTTGGGCGCAGGACAGGCAAAATTCAGGTCTATTAAATCGTAACCCGCCTGAGATACCACCCTGGCGGCCCTTGCCATTATTTCGGCATCCTCGCCTAAAAGCTGGGCTCCTATTGGATGTTCATTATCACCGGGTTTAAATGACGGACTATTAAAGACCCGCGGATGGATGACGCTTTTGGCGAGGAATACCCCGGCAAACGTCATTGGAGCTCCACATTCACGCGCAATTGCCCGCATAGCGTAATCGCTGTATCCGCTAAGCGACGCCTGAAAAAAGGGAACATCAAGAATTATATTGCCGATTTTTAGCATTAATCTTTGCCTTTCGGCTGGTCAACCAATGTTATTTCTGTCTTGATTGACATGGCGACGCTATCGCGATTCGTCAATAATGGCTTTGACGATGTTGTTGATGGCCTGTCGGCTTTCGCCGTTTGTTTTGTTGGTGATTATGGAAAATACCCGGTCGCCTGCTTCGGTTGTGCAGACGCCTGACAGTGACTTGACGCCGCCGATGTAGCCGGTCTTTGCGAAAATTTTGCCCCTGTATTTCGGCTCGTTGAAGAATTTACCTACTGTGCCATCTTCCCCCCCTACCGCAAGCGTCTCCTTAAACTTCTGCCACTCGGGCTTTTTGTAAATGTCTAAGAGAATAGCCGTAAGAATGTTTGCGCTGAGACGATTATTCTCGCTCAGCCCGCAGCCGTCGTCGAGAACGAACTGATCGGCCGATACCCCCAGCGAAACTAAGTAATCCGACACGAATTGCTTGCCCTGTGCCCATGAACCGCCCTTGCCGCTTGGCTGCCGATATGCGGCAATTGTCTTCAGCAGTGACTCCGCGGCGACCTCCAAACTGTCTTTGTTGCAGCGGTCAAAAACATCCCATATAGGGGTGCGATAAACAGCGAGGAGCTTGAATTGCTCCTGCGGCAGGATTTCTCTTTCAACAAGCTGTCCCCTTATGCCAACACCGGACCGTTTAATTTCTTCGGCAAGCAGATAGCCAAAAAATGCCTGTGGCCTGTCGATTGTAACGCGGACCGGCTCACATTTTTTGTAGCAAACGCCCGAGACGGTTATGACGTTTGAACCGTCGGGCCTCGCCCCCCAGATAGTAGTATCAGTTTGTGTGGCCGATACCTTGCAATTATTGATTATCTTTACGTAGCTTGTCGGCGGGTCGATTGTCAGCTCGACTTTTGAGCCAACCGTCTCCGCAATAATCTCGATGCAATTACCATTGTAGTTAATGCCCGCGACCTCGGCGGCATACCAGTGATTCAGCTCCTTTTTCGGCCAGCTCGGCTGAACGTATTCATCGTCGAATACGGTGTCGTCAACAATAACATCTGAAATTGTCGTTACGTTGTTTTTGCGCAGAATCTGAGCCGCGTCTTTTAACACCCAGCGCGGGTCGAGATTATTTTTCTGCATAGTGGCTTTGTCACCCAAGAGCGGGTCCCCGCTGCCGATTACCGCGATTGAATCTCCGACCAGCCCTACACCCGTCAGGTAAGTAAAGTCCGGACCGAGGTAATGTAACGCCGCCGCCGTCGTAACAAGCTTCATATTCGACGCCGGTATCATTGGCTGGGACGCGTTATGGCTGTAAATGACCGCCCCGCTCGCGGGATTAACGATTTTGACCGCAATGTGCACCTTGCCCTGTGCCTGCGACGCGACAATCGTCTCGATCTTCCCCGCCAAATCGGCTTTGCTTATGCCCGCTGACGCGCAGACAGCAACTATACAAACCAATAATTTCTTCAAACTCATTTTCATATAAGCGGTTGTTAATATCAGAACGCCAGCGCAATATCAAGGGCGATTTTGTTGAATAACCGATTGCAGCAGAATCTTTTTTAGCGGTGAAATATAAGTGGAATTTCAGGAATGCACAATGTAGAATTCGGCTTCTTGTAATTGGTGTGAGGTAAGAACAGGGTTAAATGTTTATGCCAAGGAGAGCCGTTATGAGGAACAGCGGAATTGTCATCAGCGCCGTTATCGTGTTTTTCCTGGGGAATCTCTGTCTTGCTGACGCCGGTACGGACGCGACGAATGAAAATGCCGAATTAAAAGCGAGGATAGAAAAATTGGAAAAGGAGCTTGCGGAATTAAAGCAGATGGTCAAACAGCAGGATGAGGCGAGAATAAAAGAGGCAAATAACATCGAGCGCAGAACGGCTAACATCGAGCAGAAAACGATGAATGTCGAGCCGGCTAAACCCCCTTCGGATAAAAAGCCGGTTCTGGCGGGCCTTGATGTGCAGATTTATGGAAGAATTAAGGCCGATGCCGTTTACGACTCGGCCCGAATGGACATCGGCAATTATGCGAAATGGGTCAGGCCCGACAGGGGCAGAAATGACCACAGCCAGTTCGATTTGACGGCCAACGAAACACGGCTTGGAATGTTGATATTCGGGCCGAATGACCAGGACATGAAAACCAGCGGTCGCGTGGAGATAGATTTTTACGGCGGCGGAGCGGAAAACAAGTCCGTCCCGATGATGCGGCACGCCTACCTGAATTTTGAATGGCCCGATGACAAGTTCAGCATCCTGGCGGGCCAAACCTCCGACGTGATTTCGCCCTTGTGGCCCGATACCCTGAACTACACCGTCGGGTGGTGGGTTGGCAATATCGGTTATCGTCGTCCGCAAATCCGGCTTACAAAGATATACTCAATAGATAAGGATACGGATTTGAAATTCGAAGGCGCCATCGCCCGGACAATAGGTCGGCTGAATTCGAACATACTGACAGCGGACCAGTCCGACTCCGGTGAAGATGCCGGCTTCCCGAGCATACAGGAACGCGTCAGCTTAACCCTGCCCTTGTTGGGATATAAGCCCACAACCATTGGTGTCTCGAGTCACTACGCCAGAGAGGCCTATGACGTCAACGCCGCTGGCACCAGCAAAATAGCAGCCCACAGAGAAGATTTCGACAGTTGGTCTTTGAACTTGGACCTCCAGCAGCCGGTCAACTCATGGCTCAGTTTCAAAGGTGAATTGTTTATGGGCCAGGACCTCGACGCCTATCTCGGCGGTATCGGTCAGGGTGTAAATACCGCAAGGGATAAGGAAATCCGAAGCAAAGGCGGCTGGGCACAGGCAAGTTTCGGCCCCTGGGGCAAATGGTCTTTCAATCTTGGCGTTAGCGCCGACAGCGCCAACAAGGATGACCTTGAAGGAATGGCCGGCGACAAACGCAGATACAACCAGTCAATCTTTGGCAACGTCCTTTACAACCTCGACAAAAATGCTCAGATTGGCTTCGAGCTTTCACAATGGCATACGGAGTATGTTGACCTTGGCGACGCAGACAGTGTCCGCGCCCAAACCTCCTTCATTTACAAGTTTTAAAAAATATATGCTGTCCGCTGTACGCTGAACGCTATACGCTGTATTTGGTCTTATCTGTACGCTGTCCGCTGAACGCTACACGCTGATTCTGCGAAGTTTAGTCGTGCAAATTCCCCATGATATTTCTTCGCTGCCGCATCGTATGCCTTCGCTGCTTCAATTTCGTCATCGAATCTGCCTAAGAACACTTTTTTCCCCTGGTAACGTATCCCGACGTGCCATTTCTTCTTTCGGCTCTTGTTAAGGTAAACCCCTGTAAACCGCGACGATGCTTTTGATTTATCTCTTATCGCGTTAGCGAGATTCTGCGATTGCGTCGCCAGCCGAAGGTTTGCCCTCCTGTTATCCAGTGAATCGCCGTTCTTATGGTCAACCAAAAGACCTTTTGGCGCATTTATAATCTCCCTGTGCATCGCAGCCATTTTCGTTTTCTTCGGCCCAATCTTGAAACTCCTCAGGGCATAAACTTTAGACCCGTTTCCTTTAATGAACCATTTAAACTCCCTGTATCGGTAGTAATCCGCTTGGTCGAGAATTGTCCATTCCCCATCGCTCAGATAAATCCTCCGATACTCATACCCATATTTGTGCTTGCGCCAAACCATCACTGGCCACGCGCAAATACGGTCTAACCAATTAGGTATCCCAATTGTTATATTAGTTTTTATTCCCATTTCCGCATCCACCTTCCCGTCCCCGAGTGTCTGCTCATGTGGCAGGCAACAGGGGATCCATATTGTTTCGTAATCCCAAATTTCAAGTTTCAAACAAACAACAAAACACAAAACGAAAACTGATTTGATTTATCTTGCGCACAAGGCGCGAAACTTGGGATTTCTATCCCTGCCCCCCTGCCGGTTTACCCCGGCTTCCTTATCCGCCTGGCTCTCCCCGAGAAGCCACTACTTTGGTTTCGCAACAGGGGACCCAGTATTTCTACTCTCTCGCGAAGCGTCCCGCTTCGCGCCCTCTATATATAAGGTGAATTTTTGGACATTTTCAGCACTTACGAAACACGATTTTTTGGCCGAAAACACATAAGTTCTTATGTCATAAAGAGTAAAAATTTTTTCTAAAATTGCCAGATTTTTTTTCGTAGCGCAGCGGAGATTCTCGCATGTCGTTGGCGGGGAGCCAGTTTCCCGAAAAACAAACGTTGGATTGAATTGCCTAAATTAACATCTCTCCGCCTTCGGCGGATTGGACATTTCTTAAGTATTTACCGCACCCGCAGGCAGGCCTACGGGCTAACCATTGTTACTTTTGACCGCAAACGTATGCGATTTTTTGCTGTATTTCTTCGTCGTAATAACAAAATCTTTTATCAAAACCGCGGGTCCATATCCTTTCCGTTAATCCTGTTTTTTTCAGGGCACATGTCGCGATATTTTTATATCTGGACACGGTATCTTCTATCGATTCATTTGTTGAACCAACCACTATATGTACGTGATTTGAGAAAACCCCCAGCGCAAGTATCTCTTGATTGATTCGTTGTGCTTCTTTAAGAATTACCTCTTCGACAATCTTTTTCTGTTTATATGTTAATCGGATGGTCTTTGATTTTTGCTGCCGTTTATTTGCCTCTTCGAGTTCCTTATCCGCCTGCAATATCTCTCCGTCCTTAACGTATTTTTTCTCATTCCCTTGCAGCCATGTCCCGTATGTTGTCCACGTCGCCATATACCCTATCATTTTATCCATAGGACAAATGTTATCTATGACCCCGCCAATCCGCAATATATTTTTCTGTAGTTGCGCATGGTTAGCCCCCCGAACCCCGCCTCGGGGTATGGTTAGCCCCCAAGCCTGCTTGGGGGTCTTGTTGCCTGCCTGGGGGTTTTATTGTTTTTTGGGGGTGCTTTTAATATCCGCCGTAGGCGGACTGCAATCCTGAGGAATGCTTAACCTTTTCTCCCCCGCCCGCCGTTTTGGCTTGGCCATCCCTTACGGGAGGCGGAAACAAAAATGGTTTGTAGGGCGGGGTTTACCCCGCCAACGGTTATCCTCAAACCCCGTTTCGGGGCGTGGTTAGCCCCGAGGCCTGCCTCGGGGTCATAAAAATGTTTCTCCCAAATATTTTGCCCAAGCCCGCTTGGGGGTGTGTTTCTTTGTTTTCGGGGTCTGTATTCTCGCAAAACGCGGGGCGGGAAAAAACGGTTGTCCCCGTTATTTCCCTTTAGCTT
Source organism: uncultured Phycisphaerales bacterium (assembly GCA_903857265.1). Classification (GTDB taxonomy): domain Bacteria; phylum Planctomycetota; class Phycisphaerae; order Sedimentisphaerales; family Anaerobacaceae; genus Fen-1362. Next base: position 9,673 of record CAIODZ010000043.1, read on the forward strand.
TTCGTATCATTTTTGCGATCTTTCCTTGTTTGTGCTTGTGTGCAATGTCCAAAGCTGTCATATCATCACGGTCTTTGATTTTAGTATTTGCTCCAGCCTTAAGCAGCAACCCTGCCACTTCGGGACTTCCTGCACGTGTGGCGACCATTAATGCAGTGCCGCCATGTACATCTTGGAGATCGAGATTTGCACCATATTCAAGCAGAAGTTTGCAAACGTCAACATTTTTGTAAAGCGCACCATACATTAGTGGTGTTATTCCAGTCACATTCCCTATGTCTGGATTTGCGCCAGCATCTAATAATAACCGCATAATCTGCGGATAACCCTGCGCCGCAGCAAACAAAAGGGCTGTCCAGCCGGCTTCTGCTCGTTCATTGACATCGAGGTTCTTTTGTTTCAAGATATCTTGTACTTGCTGTTCTTGACCACTCTCAACAGCCCTGTGCAGTAAATGTCCAGTTTGATCCATCATACTTTTTATCATTGCTTGATTGAGCGCGAAGGATAATAATTTCCGGAGTGTCTCGCTATCCCGATCAGGATGGGTGCTGATATACTCCTCCGCATAGCTCTCCACAAGATTGATGGGAATTGTGATTTCCTGCTTACTACACTTAGGATCTACCGGAATGAACAGGGCTCGGAGTGTTTCCTTCTTACCATTGGGCTTATAAATTCTGACGCCAAGGTTCTTAGGGCTTTGATTCTCTGGATTGCCGTCTTTGAAATAGAATTTTAGTTGAATTTCCTCCAATAGTTGGCCGCGGAAGTTAATGGGAGTTTGGGGTTGTGTATCCGAAAATTTCTCCCGCATTGCTTTCTGGATGACCTGAGGATCCGCGTCTATGGGAATACCAAATTTTCGGACGGCCTGTATGCCATGTTTATGCAGAACATAGAAATAGTCGTGGGTATCGTGGATTTCCTTGAACCGAGCAATTCGTTTGCGGTAAGGGATATGATTTCCGCGTTCATCTTGATAGAAACAAAGTAATACTACTTGCGGTACGAGCATAAAAAGGCATGCAAAAGCAACGAAGATAGGGCCTATTATTTGAAGCACCTTTGGCATGAAATACCAAAGAACATAATAGATAACCATTAAAATAATAATTACAGGAATCCATACCTTGAACTGTGCGCGGGAGGCCACAGGCACACGGGGAAGATTAATGGTTTTGGCTTCCCCCTTGGTCCGAATCATAAGCGAAGCAAATGCTACAGATGATACAAATGAGCCAATGAGAAAACCAACTGTGATAAATGTGAAATACCATGCCGGTGATATGTCCGCAAAAGAAGTGTTTGCTGCGACGAGTGAATAACTTAACCAGAGTGCCACACAGGAAAAAAGTATTGTGAACCCAACATGCAACCGTGCGCGATATAAACGATACGATAACTGCATCCATTCCCAAATAAGATATAATGTGGTGGCTGCAAGCATCGCTGCGACAAAACATGAGTAAAGCTGCTGATTCACCAAAGTTACATTGAGTATTGGTAAAGTTTGAGATGAAGCAAGACCTAAAAAACGCGCAACCAAAAGAATCGAGCCAAGCACCCAGATTAATACCTCTCCTTTGTAGGGCACTGCCGACAAATCTGGCTTGGTATCATTCATGTCATTCATTCACAGATAGCAATGATTGTGCAGTCCATATAAGCAATCCCAAAGCTCATCTGCCGGATGGCAAAGTTGACAGGCAAAGGTGCGAACTTGCCCTCCATAGCCCTTGGCGAAAGAGGGTCTTTTTTTGCAGTATATTGTTAAACTGGAAAGAAAACAAGTATTTTAAGAATTCACATCCTCAAATTGGCACTCGGCAATCGTCAATTGCTTAATCCGCAATCTACAATCCCAAATCCGCAATTTATTTCTCACTTCTAACTTCTCCACTGTCCGCTGCACGCTGCTTGCCTTCGACGGAAGATTCACAGTATCGAGAATCCAGTATCCAGTATCGAGTATCCAGCATTCTTCACTGTCCGCTGCACGCTACCCGCTATACGCTAAATTCCCCCCTTGCACCCTCACCCCTGATGTGTTATCATCCCTCGACCCAATGTCATGAACCTCATCCGATATTCTGTTTGACTATCGGCTGACAAATCGCTAATATGCGGCATTCTTCTATTTACTATAAGCAGTACGGAAATTTTTTTGACTCTTTTTCAGTAACTGTTTTGACTTTTACGAAGAAAACTTAGTGTCTCCCGGAAGGGATGGCCAAGCCATTCGGGTCTTAGTGGCAAAATTAAGGTAAAGAAACGGTTATGGATAATCGATTGATGCTCCTTTGTATCGTTCTTGTGCCGTGTATCGGGGCGTTTATTCTGCCCTTCGTGGGCCGAATTTCCACGGGCCTGCGAAATCTCCTTGCGCTGGCGCTGGCTTTAATCCCCCTCCTGTTAGTAATCGCTATCCTGCCCACCGTTATGTCCTCTGGCCCGCTCAATTTCACGGCTAATATCAACAACATATTCAATTTCACCCTGTACGCCGACGGCTTAGCGGTATTTATGGCGATTGTTTCCGCTTTCTTAAGCGCAATCATCATTTTTTACTCATTTGGCTACATCAGCCATTACGAAAACCAGAACGAATATTACCTGATGGTCCTGCTGTTCTTGGGCGGTATGTTGGGCCTGATTTTCTCAGGCAACCTCGTATTCCTATATCTTTTCTGGGAAATCACAGCCATCACAAGCTGGCGGCTCATCGGCTTTTTCAGGGATAAGCAGCACGTCATTAAGGCCGACAAGGCATTCCTTGTTACGATGTTCGGCTCACTTCTTATGCTCATCGGCTTCGTCATTGTTTACCAGCAAACCGGCTCTTTCGACCTCCAGACCATAAAAGAAACCCTTGGCACGACCCATTTATCGAATCTGGCGGTCCTTCTAATGCTCGCCGGCATCTTTTCCAAATCCGCCACCCTCCCCTTCCATACATGGTTACCGGATGCGGGTGTGGCTCCGAGTCCGGTTACGGCGCTGCTGCACGCGGCGTTGCTTGTTAAGATAGGTGTTTATGTGTTCGCGAGGTTGTTCATCGCGACGTTTACGATTGATGATTCCTGGCACACGATAGTTCCGGTAGTCGCGGGCGCAAGCGCATTGGTTAGCGCAGCGGCGGCGATGATTGATACCGATTTGAAACGCATAATTGCCTATTCTACCGTAAGCCAGATTGGGTTTATTTTCCTGGGCCTGTCAGTCGGCAACGAAATCGGCATCACAGGCGGGTTGCTTTACATTATGATGCATGGGCTGGCTAAGGGCGGGTTGTTCCTGTGTGCGGGAATCGTTGAGCAGAATACCCATACAAAGGATATCACCAAGCTGGGCGGGTTGATTAAGACAATGCCCATTACGGCAATTGCGTTTCTGTTCTGTTCGTTTTCGGTTATGGGGATACCGCCATTCGGCGGGTTCTTTAGCAAATTTATGGTTATGACGAGCACTATCAAGGCGGGCGATATGTGGATTATGCTAACTTTCCTGATAGGTGCGGTTATGACTATTATTTACCTGCTGCGGGTGTTCAGTATGGTGTTTCTGGGTGAGGCGAAGACCAAGCCCGTCAAGGAGGGTTCAGCCACGATGGTTATTAGCGTGGCGTCGCTTGCGGTATTATCGATTATCGCGGGATTCGCGATTGCGTGGCCGACACAGTTCGTTATGGCCGCGATTCAACATCTGCCGGGGGTAATCAGATGACAGACAGCTTCATTTTACTGCCGATAGCCATACCTTTCGTCGCCGGACTTCTGGTGCTGTTGATTGGTCAGCAAATCCGAGGCGTCAAGGAGGCGATTGCCCTGCTTGCCACGGCTGCGACATTGGGGCTAACCATAACGCTTTTCAAAGAAAATATAAATTTCTCGATTCCCTGGACGGGCTTCGGAATCGATTTTGCTTTACGGCTGTATCATTTCAGCGCGTTTATTCTCGTCGCGGCGGCGGCATTTTCGTTTTTGTTTGTGCTTTACAGCTGCTCATTTATGTGGGACAAGCCACGCCTTAATCAATTTTATTGCTACTTATTAATAACGCTCGCGATGACCAACGGTGCGGTGTTAGCGGATAACCTTGTCCTGATGCTGTTTTTCTGGGAGGGATTGCTGCTGACGCTGTTCGGGATGATTGCGATAGGCAGGACCGGGGCATACAAGACGGCGATTAAGGCGTTCATTATCGTTGGTATTTCCGATTTGTGCCTGATGATGGGTATCGGTCTTGCGGGGTATCTGGCGGGCACGATGACAATCTCCAAAATCAGTTTGCCCGTCGTTGATTCGCTGGGGGCTTTGGCATTTATACTTATGATGATTGGCGCGATTTCAAAGGCGGGGTCGGTGCCCTTCCACACGTGGATTCCCGATGCTGCGGTTGACGCACCGCTGCCCTTTATGGCGTTCTTGCCCGCATCCCTTGAGAAGCTTCTGGGCATTTATCTTCTGGCAAGAATATCGCTCGATATGTTCAAACTTCACGGCGGCTCGTGGATTAGCATGCTGCTTATGACAATCGGCGCGATTACAATACTTCTGGCGGTGATGATGGCCCTTGTGCAGAAAGATTACAAACGGCTGCTTTCGTATCACGCCGTAAGCCAGGTCGGGTACATGATTCTCGGTATAGGGACATGCCTGCCTATTGGCATTGTGGGCGGTTTGTTTCATATGATAAACCACGCGCTGTACAAGAGCTGCCTGTTCCTTACGGGCGGTGCTGTGGAAAAGCAGACGGGGACGACTGATTTGGCGAAATTGGGCGGGCTGGGATTAAAGATGCCTGTAACTTTTATATGTTTTGCGATAGCGGCGGCGTCAATCTCGGGCGTGCCGCCATTTAACGGGTTTTACTCGAAAGAGCTTATTTATGACGCGGCATTAGTAAGAGGAAATGTGTTTTACTTAGCGGCGATTTTAGGCACGTTCCTTACCGCGGCGTCATTTTTGAAATTAGGTCACGCGGCGTTTTTGGGCAAGAGGAGCGAACAAAACGAGAACGTCAGGGAAGCCCCCTTCTTCACGATGCTTGTGCCGATGATAGTTATCGCATCGGTATGCGTGATTTTCGGTGTGTGGCATTATCTGCCTTTAGATAACCTTATAAAGCCGATTTTGGGCGAGGAACGATTGGCGGGACATGAATTTGGCCCCAATACGATGCTGATTACGGTTACAGTGATTGTGCTTATTGGCGCACTGCTGCATCATTTGTTCGCGGTGAAGGTCAACGGCAGCGGGTACAAGGCGAGCGACCATATCCGTCACGCACCGTTCCTTGAAGGCATTTATACAAAGGCCGAGAAGCGCTGGTTCGACCCTTATGATGTCGGGTTAAAAATAGTACAGGGGTTATCAAGATTCGGCTGGTGGATAGACAGGGTAATTGACTGGCTGTATGAGGATTTCGCCGTGAAGATCGCAGCGGGGTTATCGAGCGTGATAAAACTGGCGCATACGGGAAGTTATTCACTGTATGTCGTCTGGTCGTTAATAGGCGTTTTGTTTGTCGTAATAATGTTAATGAAGTCGTTTTAGTTAAGGGACAATAATGCTGTCACCGTTTTTACTGATGCCTTTGCTGGCGATAGTGCTGCTGAATCTGCCGATGCGAAGCATAACGCAGAAATTGTCGTTTTTGTTCGGGGTGATGATATCGCTGTGGCAGATACTCGTGGTTATAATGATGGCGATGGGTCGCGGCAGCGTAGACGCGCTGGCGAAGTATTTTTCGCTGGGGCTGACCTGCGACAACCTGACGCTTGTTCTGCTGCTGTCAATAGGCATTGTAACTCTGACGACGATCCTGGTCGGTATGCAGACAATCGGCAGCGAAAAGCAGCGATTCAGCTTTGTGAACCTCGTCTTAGTAGCAATGATTGGAATGAACGGTACAGTGATGCTGGCGGACCTGTTTTCGCTGTATATATTCATCGAGGTAACGGCTGTCGCATCGTTTATCCTTATCGCTTTTCATCGCGATACCAACGCCCTCGAAGGGGCATTCAAATACATAATTTTATCGGCGACGGCGACGATAATGATGCTGCTTTCGATTGCGATAATGCTGCTGGTGGTCGGGGACACATCTTTCGCTGCGGCGGGCAGCGCGGTAAAACAATCGCAGGGTAATCCTTTGGTGATAGCGGCAATAGGCCTGTTTATATGCGGTTTGTTAATCAAGGGCGGCGTGGTTCCATTTCACGGGTGGCTGCCCGGGGCATATTCGGCTGCGCCGGCGGCGGCATCGGTGCTGCTTGCAGGCATAGCAACCAAGACATCAGGCATATACGCGCTGATTCGGCTGACGACATCGGTATTCGCGAATAACGAATCTGTAAATCACATACTTTTATTAGCAGGCGTGATTTCAATCCTCGTCGGGGCATTCGCGGCGATGGGGCAAAGCGATTTCAAGAGGATGCTGGCGTATTCGAGTATCAGCCAGGTGGGATATATAATTCTCGCCCTGGGCTGCGGGACAAACCTGGCGATAATCGGAGCGGTTTTCCACCTGTTCAATCACTCGATTTTCAAGTCATTACTGTTTGTCAATTCCGCAGCGGTAGAGAAACAATCGGGCACGACAGATATGAACAAATTGGGCGGGCTGGGGACAAAGATGCCCGTTACCAACGCGACTTCGCTGATAGCGTTCTTATCAACGGCGGGCGTACCCCCCCTTGCGGGATTCTGGAGCAAGCTGATTATCGTGATAGCGTTGTGGCAGAACGGTCTGCACGCATACGCGAGTATAGCGGTATTGGCGAGCGTTTTGACGCTTGCGTATCTGCTGATGATGCAGCGAAAGGTATTCTTCGGCAAACTGGCCGGGGGGTTGACTAACGTAAAGGAAGCCGGTTTGGGTATAACGGTAGCCGCCTCGATACTGGCTGTGATAACGGTCGGCGTTGGCGTGGCTTTCCCGTGGATGTTTAACAGTGTTTTGATGCCTATAAGCAGTTTTCTGAAATAATTTTGAAGAGTTGATATGACAATAAATATCATACTTGGAGTAGCGTTAGTATTAGCGGCCGCGTGGACGGTAATGACTGTGCGCCTATTACGCTCGGTGATAGGGCTGGCGCTAACCAGCATGATTCTGACGATAATTATGTTCAAGCTCAATTCGCCTCTGGCGGCGGTTTTCGAGCTGTCGGTTTGCGCGGGATTGATATCCGCCATATTCATAAGCTGCATAAGCTTAACACAGCGGCTGACCGATGAGCAGATGACAGTAAGGCAAAAAGAGCGATTTTCCAAATTCTGGCTTCTGCCTGTAATACTTGTTCTGGCGGGGGTAGCTTTGTACCAGGTTCCTATCCCGCTGGATTTCCATTTACAGGTCGCACCAGGTGAAAGCGACGTCCGTAATATAATATGGAACATGCGACACCTTGACCTGGTTGGGCAGATTGTCATTCTGCTGGCTGGGGCATTTGGAGTGGTCGCGTTGTTTAAGGATTGAACGAATGACCGAAGAAATACCTCAGGTGTTCTGGCTGTTCAGCATAGGGGCTGTCCTTTTGCTGATAACGGGTTTTTATTGTTTGATAATGACTTACAACTTAGTAAGGGCGCTGATTGGCCTGGAGATTCTGACAAAGAGTGTAACGCTGTTTATTATACTCGCGGGATACGTTACCGGTCGAATGGCGCTGGCGCAGGCGCTTGCCATCACGTTGATAGTTATCGAGGTGGTGGTAATCGCCGTAGCGGTTGGAATCGTTTTGTGCGTGTATAAGAACATTAAATCGATAGACGGAAGATTGCTAAGAAATATCAAGGGATAACGATGTCAAATGAACTACTGCTGTCGCCCCCGGCGGCATTCGTCATGATAATGCTGGCGGCGGTTTTTGGGGCGTATGTTTTGTCGAAGCTGGCGCTGAAGCCGAAGAAAATCCCCGCGGGACTGACGAAGGAATACTCCTGCGGCGAGGACATCAAGACGCACATGATACAGCCCGACTATACGCAGTTTTTCCCGTTCGCGTTTTATTTTACGATACTGCACGTTGTTGCGCTGATGATTGCGACTGTGCCGATGGCGACAATGCAGTCGTTTTTGATAGCAGTGGTTTACATACTGGGCGCAATTGTCGGCTTATTCGTTTTGTATAAGAGGTAACCTCGACATGGGTTTAGTTCAGAAAATAGTAACGTGGGCGAGAATCAAGTCGCCGTGGATAATTCACTTCAACACGGGCGCGTGCAACGCCTGCGATATTGAAATTATCGCTGCCCTAACGCCAATATACGACGTGGAGCGGTTCGGGGTGATATTGAGAGGCACGCCGAGACACGCGGACGTTTTGGTTTGCTCAGGGCCGGTTACAAGGCAGATAAAAGACCGGCTGATAAGAATATATGAGCAGATGCCTGAGCCGAAATTTGTCGTGGCGGTCGGGACGTGCGCCTGTTCGGGCGGGGTATTCAACGGCTGCTACAACGTCGAGGGAGGCATAGACCAGGTGATACCTGTTTCGGCGTATATACCGGGATGCCCGGCAAGCCCAAAGGCAATTATAGACGGGGTGGTTAAACTTTTGGCGAGCGTGGACAACGCATCAAGGCCCGCCAAGGAAGCAGTGGTTAGCGGAACATAATTGGGAGTTACCCATGTTAGTTGAAGAAGAAAAAATAAAACAGCAGTTGGCCGAGAGATTCGGATTGCCGGCGGAAAAAATTACGGTTCAGCGGGAACGACGCATCTGGGCGGACGTGCAGGCGGCTGAATTCGGCGAGATTTTTGACTACGCAGTTGACAAACTTGGATTTGTAATTCTTGCGACGATAACCGGCCTCGATGAGGGGCCAACGCTCGGCGTAATCTATCACATAGCGAGAGAAAGCGGGATAATACTGAATTTACACGTCAGTGTCCCGAAGGATAAACCTGTAATAAAAACAGTTAGTGTGAGATTTCCGGCGGCGGACGCTTACGAAAGGGAGATGGTTGATTTACTGGGTATGCAGGTAGAGGGCCTGCCGCCCGGCAACAGATACCCCCTTCCCGACGGATGGCCCGCGGGCCAATACCCGCTACGCAAGGACTGGAAATCGGACACACTCGGGAAAACGCCCGTCTCGCCCGAATCAGAGGCGAGCCGAGGCGAGGAGGTAAAAGAAGATGCCTGAACGTGAAGTTAAATTAACGATAGGACCTCAGCACCCGATGCTGAAAGAGCCGGAGAGCTTTTTGCTGACGCTTAGAGGCGAGAAAATAACCGATATGACAGTCCGGCTGGGTTATAACCATCGCGGGATTGAAAAGGCCTGTGAAGGACGGACGTATATTCAGGATATGTATCTTGTCGAGCGCGTTTGCGGTATATGCTCACATTCACATTCGACGTGCTTTATACAGGCGGTGGAAGAGATAGCCGGATTACAGGTTCCCAAGCGAGGGCTTTATATCCGCACGCTGATTTCGGAGCTTGAGAGGATTCACAGTCATTTGCTTTGGCTGGGGGTCGCGGGACACGAAATCGGTTTCGATACGCTTTTGATGTACACGTGGCGAGACCGGGAGCTGGTGATGGACATACTGGCACTGCTGACCGGCAACCGTGTCAACTACGGGATGAACACCATAGGCGGAGTGAGAAGAGATATAACGGCTGAGCAGATACCGCAGATACTTAGCACAATCGATACTCTTGAGGAACGAACAAAATATTACGTTCAGGTAGGGACACAGGAAATCACACTGCGAGAACGGCTTTCGGGGGTTGGTAAACTTTCAAAAGAGGATGCCATTCACTTAGGCGCGGTAGGGCCGACGGCGAGGGCATCCGGTGTAAATAGAGACGTTAGGCACGATGACCCATATGCGGTTTACGGAGAGCTTTCGTTTAATGTAATCACAGATGACCACAGCGACGTTTATGGCAGGACGCTGGTTCGCTTAGGCGAGCTGATGGAAGCATATAAGTTAGTCAGGCAGATACTGAAACAGATGCCTGAGGGGCCGATAGTTGTGAAGGCGCCGCGGAAAATTCCCGCGGGGCAGGCGATAAGCCGATATGAAGCGCCGCGGGGCGAGGACGTTCACTACGTCAAGGCAAACGGCAGCGATAAGCCGGAACGGGTGAAGGTGCGAGCGCCGACACTTGCAAACGTACAGGTGGTGGCTCATATGTTAAAGGACGGGTATTTGGCTGATACGCCGATTGTGATAGCCGCGATTGACCCGTGTTTTTCCTGCACCGACAGGGCCATCGCGACGACGAACATTGATAACGGCCGGACGGACAGAATGGACTGGCCTACGCTGCGGACATACGGGATTGACTGGTACAGCAAACAGGGAATCGATTTCGCGGAATTGAACCGAAAACTTAGAACTATGAGAGAGTCGAACTAATGACAGAAGCGTTGTTCAATATCTTTGTGTTTCCGGGGTTTTTATTCGTCGCGGCATTCGGGCTGACGGCGGAATACATCGACCGCAAACTTTACGCACTGATGCAGAACCGGGTCGGGCCTCCGTGGTTTCAGCCCTTAGCTGATTTCATAAAGCTGTCGGCGAAAGAAGACGTTGTGCCGCAGAACGCCGATACGCTTGTTTTCAAGATGATGCCAATTATTGCGATGACGTCGATTCTCACGGCGTTTCTTTATATGCCGATGTGGGGTTCGAAAGCGTTATTCGCGTTCAAGGGCGACCTTGTCGTGGTGATATATCTGCTGACTGTCCCCACGCTGACATATTTTCTCGGCGGGTGGTATTCGCGAAGCATTTATTCGATGATTGGTGCGGCACGTTCACTGACGCAGTTGTTCGCATACGAGATTCCGCTGTTTTTGAGCATACTGGCGCCGGCGATGCTGGCGGACACATGGTCGCTGAGTGAGATGTCAGTATATTTCAATACCCATCCGTGGGCCATCCTGTGTAACCTTTTGGGTTTTGTAATCGCGATAATCGCCCTTCTGGGGAAACTCGAAAAGGTTCCTTTCGATATACCCGAGGCGGAAACAGAAATCGTCGCGGGGGCGTTTACCGAATACAGCGGGCGGCTTCTGGCGATATTCCGATTGGCGATTGATATGGAGCTGGTCGTCGGCGCGTCATTATTGGCGGCGGTGTTCCTGCCCTTCGGTCTGAACTATGGGCCGGCAGCGGGATTCGCATTATACATCGTAAAGGTGCTGTTCGTAATCGGGCTGATTTCGCTGGCCCGCACAATTGTCGCCCGGCTGAGAATTGACCAGATGATAAACTTTTGCTGGAAAGTTATCGCACCGCTGGCGTTTTTGCAGTTCATTGCGGACCTGATTATTAAGGGGGCTACCAGATAATGTTCAGACCGGGAAAAATGACAAGCCAGGTGCTGCGGTCGCTTTTCAAGAAGCCGGCGACGTCGATGTATCCGTTTGTGAAAAAGCCGATGCCGAAGGATTTCCGCGGCAAGCTGCGGTTCTATCAGGAAAGATGTATCGGCTGCAAAATGTGTATGCGGGATTGCCCGTCGGGAGCGATTACGATTAGACCCGTGGGCGAAAAGAAATTCGTCGCCGAGATAGACCTTGCCAAATGCCTGTATTGCGCCCAGTGCGTCGATACCTGCCCCAAAAAGGCGCTTGAAGCCACGCCTGACTTCGAGCTGGCCCAGCTCGAACACGGCAAACTAAAGATAGTTCTCGGTGAAGATGCCGGCAAAGATACTAAAACAGAAACTAAATAATGCCCAGCGGGTCGCCGTATTAGGTATAGGGTCGGAATTACGCGGCGACGACATCGCGGGGCTTCTGGTTGCACAGCAAATCGAAGAAACAATCACAAAACAAACCATTTCACCCCATTCGACTCGCCCCGATAAATCGGGCCTCGCTCAGGGTAAACCGGAGATCCGTGTTTTTATAGGCGAAACGGCGCCGGAAAATCTCACGGGCGAGATAAAGAAATTTCAGCCGACGCATTTGATAATTATCGACGCCGCCGAATTCAATAAAGAGCCGGGACATATCGAGATAATGGAACCCGAAACAATCGGCGGAACGTCATTTTGCACGCACTCACTGCCGCTGGCGGTAATAATTGGTTATCTGCTCGAATCGTTCAAGTTTCAGGCGATAATCATAGGCATACAGCCAAAGACGCTAACTTTCGGAGCACAGCCGACGAAAGAGGTTATCGCCGCCGCCAAAAAAATCGCCAAGGCAATCACTGCGTTATTCAAAAGAGCGAAGTAAACTACTATGAGTCTTCACCCGTAGTATTGCAGTGGGAGAATAAAAAAGGGGATTTGCTAAATCGCAAATCCCCTTGTATATCCACTTCAAAAACCATCGCGGCGGATTTAATCCTCGTCTCTAATTCTCATACCGTAGAATGAACGTGCGACGAAGAAGGCCGAGATGAGAAAGAAGACAACGGCCAGGGTGATGTTGACCTTCCTGCTCAAAACAAGTGCAAGCTCGATAGCCAGGACGCCGAACAGGGTGCTGAACTTGATGATGGGGTTCATCGACACCGAAGAGGTGTCCTTGAAGGGGTCGCCGACTGTGTCGCCGACAACTGTTGCGGCGTGCAGCGGGGTGCCCTTTTCCCTGAGGTCAACTTCGACGTATTTCTTGGCGTTATCCCATGCGCCGCCGGCGTTTGCCATAAAGATTGCCTGGTAGAGGCCGAACAACGCGATTGAAATCAGGTAGCCGATGAAGAAATACGGGTCAAGGCAGGCGAAGGCAAGCGTGCTGAAGAATATGACTAAGAACAGGTTTATCATACCCTTCTGTGCGAACTTGGTGCAAATCTCGACGACCTTGTTGCTGTCCTCGCTGGATGCCTTGGTCGCGCCTTCGAGCTTGATATTAGCTTTGATAAACTTCACGGCGTGATATGCGCCGGTGGATACGGCCTGCGTGGATGCAGCCGTGAACCAGTAGATGACCGCGCCGCCGGCCATCAGGCCGAGCAGGAACGGGGGGTGCAGAATCGAGAGGTTTGCCAGAAGCTCTGGCTTGAGGCCCTGGGTGAGAATAATGATGATTGAGAAAATCATCGTGGTCGCACCGACGACTGCGGTTCCAATAAGGACGGGCTTGGCGGTCGCTTTAAAGGTGTTACCGGCTCCGTCTGCCTCTTCGAGAAATCTCTTGGCCTTGTCGAAATTCGGCTCAAATCCGAATTCCTTTTTGATGTCCGCCTTGATATTCGGAATGTTCTCAATCAGCGAAAGCTCATAGACGGATTGTGCGTTATCTGCGACTGGTCCGAATGAGTCAACGGCAATTGTTACAGGCCCCATACTGAGGAAGCCGAACGCCACAAGACCAAACGCGAAGACCGAAGGAGCAATCATCATTACGTTTAAGCCGGTCGTGCTTACGCCATAGGCGATTGCCATTAAGCCCATGATGCTCAGGCCCATCCAGTATGCGCTGAAATTGCCGGTGCAGAAGCCCGCGAGAATGGTCAGCGGCGCCCCGCCCTTGCGTGAGGCGTTGACGATGTTCTGAACATAAGCCGATTTGACGGCTGTGAACATATTGACTAATTCAGGAATTACTGCGCCGGCGATTGTGCCGCAGGTGATAATCGACGCGAATTTCCACCACATTGAGCCGTCGCCGAGATTCGGCAGGACCAGCCATGAAACGAGGTAGGTCAGGCCGATTGAAACGAACGAGGTGAGCCAGACAAGGGACAGCAACGGCTTCTCGAAATCCATTTTGTCAACGTTTTCGAATCGGGCTTTTGCTATGGCGGCATTGAGCCAGTATGACCCGCTGCTTGCGAAAATCATTACAAGCCGCATAACGAAAATCCAGACAAGGAGCTGTACCTGAATAGCTGGCTCTTTGACGGCGAGCAGTATGAATGAAATCAGCGCGACGCCTGTAACGCCATAGGTCTCGAAACCGTCGGCGGTCGGGCCAACTGAGTCGCCCGCGTTATCGCCCGTGCAGTCGGCTATGACGCCCGGGTTGCGTGCGTCGTCTTCCTTGATATTGAAGACGATTTTCATAAGGTCGGAGCCGATGTCGGCGATTTTGGTGAAGACGCCGCCCGCGATTCTAAGCACGGATGCGCCTAAGGATTCGCCGATGGCAAAACCGATAAAGCAGGAGCCCGCGTAGTTGGGGTTGATGAACAGAAGGATGCAGAGCATAACGAACAGCTCGATACTGATGAGCAGCATACCAATGCTCATACCGGATTTAAGCGGAATTTCGTAAACCGGGAATGGTTTGCCTTTCAAGCTTGCGAAGGCCGAGCGTGAATTGGCAAAGGTATTGATTCTCATTCCGAACCACGCGACGGTGTAACTGCCCGCGATACCTATCAAGCTGCATACGAGGATTATAGCAACCGTGGCGTTTGGCATTTCACGCAGCAGGTGGAAATAGACCCATATAATTACTGCAACGAGAGCCCAGAGGACAATAATGAATTTGCCCTGTGTTAACAGGTATGTCTTGCAGGTGCCGTAGATAAGCTCAGAGATTTCGAGCATCGACTTATGCACCTTCATTTTCTTAATATGGGAGTACTGCACCATGCCGAAGACCATACCGAAGGCGCATATCACCAATCCCCAGACCAGCAGGGATGCCCCGTCAATCCTGTCGCCGAAGAACTTGACTGACTTGAGGTCGGGCAATATCAGATCGGCTTCGCTGGCCATCGCCGCCGGCACGCCGCACAACAATGCGACCGCCGCTGCCAAAAACGCCCTCATTGGCGTTACAGCACTTTTCAACCGTGTTTCCACTGTGTTCTCCTTAAAAATTCAGATAATAAGACGTTAAATCAGCGAACCAGAAACATAAAGCTAAGTAGTTTAACCGGAAAATCAGCAAATGCAAGTATTTTGCTGACTTATAATAAAGTCGGCTAACAGTGCTGAAAAGCTTGATTTTTGGTATAATACGGTTTGGCGTCAGCCGAAATACCATATGTTTAACGGTTTTTGCCAAGGGTTACGGCGACAAAGTTATAAAAAAGGAATTAAGTTAATAATGCATTCGTTATATCGAACACTGCGAACGGCAATACGCTCTTTAAGACGGCATATTATGCGGTCGGCGCTGACCTGCTTAGGAATCGTCATCGGCATCGCTTCCGTCATCGCGATAATAGAAATCGGTCAGGGGACAAATTACTCGATACAGCAGACAATCGCGGCGATTGGCGCCAACGTCATACAGATTGACCCGAGCAACGTTGTTATAGGCGGCGTAAGCACGGGGGCGGGAGGCAAGCCGTCGCTAAGCCCCGATGACTGTGACGCGATACTTCGCGAGTGCAGCGCGGTTCGCTGCGGCTCTCCGAGCGTCGATTGCCGGGCGCAGATTGTTTACAGCAATCGCAACTGGTCGCCGATGAGGATATTGGGGACATCGCCTGATTACTTTGTGGTGCGCAACTGGACCAACCTGGCAGAAGGAGAGATGTTCACGGAGCACGACGTGGTAAGCGGAGCGAGGGTATGTTTGGTCGGACAGACGATTGTCAGGGAGCTTTTTAAAGACGGAAGCCCCATCGGCAAAGAGATTCGCGTCAGAAATGTGGCGTTGAAGGTGATCGGGATTCTCAGCGCAAAAGGCGCGAATATGATGGGCAGTGACCAGGACGATTTTGTCGCCGCGCCGTGGACAACCATCAAATTCCAGTTGTCGGGCCAGCGGCAATCGCAACAAACTGCCTCAACGACCTCGTCGTCATCAACTACGCAAATAAAGGCATCCGGCCAACTCTACCCGAACCAGCAGGTCCAGCTTTACCCGCAGAAATCAGCGATCCAGGCGGCAAACACGCCGCAAGCGGTTCGATTTAAGGACCTTGATGATATCTGGGTGTCGGCTACCTCGCAGGAAGAGATTCCACAGGCCATCCAGCAGATTACGGACTTACTGCGTGAACGTCACCATATTCAGCCAGGCGCACTCGATGACTTTAGAATCCGCGACCTGACGGAAATTTCACAGACACTGGCCTCAACGCAGAAGACAATGATACATCTGTTGACATGCGTAGCGTTAATATCGCTGATAGTCGGCGGGGTCGGTATTATGAACATAATGCTGGCTTCGGTAACGGAGCGAACGAGAGAAATCGGTATCCGGATGGCGATAGGTGCGCGAGCCAGAGATATTCTACGCCAGTTTCTGACTGAAGCGGTAATTCTTTGTCTTCTCGGCGGCGCGGCGGGCATACTGCTTGGCCGGGGAGCTTCAATCGCGATTACGATGTTTCTGAAATGGAAGACGCTTGCCTCGGTGCCTGCGATAGTGGTCGCATTTGTTGTCGCAGTAAGCATAGGAATCGTCTTCGGTTTTTACCCGGCGTGGAAGGCATCTCGTTTGGACCCGATTGAGGCATTACGTTACGAGTAGCGAGGGGCTAGAGAACTCAACAAACTAAAGGCCAGCAAACCAATTTGCTGCAAACGCCCGTAAGGTGCAAATATTCACATATTTATCAGCGATTAGATTCATCATGACTCGTACTGTAAAAATATTCATCCCATCCATCAGACCGCTCTCCTGTATGACTTCAAAAACCCACCAAATGCTCCCGACATAGGAATTATATCGCGGAACCAAAGGAAGGTTGACCAACTTCAACAAAATACGCTGCTTGTAAGGTCAAGTTTACCAAAAACTTAGCATCGGATTAGTTTTTATAGTACACCGTTAAGGAATAGGCTAAAATATGGTAGTATTTCTTAACGGATCAGCTTAATCCGACCAGTATTGTACCGCCGACAATCAGCACAACGCCCACCCATCGCCGCAGCCCAATCTGCTCTTTCAACAGCAGCCGGCAGAGTACCATTATGATTACTAGTTCCAAACTGCTGATGAGGTAGGCCATGCTGACATCCAATGTTTTCAACGCGAAGGTCCAGCAAAACCCCGCCACCACGAAGCACGCCACACCCAAACTGACCAATTTGTATCGTTTCAGGGCCAGTTGCAGGATCTCAAAGGTCGTGTGGTTGTAACAGCCCAAATCCACCGATTGCTTGAATGCAACATGGCCCAGCCCCTCGGTAATGACCGATCCCAGAACCAACAGCAATCCAGGCAGGCGTTCTATCATAGCATGGTTTCCGATGGTTGGCCTGGCGTTGCGTGAGGCGATGGCATATGAGGAGCCCTCGTGTTATGATCGGTGTTGCTGATGAACCAGACCCCAACCAGGATCATGACAATGCCTACCATCCGCATCACGCCAACCTTCTCGCCGAAGAACATAACTGAGCAGGCAACCACCGAGACTAAACTCAAGGCGGTGATCGGTCGGGCGTAGCTGAGGTCAGCTTTGGCAAGCAGAAGAATCCAAAAAATGAATTGGACTCCAAAAATGCTCAACAGGAGGTAGAATATCGGTTGAACCGTCACTGTCCGCACTGTTTCCATGAAACCAGCTGATTCCGGCACGCCAAGGACAACAGATTTCCACACCATTTGCGCCACCGTCTCCATCGCGATGGTAATGGTTATAATCAACCAAACCATACGTGGAAACTTCGCGATGTCCTTACCGGCTTGTGGGAGATGTTCCATCAGACATTTCCTATTTGACCGATATTTCTGATTTAATGCTTTTTCGACTTTCAACTCCACTGTAACAGCAAAACTTTCTTTGAATTGGAAGAATCTGATATTTTTTTATAGGCCTTGTGACCTTCCTCCATTTATTGTACCATTACATGTTAGAGTATCCAGCGTTAATTGGCTCTGTCACAACAAACTCTGCCGTCTAAAATATAACCATGGATAAAAAACTATGCAAAAAGCTATAAACAAAGAACTATAAAATTCGTATTATATGGCTTGTTGAATTGAAGGAAAATATTAATAAAACTATGAGTACGCTTGGTATTGCCGTTGCCGGGGTTCAGGATGTTCTATCGTGGGGATGGAATGGCCAAATGCTGGTGGACGAACTTATCCGACTCGACTACATGACGATTCCGGGTTTAGTTCTTAGACACGAAGGTGATATAGCTCAATGGGCGCCAGTTTTCATGAACCAACCTGACACTTGGCGTTTGTTAGTTAACAAACCGCGGAGCATTGTTGGTTACTGGCATTTTGCTCCGTTGCTTCCTGAAGATTATGCTGTTGCTAAACGCGGCAGATTACTCGACAGCCAGATTACTATTGACAAAGTTCAATTTTTTGGCCCCCCCGGCTTTTATGATATTTACTTTTCACAGATATGTATGCATCCTTCGTTCAGGAAACTGCGAAGCGTCCAGCTATTATTCAAAAGTATCTTTCAGCTTATTGATGACTTGTCCTGTCGGGGAATATTTATAAGAGAGATATGCGCCAACGCATATACTGATGTCGGACATGCTGTATGTCAGTATTTTCAACTTGAGTACTTGTGCAACCATTTGGAACATGGAGTGATATACGGGGGACCAATCCGTAATCTGGCAGAACACGCAATGGCAAAACACTTTTCTGACGCGAAACGGCGTTATGCGGAACAGGGCCTAATTTAGCTACCGCGAATACATGTCTTCAACAACAAAGGAATAATTTAACAAGATGCACTTTTCTTGTTCTCGTACTGTAAAAATTTTCATCCCATCCATCAGACCGCTCTCCTGTATGACTTCAAAAGCCCACCAAACGCTCCCGACATAGAAATTATATCGCGGAACCAAAGGAAGGTTGACCAACTTCAACAAAATACGCTGCTTGTAGGATCAAGTTCACCAAAAACTTAGCATCAGATGAGTTTTTTAATAGTACGCCTTGACAAAACAATACGACTATGATTAGACTCGTAGTGAAAGGAATCGCCATAACGGTTCCCAAAAGATACTTCCGCTGGATGAGCAGGTGGTCTGCCCACCTTACGGGAACAGTTGGAAAGGAGATTTGCTATGAAAAGGACATTGTATTTTGCAACACTATTGGCCCTGACCTTCATTCTCGGCTGCGCATGTTGTACGAAGTCTAAATGTGCGACAAAGAAAGAGAAGGAGATTCCCGTTTCGCAGGTTCCCAAGGCAGCGATGGAAGCCGCACAAAACGCCGCTAAAGGCGTTAACCTGACGGAAGCCGAGGTAGAAGAGGAAAAAGGCCAGACGGTATATACGCTGGAAGGCAAGGCGGACGGAAAAGATTACAAAATTGAAGTTACCGCCGATGGCAAGGTACTTGAGGTAAAACAGGAGGCCGAAGATAACGACAAACACCACGAGAAGTCCAAAGAAAAGAAATAACGCTTGTGTGCCTAATAACCTGTATCACAAAATGGGCAGCTTTTTCCAAGCTGCCCATTTGATTATCGTATCAGACAAAACGGCGTACGTCGTCAGCCAAAATGAGACAGTAGAGAGGTCTATTTTGGTTGATGGTTTTGGCCCACTGTTACGGTTAGCTTTGAATTAAACTCTTTTCTGTTTTCAATAGTTTTTGCTTTTAGCTTTGCCCTGTGTTACGAGTAACCCTACTTGCTTATGGCCTGCAACCTGTGTATCGCCTCCAAACAGGTTCGGGTATTGTGATAGGGACATTTCCATTCCGAGACCTTGGGGTCGGTTAAATCGGGTGAGCCGTCGCGCGAGACCTTCATAAACCATTCGCCGCCTTTATGGTCAACAATACAGCGGTCGATGAAATTCCAGCTATTCAAAGCGGCCTGCAGGAAGTGCTCTTTGCCTGAAAGCTGATAGGCGTTCAGAAACCCCACAACCGCCTCTGCCTGGGGCCACCACTCCTTGTCTGAATTGATTATCTGTCCCCCCCTGCCCTCGTAAAGCAGTCCGCCATCCTTATCAAGGCCTTCCTTGAAAACGACCTGAGCCATTTCAAGGGCAACTTCCGCGACCTTTTTAATTAGCACGGGCTTTTCGAGAATTTCCGCCGCCTCATAAAGCAGCCAGCTTCCCTCAATGTCGTGGCCAAAGGTATATGAATTTGATTTAGGCCGCCAAAGCTCGTCGAAGAAATGGTTGAAGTGAAATGTTTTGCGGTCAATGATTCGGCGTGTAAAGTTGTCTATAAGGCCGAGGATTTTCTCCGCTACTTTAGGTTTGTGCTCGCAACGATACAAATTCGTATAGCTCTCAATTATGTGGAGATGGTTATTCATCGACTTCTTTTCGTTCATATCCTTGTCACTGAGGCGTGCGCCCTCGGCCACAGTCCAGTCGCGGTTGCATATCTCGAAATAGCCGGTATTGACTTTGTCGAAGCTGTGCAACTCGATAAGCTCGAACATCTCATTTGCCCGCGCAAGCGCGCCGGCGTCTTTTGTCGCGAGATAGTATTCGGCAAGGGCGTAAATATAAAACGCCTGACCGTAAATCTTTTTGGAGTCATCCGCGCATTGCCCGCGGTAATCCAGAAGCCAGAACACCCCGCCGAACTGGGTATCCCAGAAATAGCTGTTGAGATAATCATACGCCCTCTTTGCCAGTTCGAGATACTTAGGGTTGGCGTCAAAGCGATACATCGCCGCGAAAGTCCAGAGTATTCTGGCGTTGAGTATCAATCCTTTGCTTGCGTGTTTATCTATCGTCAGGTCTGGGCCGACATAGCCCGTGAAGCCGCCGAATTCATTATCAACAGTGTGCTTTTGCCAGAACGGGATAATATTCTCGTATAATTCGCTTTTGACCCGTTTTTCAAATGCCTCTAACTCCTTTTTAATCATAGCTGTCTGCTTCCTTATTCACCCAAATTTCGTTCAGAAACAACTCAGGTTAGATATTATCTACTGATGCCGGATGAATCAATCGTATTAACGCATAAACGCCCCGTACTGTGCAGAAAACCTTGATTCGGATGGGGCAATTTTGGTATTATAATTATGCGGATATCAGCCCTCTGGAGCCGTTCTATTTGAACAAGCCCTGCCAAATAGCGTAAAGTTTCAGGTTAACTGTTAATTTAGGCAAGAACGAGGCAATATAAGTTAAGGGGCAAGCGTCTAATAACGATAGATTTCTTATAACGACAGCATATCAAAAGAGTTAGGTGATTTTTTAGGAATATAACGTGAAGAAGATAATTTCAGCGATAGTTGTAATAGGAATAGTAGCCGGAATCGCAGGCGGATGGTGGTATTTCAACAAGAACAAGGCGAAAAATGTCACATTCCGCACTACCGAGGTAACACGCGGCGACATCCTGTCAACCATAAGCGCAACGGGAACAGTTGAGCCGGAAGAGCTTGTGGACGTCGGCGCACAGGTTGCCGGACAGGTTCTCGCCTTCGGTAAAGACGAAGAAGGCAATGAGGTTGATTACGGCTCACCAGTTGCGGAAGGCACGTTGCTGGCGAAAATTGACGACACGGTTTATGCCTCGGATGTTGCCCTTGCGAGTGCGCAACTGGACGAGGCCAAAGCAGGAGTGGAAAACGCTCAGGCCAATCTTTTACAATTGAAAGCGAAGCTCGACCAGGCCCAGCTGGATTGGGAGCGTGCACAGAAGTTAGGACCTTCCGAGGCGCTTGCCAAAAGCAGTTACGATTCGTATAAGGCGGCTTTCGAGGTCGCACAGGCCAATGTGGCAATCGGCGAGGCGTCGATTTTGCAGGCTTCGGCGTCTGTCAACCAGTCGGAGGCGACGCTTCAAAAAGCCAAACGTAATCTCGGATACTGCACAATAAAATCGCCCGTGAAAGGCGTCATTATAGACCGCAGGGTCAACATCGGGCAAACGGTGGTGTCGAGCTTGAATACGCCGAGTTTGTTTTTGATTGCAAAAGACCTCAAAAGGATGCAGGTATGGGTTGCGGTCAATGAAGCCGATATCGGGAAAATTTACCAGGGCCAGCCAGTGACATTTACCACTTCAACATACGAAGGCCAGACGTTTAAGGGTGTGGTAGGCAATATTCGACTCAACGCGACTATGACGCAAAACGTCGTAACCTACACCGTCGAGGTCGTTACAGACAATTCAAATGGCAAGCTGCTTCCTTACTTGACCGCAACCGTTTATTTCGAGGTCAGCCGGAGAGACAATGTGCTGGAGGTCGCAAATGCTGCTCTTAGATGGAAACCAAAAACTGAGCAGGTTGCGCCGGAGTATCAATCGGTATTGAATGAACCTGCCGAGCAGGGCAAGGGTTCAGGGAAAAAACAACGCGACCCTAATGCACCAAAGACACAGGCCTCAAATTACAAGAAGGCCATGTTATGGGCAAGCGAGAACGGCTTCGCCAAGCCAATCAAGGTGCTCGCGGGCACAAGCGACGATACAGTGACTGAAGTGCAGGGCGACGAGCTTAAAGAAGGTCTCCAGGTAATCACCGGAGAACAACAGATGTCTGCGGGCAGTTCGGGGACGGTTAATCCTTTCACGCCGCAAATCGGACGACCCAGACCGGCAGGACGTTAATAAACTTTGCAGATTCGCGGCATGCAATATGGAACTGATTGAACTAAAAAATATTTACAAGACCTATTATATGGGGGACATTGATGTCCCCGTTCTTAAGGGCATTACTCTTTCAATCGGCAAAGGAGAGTTTGTCGCGCTGATGGGGGCGTCGGGGTCGGGTAAAAGCACGCTGATGAATATTTTAGGATGCCTTGACCACCCGACATCCGGAGAATACTGGCTTGAAAACCGTGAGATATCCCATGTGTCCGCCGACGAACGGGCAAATCTGAGAAATCATAAAATCGGTTTTGTGTTTCAGAATTTCAATCT
>CAIODZ010000044.1 GCA_903857265.1 uncultured Phycisphaerales bacterium
AGGCCGGCTGATTTTGTTAAATCAAAACGCGATTCAATTCGCCTCAGCACCTTTTATCGGCATCGATAACGAAAAGCCTGTTATGCTCACCGCAAAAAATCCGACAACAGCGGAAGGGCCTGATGATGTGCCTGCCTTGAAGAATTATTACCATCCCGCCATACCAGAAAAGCAAACTTCAATTTCTCTCGCCACGCCTCTGGCGGAATTGGGTTATAAGTTAGGAAATGTCAAAGTTACGAGAAAAATGATTTCCCCATTCTTGTCCGGAAACGCGCAGGCCCTGATGCCCATTGGCGTAGAGGAGTATGAGGTAACTAATACATCGAAAAAAGAACAGCAGATCACTTTGGTAATACCCAAGCCGTCGCTGGTGAATCTTCAGGAAAAGGAATTAAAGCCGACGGACCAGGACACTGTTTATATATGCTCAACGCCCGTGAAAGGTCACGTTCATAAAGATTTCAGGGAGACAGGCATAACAGGCGTGGTGATGGGAAGTTCCGAATGTGAGGACAGGATGGTTATCGCTGTGCCTGAAATGGCAGGCGTTAAAATAGACACGCATCCCTCTTTCTGCTTAAACCGGCTCAAACAGGACTTATTGCTGAATGACGACGGCAGTTTTTACGAAAAGAGAACGCCTATCCTCAATCAGGATTATGGAGCAGCCATAAGCGTTACTTTCACGTTAAAGCCGAAGGAAACTATGGCGATTCCGGTTGCCATTGCGTTGGACTTCCCGCAGCAGAGGTTTATCGACGGGAAACTATTTGAACGTAAATACGTTAAAAGTTTCAAAGACAAAGACACAAGAGCCGTCGATATGGCAAAAGTTGCGCTCGATAATTATCCTAAATGGCTGAGCCGGACCGAAACAATCCAAAGCAGGATATTCGAACAGATACAGAATAGCCCTTCCTATAAAAATGACAGGGCCGGCGCGTTAATGCTGACCAGATTGATTTTTAACGAATTCAGCTTCCCATTGTCAAACGCCGCCGTCTGGGTCGAAGACGAGAAAGGCAACGACAGAGCAAGGTTCCTCGAATGTTTTGACTATGCCTATATCGACCCATCGGACGTGGACTGGTATTCGATGGTGCTGATGATACTGTTTCCAAACATAGAACAGGAGCTTTGCCAGCGGTTCATCGACTCGATTCTGGCGGAAGACCTCACAAAGCGTTACTATCATTACCACGCTTCTTTTGTTGAAGCGAGAATGCATTTTGAAGACCATCCGGAAGAATACCAGAACGTGTCGCTCGTCCAGATAAGAGACGCCTTTAAGGTTAAGGGAAGCGTCGCACACGATGTAGGCGCCATGCCGAAAGGACACGCCCTTCGAAATGTAAGCGATTACGCGTGGTACAACAATAACTACTGGGTTGACCTTTTCCCAAAGCTGGTCTTAAGGGTGCTGCGCAACATAAAGTTCTTCAGCGATACTGACTTTCTGAAGAAAAACTGGGAGACGCTTAAATTCGGGTTCGAGCATCTGATGGAGCTCGATATTGATAAAGACGGCGTCCCCGAAGGCAATCCGGAAGAAGTTAAGAATACCTTTGATAATCTGGTCCTTTTCGGCGCAGATGCTTATGATACTACTACATTCCTCGCCGGCTGTCAGGCAATGATTCGAATGGCAGAGATGATGAAAGATAATCAAGCCAAAAAATATTACGAGGCGTGTTTTGAAAAGGCCAACGCTGCTCTGGAAAAATTATGGCGAGACACGAAAAATAAAAAAGGCCGCAGGATGCAGTATTATATCACCTGCTACGACCCTGTGACGGGAAAGACAAACACCGACGTCTGGACCAATCAGCTCGATGCCCTGTGGTATTTGATTGCGATAGGAGAAGAGCCGTTTATTCCCGCCGATAGAGCCAAACAAATCCTCAGGACGATTTACGACAATAACAAGACCACGATGGGCTGGGCCATGTGCCGGACAAAGGACGGAGGAAAAGTAGAATCGGAGCAGGGCCAGGACGTCTATACAACATCCAATTATGTTTTTGCACAGCTTCTTGATTATTACGGAATGGCCAAAGAAAGCAAGCAAGTATATAAGGCAATGGATAAGGTCGTCTTCCAGTACGCCAATTCCTTAATAACGCCGGACAACCTCAGGGCCGAGATGGAAAAAGAGGCGGGGGAATCAACTGCCGGACCCCATTATATCGTGGCCGCTTATCCCAGGCCAGGCGCAATATTAACACAAATAGTAATGCAGTTTATTAAAGAAATTCAAAAGCGAAAGGCTTCTGCAATAATTGACTCTCAGCAATTGAATTCGTTCATAACTGCTTTAATGAAGTAAGCTTTGCGGCAACGTTATGGCCGGCAATTCCTCACGCGACCAGGACCTGCGAAAAGTCCTGCTTCACGTCAAGTGCTCATACCGACACAACCGCGGTACGGCGCAAAATAAAAACGCCCTCGCCTTTCCGACTTATGCCGGAATCACGAGGGCGCTTTGTCATTTTAAAAACTAATACTCAGTACAACTAATTAGCGTTTCCTGCGAATCAAAGCAAGACCACCAAGTCCAAGCAGAGCCATTGTTGCCGGCTCGGGAGTAAACTGGAAGTTGTCAAACAGTATTTCATTATTTAAGCTATCGTTGTTGGTTGTGAAGACAAGCTCGATGTAGCCGCTAGTCGCAGTCGCCGTCACCAGCGCCTTCGCAGCAGAATAATCAATCTTCATGTGCTTCACAACGGTGCCGGAACCTGCCCAAAGTCCAATCATTTGGGTAGAACTTGGAAGGCTCGCAAAGGAAAAACCCGATGCATTAAGCGAAACATTTTCAATCTTACCCCAGCCGCCAGCGCCGCCGAGGTTCGGGACCGCAACGTCAAACTCAATATACTTGTTGTCCAGGAATTCGCTATTCTTGCCCAGATATTCAAGCTTAATTGAAAGGGTCTGCGCCCAGCCATTCTGAGTCAGTTCCAAACTTTGGCTGCCGAGCGTATGCCAGTCCGTGTTGGCGGTGTACTTAGATAACGTTTGAATAGGCACGCCAGCACCCGAATTGTTAGACCAATCAATCCAGCCATCGCCACTGGTGGGCATACCTTCCCAGTTACCAACAACACCTGCATAACTTACAGACGTCAGGGCAATGGCAAGTAAAATAGTAACAATCTTATTTCTCATACTCTACTCCTCCTTACAAAAAAAATGGTTAACATTCAAACTCTTCTTCTTACATAATACATTTTGACTTTTAACTATTGACTTTCAACCATTGAACCTTGCGAGATATTTGTATCCGTGCGATATGCGTACAAACTCTGACCGCATCTGGCGCATACCTCTGGAATGTCATCCGAATTGCTCTATTATCTCTTTCATCCACCTTCTTACCCTTACTTCATTACAAGGCCTATAATATCCGGCGAATCCGCCGAACTCTCTTACTATTATAAGGCACTAAGTAATCGTTTACTTATAAAATATCCTTTAAGCGGCGACAAGTCAAGAGTTTTTTTGCTTTTTTTCAAAAAACTTTACTTTTCAGGCAAATCACACCCCCTGACCCGCAAAATTAAGGAAAAAACAAGGTTCTGAGGCCTCCTCCCTATTCCTATGCCCTTTTGGAATTTTCAGAAAATGCTCGCGAAGCCAAATGGCCTTTTATGGGCGATTATTGGGGGTGCCAGATTCGAAATTCGCCACTGCAATGAAGCGTTGCGAGCATATAAAGCATCCCGTCATAGTAACGCCATTGCCCAGTTGGGACAGGCGTATTCCACAACGCCTCGACGAATTGTTTTGCCCGTGGATTGGCAGCAGCGAAACCGGTGACGGCATTCATCGCCACTAATCCAACAGAGTGGTCTGAGCCGAACTGATTGCCATCAAGAGTAAACCGGTTTCCGTAGGTAGACGCCCCTTTTGACTCAAAAAATGTCTGCAGTCGGTCGCTTAACTGTTTTTCGCGTGTATCTCTGCCCCACCAGGCCCAGTCCACCGACCAGTTCATCGCGGTGCGCCACGAATCAAACTGAAAATTAGCGGAATTGCTGTTCCAAGGACTTGCCCACGGTGTCCCGTCAAAATTAGCATACTCAGGAGCAAGACCTGTAACAGGATTTGTGGCCTTCTGGAAAAACTCCCGGCTCGCTGAAGCGGCTTGCGCCCAAAAAGGCCTGTCTGCCTCAGGTCCCCATCTCGCCCAAAGCTCATAGAACGCGGGCAAATGATAAGATGGGTCCGTATGCTCGATGTTTACAATATCCGGAGTGAAGCGGACCATTTTGTGTTCAGCATCGAAAAGCCCGGCGGCTGTCATTGTGCCTTTTACAGTCGGGCCTGTGATATTCGCACGGTTTTTCATATTGTTTAAAAGCCGGTCGGCCTCGGCCTTGTAATTATAAATGCCCTGGCCATTGCCCCAGCAACTTGCGGCAAAATAAAGCGACATCGCGAAATACTCCTCGCCATCGGGCGCGGGCATCTCATCATTCGGTACACCGCTTGTTTTAACCGACCATGAAAAGAAACCATAAGAGGGATAATTTGGCGAATCGTGATACATATACGTCTTTGCCCAGTTCCACATGGCGTTAAACTCGGTCTTTTTGTCCAACTGAACTGCAATCATCATCCCATAGGACATACCTTCGGAGCGCACATCGTTGTTGCCTATGTCCCAGATATAGGCGAGCGGGCCATTTGCGCTTGTGCCGGCGGGAAAATATACCGCCTGCGTACAGGGGTCACCGTGAAACAATTGCTGGAAAACAGCGTTGACTTTTTCTGTAACTTCCTCCTGAGAACGGCCTGCTTCTACAAACAGATTACGATAATTGCCTGTCGCGAAGGAGCCTGAGCCATCTGCGATATTTTCAACGACATTCGTATCCGAACCGGCAGAAGTGCCACGATAGCTTTCGGGCGTACCAAAATAACTTGGCCTGATACCACCGATGTTTACAACGATTTTCTCCAGCACAACACCGGGGTCAACCATCCACACCTTCAGCGTATGATAACCCGCACCAGGCAGCGAGTGATTGCTTTTGACTATACGAGCATTGTTTCTTACAGATTCCTGCCAGTCATCGTTTGAGTATGCAACGATATAATTCTTCGGCACAATACTTATGATTTGCGGCGGCTGGTCATCAAACGATACAGCGTAACGCAGGTCCCTGTCGGGAACAAAATTTAACGTGGGAGCAACAATCGCTTCGACTTCGATATTGCCGGAATGAAACAGGAACATTTTATATTCGAGACAAGGAGAGTCCTTCGGCGGCGTAACGCTCTGAGCCGTAACCGGAAAAATCGTCATAGCAGAATCAGTCCGCCCATAATCATCGATTTTCTCCCAGTGGACCTCACCGGCATCAACCTTTTTTGTGTAATGCGCGGCTTCCATCGACACATAGCCATCGGCTTCAACAAAACCTTCTAAAGAATCCTTGTTGGGTTCGGCAGGATTAGATGAATTGATTTTGATGTTTACCTCTTTTGCACCTGGGCCGGAAATCTTCACATAGCCGTTAGCGTCGCCTGTGGGCACTTTGCTGTAGTCGATATTCACCCAGAGGCGCGTTTCTTTTTCAACAGTTCCTTTCGTTGAAGAAAGGACGATCCAGTCAGCGCCTGGTTTGGCCGAGAATTCAAACGGTGTTTGTCCACGATTGAACACATCGATATATCGACGTTGCTCGCCAAATACGCTGAATCCCGGCAGAACCGGTTCATCCGAAGAACCGGGCCAGGCGGACCTCAAACCTTCAACCGCAACGCCCATATTCGGCTCGGCCGGGACGTTGATTTCCTCGACTTTGGGCATATTATTTTTTGGCGGCGGATTCCAGGATGTATAACCGATATGCGTCGTGTCCATCATATGGTCCCATTTGCCGTTGGCCATTTTGCGATTGTAATACCGGGACAGCTCGGCATCGGCTTCAAACAAAGCCCTGGTCTTCGCAGCAAGGTCGTTGGTGCTTGCGCGTTTTTGCTCAGCGTATAATTTGTTTTTGCCCGCAGTGACATAAAGCTCGGTAACCTGGGCGCAGGCCTTTGTCGGGTAGAGAACCAGCTGGAAAAAGGCGTCTTTGGCGCTATCGGGCAGGTTTTGATAGATTTGCTCGGCTTTGGCCGTAATCGCGTTAAAATCGGCAACTACAGTGTCTGCCTCACGATAATTGATGATGCTGAACGTGCCGGGGTCGAGAAGTTCGGGCTTGCGTCTGGCATTATATTTGGTGTACTTAGACACGATATCAGCAATCTGGTCAGCATATTGCGGGCCAAATTCACGCTGGGCCCAAAGCCGGGCAAATTCCGATATTTTCTCCTTTGGCCACCTTTGCGGGTTCCAGGCGAAGGTCATAAAAAATTCCATGGGAAATTCCATCGGCTTCAAATCGCCCACGTTGACTATCCATATTTTCGTGGCGCCGTAATTATACGCGAGGTTCATCTGCTCCTGGATTTTGGTAATTTGAATGGTATTGAGCCATTCGTATGAGCGTGGCCCGCCGTGAAAATCGAAGTGATAATAAACACCCGCCCCGCCGCTTCTTTTGCGTTCCTCCACGGTCGGCAGACGCCTGACATTGCCCCAGTTGTCGTCACACCACAGTATCGTCACATCATCGGGAACGCGCAGCCCCTTTTCATAGTATTCCTGGACTTCCTTGTAAGGACACCATAACTGGGGTACTTTGGTCACATCGGGATTAATCTCCTCTGCTATTATCTTTCGCTGAGCACCCACAATTTTTTCCAGCAAGGCCATACTCTCTGCCACAGTGCCGTTTGGAATCATCGGCGAGTCATCAGCCCCACGCAGCCCAATGGAGATGATGCTTTCATAATTCTTGTTGCGTCTGATGCCTTCCCGCCAGAAGTTTTGGAGGGTATTGGCGTCGGTATAATAGTTCCATTTTTTGCTGTATCGCCTGTCCCACTCTTTTTGCGCGCGAAGCATCGGCTCCTGATGAGAGTTTCCCATCACGACGCCGTATTCGTCGGCAAGACGGGGATTATTCGGGTCATCTTCATCGAAGGCATTGTTCCACATCGCCGGCCAGAGATAGTTGGCCTTTAACCGAAGTAAAAGTTCGAAAACTTTGATGTAGAATTTACTGTTATAGTTGCCGTATTTTTCTTTAACCCAGGGGGTGAGCGCCCAGCCCTCATCATTGAGGAAAATACCGCGATATTTGACCGCGGGCGGCCCCTGAACATATCTTCCCGCCTTTACAAAAAGAGCATCTTTATGCTGCACAGGCACATCCGCCCACCAATACCATGGTGACACGCCTATCTGTTCCGAAAGGTCATATATGCCGTAAATCGTGCCTCTTTTGTCACTGCCCGCGATAACAAGGGCATTCTCGGCGCCGGCTAAAGGTTTGGGCGCCACCTGAATAACAAACGATTCCCATTTGCCCGCAATTTGATTCACATCGATTTTGCCATCTTTAATCAGCCGGTCGATAAGTGGGCTTTTGCCAATCGTGCCGATGATTATCGTATTTTTCCCCAAACCAGTTTCCTTATTTGATACTTTCGCAATTTGCCCCGTGACGCGATTAATATCCGCCTGCAGATCATTACCCGCGCGCATAACACCGGGGTAATCATTCGAATCAATGTATATGCCTGCGACGTTGTCTTTTTGCGCAATGCAAAAACCGTCTTTACAGAGATTGAAGTCCACATATTGTTCCTGGCCAATTGCAAAACACTGGGAACTAAACAAAACCGGGCAAATAAAAACAAGCCAAAGCATTCTCCCAAAAATCCTCGCCCCGCGCATTGTACCCCGTATATCCATTTGTTGAACAATATGCCGAGTAATCATAAAACACCCCTTAACAATCTTTTCAAGTTGGTCATTTGGCTCGTTATCTTTAATAACGCATTGTGTGAGTTTTTGAAAGCAGCTTTTTTGATGCCAAACTATGTTAAGCGATTCGTCTCTTTAGGCCAGTACTCGACCACAAGCACCAAGTCGAGGCCTTTTTCGGCTAAAAGCGCCAAAAACAGCCAAAGGACAAATAAGGCAATTCCGGCAAAAATACTCTGGACTTACCCCCTTTTTCAAAGTATAATGAAAATGCGGCATTATTGGGCTGGTAACGCCACACTCACCATCCGTAAAAAGTTCACAGAACTGAGCGGAGTCAAAAGGAAAACGGGGGTAAGCAGTGATGAAAAAAAATACGTATATTTTGGCCGCACACCTAATTGCAATCTTGGTATTCGGAATCAACCAGGCAAACGCAGCAGTCACTATAAGCAACATCACACACAACTCAGCCACCATTGGCAGATACAGCAAATATGAATTGACCTTCTCGCTTTCACAAACATACACCAATCCTTTCGACCCCTGCGAAATTGACGTTACGGTAAAATTTCATCTGCCCGACGGAACCGACGCGAATATCCCCGGGTTTTATTACCGATTATATAACCCATCAGGAAGCAACCCTGAAACTTATCCCACC
>CAIODZ010000045.1 GCA_903857265.1 uncultured Phycisphaerales bacterium
CTCGAAGGCGGCTGCCATTTCGTCGAGGGCAACCTCTGCGCGAAACGCCGGGTCAATTACACGAGAGAATTACTGGAAGAAATAGGTATCGAAAAAGAACGTCTTCGTATGGTAAATGTTTCGGCCGCGATGGCAAGACCTTTGGCCGATACTATTATCGATATGGTTGAAACCGTTCGCAAACTGGGCCCAAGCCCGATAAGACAAATAGATGCATCTAAACAGGAGAGCCGCAAATGATAGTTGCGCAAAGAAAAAATATACCTGACCTGCTGGCAATCGTAAAAAGTCATAAAAAGCTTCTTGTGCTGGGCTGCGGCACCTGTGTTACCGTATGCCTTGCGGGCGGAGTGCGTGAGGTAAGCATCATCGCCTCATCGCTGCGAATGGCCGCAAAGCTGAAAGGCCTTCCGCTTGAGGTTGAGGAATTGACCATAGAGCGCCAGTGCGACAACGTCTTCCTCGAACAGGCGGCCGACGCCATAAAGAGAAATGACGCGGTTCTTTCGCTTGGCTGCGGCGCGGGCGTTCAGGCCCTCGCTGAACGTTATACCGATAAGCCGGTTTACGCGGGCCTCGATACGGCGTTCATTGGCATACTCGAAGAAAGAGGCGTCTGGACGGAAAAATGCGCCGCCTGCGGGGCGTGTGTGCTTCACGAATACGGCGGCATCTGCCCCGTTACCCGCTGCGCCAAACACATGCTCAACGGCCCGTGCAGCGGCTCGCGCGAAGACCGATGCGAAGTCAATCCCGAACGCCAGTGTGCCTGGCAGCTTATATACAAGCGTCTAAAAGACATCGGCCAGCTTGACCGGCTGAAAAAAATCAAGCCGCCCAAAAACTGGAACCGAAGCCAGTCAGGCGGCTATCGCACCATTATCCGAGAAGACCACAGAGTTTGATAATCCAATAGCCGGCGTAATTATTTCAACAAGGCCTGGCGTACAAGGGGTCGCGGGGTTTTCAGATTACTTTACGCAAATCGCATACGCCATCTTTGCCCCTTTTTTCCTTGATTACTGAAACCACAGAGATTCTACGCTGTCGGCAATAGACAACCAACTTCCCACTGGAAAACACCTTTGCAAAAGATATAATATCGGGTTGCTGAAAACGCGGGCGTAATTCATTGATAGAATGCCGGTTTCCCAGGCGGAATGCCGTGGGTTCGAACACAATCGCCGGCCGTAGTGGTATGTTGCCGATTCGTTCAATATTTTATTACTCAATAAGGAGAAAACGTATGTTTCGCCCCTCGACATTACTCGTTATCGCTCTACTGGTAATTATATGGCCAGCATCCGTGTTACTTGCTGCTACAGATGTAAATCTTAATGACCCGTTTGAAGTCAACAAGCTGATTGGCCGGGGCGTCAATATAGGCAATGCGCTGGACAGGGAAGTGGAGTTAGACGACGAATGGAGCTTCATCGTTAAGGATGAACACTTTCAGCTCATAAAAGACGCGGGCTTCAATTCGGTCCGGCTCACGGTTCGCTGGTCCACGCGGACGATGGATAAGCCGCCATATACCATCGACCCGAATTTCTTGAAACGCGTTGACCTTGCGGTCAACAGCGCACTATCGCGTAATCTTGCCATTATAATAAACTATCAAAACTACTTCGAATTTTACAAGGACCCCAACGGCCTGAAACCGAAATTCCTCGCTACATGGGAACAGTTAGCCGAACACTACAAAGGTTATCCCAACACACTTATCTTCGAGCTTCTCAACGAGCCGCAGGAAAAGATAGGAGCCGGCGACTGGAACGCGCTGATAAAAGAGACGCTGGCGATTGTTCGCAAGACAAACCCGAACAGAACGATTGTAATCGGGCCAGCCAGTTTCAACGGCATCGCGGGCCTGCGGTTCCTTTCACTGCCTGAGGACGACAGGAATATCATCGTAACAATACATTATTACGAGCCATATCACTTTACCCATCAGGGCACCAGCTGGACAAAGGACTCCGATGACTGGATAGGAACAAAATGGACGGGCAGTGATGCTGAAAAACTGGCTATAAAAAAGGACTTTAACGCCGTTGCCGGCTGGGCCAGGGGACATAATCGCCCGGTTTATCTCGGCGAGTTCGGTTCTAATGAAAAGGCAGATATGGATTCCCGCGTCCTCTGGACAAAATATGTAGCCGATGAGGCGGTAGCGCACGGATTCAGCTTCACTTACTGGCAGTTCACCCACAATTTCATGGTTTACGACAGAGGCAGCAAAACCTGGGTAAAACCGCTGCTTGAAGCAGTGATTCCGCCGAAACAATAGAATCGCTGGAGAAAAAATGATGTTGAGGACAGTGAAACCGTACGTATTCATTGCATTAGGAATAATTCTGCTCGGAGCAGCTTGTGTCGCAGCCGCGGAACCAAACGCCGCATCAACGAAACCGGACCCCTTCAAAATGAATAAGCTGCTTGGTCGTGGTGTGAACATCGGCAACGCGCTTGAGGCGCCGACTGAAGGCGCATGGGGCGTAGTTATCAAAGAGGAGTATTTCGACATCATCAAACAGGCGGGATTCAATTCAATCCGCCTGCCCGTTTGCTGGTCAGGCCATGCGCTTACTGAAAAACCTTACACCATTAACCCCGAATTTTTCAAACGGGTTGACACGATTGTAAACTGGGCTATTTCGAGAAATATGCCCATTATCGTAAATATCCAGCAATACGTCGAAACATACGATGCGCCGCTGGCGCACAAGGAAAGGTTTGTCGCCCTGTGGAGGCAAATTGCGGAGCACTATAAGGACTACCCTGATATTCTCCTCTTTGAGCCGATGAATGAGCCGAAAAGAAAGCTGACGCCCCAGATATGGAATGATTACGTCAAAGAGTTTTTAGCAGTCATTCGCGAATCGAATCCGAATAGGACGGTTGTCGTCGGCTCTGCCCGCGACAGCTGGATTACTTATCTTAAGCTCCTTGAGCTGCCTGAGAACGACCGCAATATTGTCGTTACCGTTCATCACTATTTTCCGCACGCATTCACCCACCAGTCAACGCCCTGGATGACACAAGAAAAAGTTACCAGGACTGTTGAGGATATGAAATTCATTGGTCAGGATCTCAACTCGAACGGCATTAATGATTACAATGCCTGGCCGGGGACGAAATGGATGGGGACAGCCGAAGAAAAGAAAGCTATGACCGACATATTTGACATCGGCGCGGCCTGGGGAAAGGAACACAATCGCCCGATTAACTTAGGCGAGTTCGGCTCTTACTATAAAGCCGATATGGAATCACGCGCACGCTGGACAAAGTTCATCGCTGATACCGCAGCCGAGCGCGGTATGAGTTTAATGTATTGGGAATTCTGCGCACAGGAATTCGGCCTGTATGACCGGGATGCGAAATCCTGGCGTAAACCGCTTTTAGAAGCGATTATCCCGCCCAAACAATAATTTTTAAGGATTCGATTTTATGGCAAAGATGCTGATAGCGATTCTCGTTTCTTTTGTGTCCGTCTGTGCCGCCGCCAATGAGCCGAATGCGACCAGTGTGCCTGACCCGTTTAAAATGAACCAGCTTTTGGGGCGTGGAGTGAATCTCGGCAACGCTTTTGATGCGCCAACCGAAGGCGAATGGGGCGTTGTTCTTCAGGAAGAGTATTTTCAGGTCGTAAAAGATGCCGGCTTCAGTTCGGTTCGTCTGCCTGTTCGCTGGTCAGCCCACGCGATGACTACGCCGCCTTATACGATTAACCCGGACTTTATGAAACGAATTGAATGGGCGGTCAATTGCGCGGTGTCGCGAAAGCTGCCCATAATGCTTAACGTTCACCATTATGGCGAGCTTTACGCCAACCCGGCAGCGGAAAAGGAAAGATACCTTGCCCTTTGGAAGCAGATAGCGGAATATTTCAAGGATTATCCTGATACCCTTGTTTTTGAATTGCTGAATGAGCCGCAAAAAG
This sequence comes from uncultured Phycisphaerales bacterium, assembly GCA_903857265.1. Taxonomy (GTDB): domain Bacteria; phylum Planctomycetota; class Phycisphaerae; order Sedimentisphaerales; family Anaerobacaceae; genus Fen-1362. The sequence goes on from CAIODZ010000045.1 coordinate 3,941, forward strand.
AACTAAGAGCAGGCCCCTGGAATGAGCAACTGAAAGAATCGCTTGCGGTTGTGAGGCAATCCAATCCGAACAGGACCATCGTCATCGGCTCGGCGCACTATAACCAGATTCATTACCTTACGCTGCTCGATATCCCCAAAGAAGACCGCAACATCATTGTTACCATTCACGATTACTTCCCGCTGACGTTCACTCATCAGGGTGCGGCTTGGCTGAGCAGAGGAGACCCCAACGACTGGCTCGGCACAAAATGGACAGGCACCGAGGACGAAAAGCAGGAAATAATCAGGGATTTGGATTTTGCTGCCGCCTGGGGAAAGAAAAATAACCGCCCGATTAACCTGGGCGAGTTCGGCGCATACGAAAAAGCGGATATGGATTCCCGCGCACGCTGGACAAAGTTTATGGCAGATGCCGCAATCGAGCGGGGAATGAGCTTCCATTACTGGGAATTTTGCGCAAACGAATTCGGCTTGTATAACCAGAAGTCCAAGACCTTTCGCAAGCCGCTGCTCGAAGCTGTTTTGCCGCCAAAATAATTATTGCGCGTTTAGATGGATTCCAACGACAAAACACTTATGAATGGCTCAGGGACACGTCCTACATGTGTTCGTTACTGGGTCATTGTGTTTGCCGTTACTTTATCCGTCATTACCTATATTGACCGGGTCTGCATTTCGCAGGCGGCGCCGGCGATGAGTAAAGACCTCGGTTTTTCGACCAAACAAATGGGCTGGGCGTTTTCTGCGTTTTTCTGGGCGTATGCCCTGTTCGAAGTTCCCAGCGGCTGGCTGGGCGACCGCATCGGCGCACGCAAAGTCCTGATGCGGGTGGTGATGTGGTGGTCCTTTTTCACGGCTGCGACCGGTTGGGTATTCAGTTTAGTTTCATTAGTTATTACCCGTGCAATGTTCGGTGCTGGCGAGGCGGGGTGTTTCCCGAATCTGACCAAGGCGTTTACCGTCTGGCTTCCAAAATCGGAACGGGTCAAGGCCCAGGGCATAACGTGGCTTAGCGCAAGATGGGGCGGCGCATTTACGCCTTTGCTGGTAGCGTTGATTTTGCAGCATATCTCCTGGCGTCACACCTTCGGATTATTCGGCCTGCTGGGCGTAATATGGGCGATTTTTTTCTTCCTCTGGTATCGGGACAACCCTCACGACAAAAAAAGCATTAACGAGGCGGAGCTGGCGATATTGCCTCGTCAGCAGGACGTGGTGCTGGGACACGATAAAATCCCGTGGGGGAAACTGATAGCTTCTAAAACCGTCTGGCTCCTGTGGTTTCAATTTGCCTGTCTCAATTTCGGCGCGGTTTTTTATATAACCTGGCTGCCAACCTACCTGCGCGAGGGGCGCGGGATGGATATAACTTATGGCGCGTTGTTGGCGGGTTTCCCGTTATTTTTCGGCGGGCTTGGGTCGCTGTTCTGCGGCTATATAGCCGCACCGCTTGCCAATTTGCTCGGCAGCACCATATTCGCGAGACGTTTGCTGGCGGGAACCGGATTTTTCGGGGCGGCATCCTGCTTGGCTCTGTCAACTTTTATACCTAATCCGTGGCTGGCTATGCTGGTTATGGGTTTGGCCAGTTTCTGCAATGATTTGGTGATGCCGACGAGCTGGGGGGCGTGTATGGATATAGGCGGGAAATTCGCGGGGACGCTCTCCGGCAGTATGAATATGATGGGCAATTTCGGCGGGGGGCTTGCCGCCATCGTTATCGGCTATATCCTCGCTTGGTCGAATCACAACTGGAACGTCGCCCTTTACGTTGCCGCAGGCGTGTATTTCCTCGGCACATTCTGCTGGCTCATCATTGACCCCGTTACTCCTATCGAAGACGAATAGTTGCGGATTTTTTTAAGATTGAAAAAATGCGTAATTTTAGGAATGGGGTTTTTGGGGATTTTTTACCGCTGAGAGCGCAGAGAACGCAGAGGGAAATAAGCATTTTGAAATGGCGGACAAATGCACCGAGCATGAGTGTCATCCGCACTTTGTCTGCACTGGCTGCGAAAAGACAAATTATATGCACGACGCGTCGATTTCTATGGCGACAAACACGCCGGTTGGTTTTATAATACAGCGGCCGCAGGTGTGATTAGAATGTTTGTGTCCGTAGTGCGCATAGGAATATCTGTAATGAACAAAACAGCGAGAACGATACTGATATTGACGGCGACGCTACTCTTCTCGCTGCTTGCGACACAGGCCCTGCTGTTTATACATCTTTCATGTGAAGAGCACCACGCCGGGCACGATTCACATGAATGTCCTGTTTGCCAGCAGTTGCTTTCACTGCCCCATAGTACGACGGTCGAAAAACCAACAGCGATTAGTCAGCACCATGTTTGCGAACAGCGTTTGATATTTCATATCGAAGTCGCGCCAGCGATTTCAATACCGGGTCTCTTGGGTCCTCGTGCCCCGCCGGTTGTCTCCTAATCCAGATTAACCACATTTATTTTTCCCGCCAAAACCATTACCGGTCAGTTGCGGGGACTTTCTATTATCCAATGGATTTACGGAGACAGACAAATGAATATACGAGCCATCAAGTATGGTTTCTATCTTTTGACAATCCTGATATTTACCGGGGCAGGCCGAGCAGAACAAGGCGATTCAGCCAATACCGATATGCAATCCCTCAGGCAGCAGGTAATTGAGCTTCAACAGCAAATGAAGGACGCAAATGAAAGACACACCGAAGAGATAAAATTGCTTAGAGAAGAAATCGAGCTTTTGAAACAAAACAAGACCGGTACAGCAAAAGAAACAAAGACAATTGGGCCAAGTCAGCCCCCGGCGGCTGCGGAGTATATTGAAAAACCACAGGCCAAGGCCTCTTCGGGTTATCAGAGTTTTAATCCTGATATTTCGGCAATAGGCGATTTTATTTTTCACGGAGGACCGACGCCCAGAGGCGAAACGCCTGATACTATCGCAGGCAGCAAGACCGCAAAGGTCCAACTCAGGGAAGTCGAGTTCGGGTTTTCCAATCCTGTTGACCCATACGGGCGCGCCGATTTAATTCTAAGTATAGAGAGGCAGGATAACGGCGAATATAAGCCTGATATTGAAGAAGGATATTTCACATACACAGACCTGCCATACGACCTGCAGGCAAGGTTCGGCAAATTCTACTCA
>CAIODZ010000046.1 GCA_903857265.1 uncultured Phycisphaerales bacterium
GTCCGGCCTGATAGCCGGGATAGTCGCTGGCACTTTATTCCAGCTGGTTCAGTGGGGATACGTGAATTTCCAGGTTCAGATTACCACAAGATACGCCATATACGGCAGTTTCGCCGCGATGCCTCTGTTTTTGCTCTGGCTTCAGATAAGCTGGCTTATTATTTTGTTCGGTGCGGAGGTTTCATTTGCGCATCAAAACGTGGAGACATACGAATTTGAGCCGGATTGTCTTTCGGCGAGTCATTCGTTCAAGACACTGCTTTCGATTCTTATTACGCAGCGGCTTGTGCACAGGTTTTGCGCCGGCGAAAAACCCAGTAACGCTTCCGGGCTCTCGCATGAGCTGGAAATTCCCGTCCGGCTGGTCAGGCAGCTTTTGTATGACCTGTCGGAATCCGGTATTCTGTCGGAGGCCAAAAAAGGAGAAGACAAAGAGCTTGCGTATCAGCCCGCCACCGACGCTAATAAAATTACCGTGAAATTTGTTATCGACCGGCTTGAGCAACGGGGCACTTCCAGCATACCGGTGCTTCGGTCTGCTGAAATGGACAAGCTTTCCGATTGTCTGCGGCAGTTCGACGCGACCCTCGAAAAATCGCCTGCAAATATGCTTTTGAAAGACCTGTAATCTGCCGGTTTATGTCTGCCTAACCAACTGCTCTCGGGGCACAGTTATTTTTTGCCGCCGAATATTCCTTTGATGCCTTCAACGGCATTTTTGCCCGCTTCGGTAGTAGTTTTCACGGCACCTTTGCCGAATTCGCCAGTTTTGCCGAGCGTTGAGCTTATGCCTTTGACCATCTCATCGGGCAATACCCCCGCACCCTGCTTGGCGATGCTGGTAGCCAGTACGCCCATAACCTTCGACACAAGCGCGGCCGTGCTGAGTTTTTTGTCCGTGCCGAGATTTTCCATTACTATCGGGTCGAGTTTCAAGCTGACGGTGTCGCTTTTGCCAGGGATAGGCAGCAGTTTTACCCTGACGTCGGTGTTGATTATTTCCAGCTTGTTGACGGTCAGGTTTTTGCCCGGTTTTTCGGTTTTTGGCGTTGCCGATTTTTCTTCTTTGGGCATCTTGTCCAATATTTCGTTGAGGTTATTCGTCAGTCCTTTTTGCTCAATTGTCAGCTTCGTGTCGTTGAGGTTAATCAGTTGTATTTTTATTGTGTCGCCGCGCATTAGTGAGCCGATGTCGAGATTTATCACCCCATCGCCAAGCTCCAGTAGCGTCTCATTAGCGTAACCGGGCGGGTTTTTAACCACAAGGCCTTTAATCTCGACCTGCCCGCGCATAATCGACAGGTTGATGCTCTTAACTGTTACCGGCACGCCGAGGGTGCTGCTGGCCGTTTTTTCAACGGCGGCTTTAATCATACCGGCACCAAACAAAGAGATGCCGACAATCAGGACAAGCAGGATTACCACAATCGACACAACTACATAAGTAACGATTTTTTTTGCCGATTTCATTTTGTTGCCCTCCAAAAGGTTTAAATTGGTTTCCGGGTTTAGGCATCATAAATTTTATCCACATTGTTATCATAGTATTTTAGAACCTGTACATTGCGCCTGCAAGGATAGATATTGTGTAATCCTTATCGACTATAGGGCTGTTGCGAATATTACTGTCTAACCAGTAATAAGTTATGCTTGTAATCAGGGTCCAGTTGTCATTGAGCTGGTAGTTCGCGTCAAGTCCGACAAACCAGTTGACGGATGCGCCCGGGTCGTATGCCGGCCTGCCTGGCCTTGCCTCGTCATCACGGACGCCGTAGTAATAATTGGCGAGATTGTTGCTGAGCAGGGCAAAGCCGAGTGAAGGCGATATCTTTGATTTTTCAAATTTGAACGGCTTGACGTATGTTACCCTAAATTCCTGCCCTTCATGCTGCGCCAGCGCATCGGTGAGGATTCTCGTATAGAGATTGCCCCAGTCGCCCGATATTCCGAATTCGCCGCCGACGTCAAAGCTCATATGCCTGTCATGCATTCCGTCAAAATCCTCGCTTCTGTCCGCGTCGTAGCCGTCGGTGCGTATTTTGCCTATGAGGTCAAATGTCATATTGGAATCGGAAAATACTCGGCAGCCAGCGGTGTCGATAAAGAAATAAAATGGTGCGCTGACAGCCGCGACTACAGGTACCGGATAAACAATTGTGTGCATTCCTTTGTATGGTTCGACTGTAATCCATGCGCCGGGGCCGACCAGCAGCGTTGAGTTTGGGTCTTTCTGTGAGATTTGGTCGTTACCTTCAGCCAGGCCGGCTGAGTAAATCAACAGCGTCATTAAAACCGTTAATATTTTACTTGTCATCGGTAACTATCCTTTCTCAGACAATTATGGTTACGCCAGCGGTTTCTGGCCGCTGCTCTTGATATTTACGTCCCGTTGCGGGAATGGTATTGTCAGACCGTTGCTTTCCAGGGCGGTTTTAAGCTTGGCGGTAGTGTCGAAGTAAACGTCCCAGTAATCGACTGGTTTTACCCACGGGCGAACGACAAAGTTTACGGAGCTGTCGGCAAGCGCCGAAACAGCCACCGTTGGGGCCGGGTCTTTGAGTATTCTTGCGTCAGCGGCGAGTACGCCTTCGATGACCTGTTTGGCTTTCTTGATGTCGTCGCCATACGAGACGCCAACCGTCAAATCGATTCTTCTTGTAGCATTGGCGGTGTAATTGCTGATAGTGCTTCCGGTTATCTGGGCGTTGGGAATTATGATGCGGACATTGTCGGGTGAATTGAGCACCGTATTTAGAATCTGAATCTCCTGAACCGTCCCCTGTACCCCTGCCGCGGTAACAAGGTCGCCGACTTTGAAGGGCTTGAAAATTACCATAAGTATGCCGGCAGCGAAATTAGACAGCGAACCCTGCAGGGCGAAGGCGACCGCCAATGCCGCGGCTCCGAGTACGGCGATTGCCGCCGTCAGTTTTATGCCAATCTGGTCAAGTGCCGCGATAATCACGAACGCGAGCAGGCCGAAATAGCACAAATGCTGCACAAAGGTAACAAGGATTTGCTCAACATGTGCCCTGGTCATTGCCCTGCCGACAAGTACGGAAGCCCACTTTGCCACCCAGCGGCCAACTACGAAGATAAGAATCGCTGCCAGCAGGTCAACAGCGAAAGCGGTCCCTTTTGTAATCAGGAAATTTTTTATTATTTCGGCTACGTTCTGCGGCCCGGCCTTGGCAGCATCGGTCATGGTTTGAGCGGCGTTTACATCCTGTGCCATCACGGGGAGAACGCTTACGAGCAGGATTCCAAGTATGACCAGACAATAAATGCTTATCTTTTTGATTTGAAGTTTCATTTGGTACCCTCAAAAAACATGTTCAAGCGTATCCTTTCCCAAAATCGCCGGGAAGGCAACATAATTTGGTTCTGTGCATAACAGTAACTGCCGATGAAACAGCCCCTGTGCCGAACTATTGGCGTAAAATTTACCCGCTCCGGCCAATAACGCAAGCAAAAAACAACCTGTCGGATTCTCATTAGCCCTTGCGCAGAATATCGCGGATATCGGTCAGCAGCGTAACCTCAGGCGACTGGAGAGCCGGCTCCGATGGCTTTGCTGCTTCATTTCTTTTCAGGGTGTTAATCCCCTTGACCAGCAAAAAAATCGCGAAGGCAATAATGGTGAAGTCAATCAGGGCCTGGATGAACTTGCCGTAATTGAGCGTTACTGCGGCTTTAGCTGCGGTATCGGCCGTTGCCGCGGTTCCCGCCTTCAGCGTTATGACCAGATTGCTGAAGTCGATACCGCCTATAAGCACTCCTATCGGCGGCATTATCACGTCTGCGACAAATGACGACACGATTTTCCCGAATGCCGCGCCTATCACGATACCGACCGCCATATCCACCACATTACCCCTGACTGCGAATGTCTTGAATTCCTGTAACCATTTCATAGCTGTCTCCTTTTAATTGATTCGCTTGATATTAAATCACCCGCCGTTTGTTGCGAGGTTGAAATGCCACGGGTAAAGTTTGCTGTTTTTACCTAAGTTTGTCAATGGCTTTGAGAATGAAACGGGGAAGGTCTTTTAAATTATGGCTCAACAGGGACCACGGGCTTTGTCACTTTTTGCTTTCGAGGATTTTTAACATGTCGGGGTCGATTACTTTGCCTAACTGTTCAGCGATTTTTATGTGCTTCAGGGCCAGGCCGTAATCATTAGTTCTGTAATAGGCAAGCCCCAGGGCGTAATGAGCGTCAGCCATTTTTGGCGCAAGCTCCACGGTTTTCAGATGGTTTTTGATGGCATTCGCGTAGTCGCCTTTCTGGAAATATGCGACGCCAAGCTGATAATGAATTTCGGCGTTGTCGGGTTTTACGCGGGCGGCCCTGCTGTATTGCTCAATAGCGGCGTCGAAATCACCTTTGTTGAAATAAACATTGCCGAGATTCGCCATCGCCTCGTACATATTAGGATTGACCGCCAGCGCCTTGAGATACGCGTCGATTTCATTTTCCGGCTGGTTGAGCTTGTCGTAGCAAACGCCCATGCCGAGATATGCTTCCGCCATGTTGGAATCAAGCCGTATTGTGGCGGTGTATTCGTTTATCGCGTCATTAAACCATTCGCGTCTTTGATATGCGTTGCCGAGATTGTAGTGGGATTTTGCGTCGTCGGGGCTGATTCTCGTTGCGGCCTGATACTCAGTTATCGCGTCATCTATGCGGTTCTTCAGCAGGTAGATATTGCCGAGATTCATTCGTGATTCCGCCAGTGCCGGGTTGATATATACGGCCCACTGCATTGAAGCCATCGCCTGGTTGACGTTGTTAATATCCTTGTAAACGTTGCCGAGGTTATTGAAGAAACAGCCCAGCGCCTGGCGTTTATTGAGATTGGTCATATAAATAGTGTTGGTTTTGGGGACATTGAACTGCTCGATGTAGTAGCTGTCGGGGGCGCTGTTGCCCTGCTGTGTGGCCTCGATATTGAATCGTATTTTGCCGTCGTCGTATCTTACGAAGAAATGCCCCGGCACAACTACGCCGTAAAGAGGCAAACCCAGCCGTTCGCCAATCGACAGGTATAGAACCGACAAGCTCAGGCAATAACCCTGGTGCCTGTCCATAACGGAGTGCAGAAACAGGTCGTATGGGTCGGTTGCTTTATCGATTGCTTTGAACTTCAATTCATTGAACAGGTATTGATTGATAATGGGGATTGCTGCAACGCCCATCGGCGTATTTTTCGCCTTGAGCCGGCTGCGGATTTCCGTCGCGATATCGTCAAGCTGCTGCTGGTATTTTGTGCCGGCAACCATATCGCTCCACGCCTCGGAGACAATCAAAGCGGCCGTCCCCAGGTCAATCTGCTCAGGCGGCAGTCGCAATACCGCCTCGATTGATTTGGCGTACAGGCCGTCGAGATTCGCGTTTGCCAATGGCTCATCTGCAAGGCAGGGCGTCAAGGCCAAAGTGATTATCGAACAGATTGTCAGGCAAAAAAACGTTTTCATAAAATTGCGATTTACATATTACTCTTCAGTCATCTCCAGCTCAACCGGCCGCCTGCTGAACAGGTCTATTTGTTTCCACTTGCCGCTCTTGAATCTTATACGGTTGGCCAGCCCCGCCGCGATGATGCTAATTGTTGCCGCCGCCCAGGGACCAAGCGACCCGTAGTTCGGGAACACCTTTATTATAACAAATCCGCCCAGTGCGAGAATAGCCGCTGCCCCCAGCGCGAAGATTGCCAGCCAGACCGTGTCGCCCGCCCCGCGTAATGCCCCGCTGTAAACTGTTCTTGATGCGTAGAAAAGCTGGTAAATAGCAGCGAAAACAAGCACTTCTGCCCCTATCTGTATTACCATATTATCTGATGACCACATCCGCATAAATATTCTGCCGAATAACAAAAAGCTCAACCCCACAACCCCCATATATATAAGAGCAGCACGCAGGCACAATCGGGTTTGCTTGATTGCCGTTTGGTCTTTATCCGCGCCGATTGATTTGCCGACGGCCACGGTTATAGCGGTCTTTAATCCTTCGATGGGCATTGTCGAAAGATTTGTGCAGGCAAGTGCCGCGCTCGTTGCGGCCTGCGCCTCCTTGCCGAACCTGCCTACAAGCCAGAAAAGTATTGCCCCCCATACGCCCGCGCTGAATGCCAGCTCAATACCCGCGGGCAGTCCCACTTTTAGCAGGTCCGCCATTTTTCGCAAATCGGGCTTGAGCATACTCATACTTGCGTACTCAGCCCTGAAGCCGCCGCCAAGAAACGTCGCCATTCTTATCCCGCCGCCGACCGTTATGCCGATGACCGTTCCCCACGCCGAACCCGCGATTCCCATCGCCGGGAAACCGAATTTGCCGAAAATCAACGCGTAATTCATCACGAGGTTAACGACCTGCGCAATCAACGCGGCATACATAGAAAGGAGGGGCCTGTGAATGCCCATAAAAAACTGCACTCCCGCCCAGACGAACACCACCGATATGTTGCCGAAGAGCATAATGCGAAAATAGATGACCTCCAGCCCGACAACTTCCGGCTCGTGGCCGAACGACCGGAATATTGCTGGCGCAAGAGGCCAGCATATGCCTAAAATCAAAAGCGAAAACGCCGTCCCCATATATACCGCCTGCCAGAAGTAGCTGGTGCATTCTTTTTTTTGCTTTTTCCCATAACACTGGCTTACGTATGTGCCTAAGCCGGCGAAAATGCCCATCACGCACGCGGCCGGTATCGATGCAGTGAATCCCGCGGGCAGCACCGCCGCAAGTGCGGCCGTTCCTAAGCGCGAAACCATTATCCGGTCAACGAACTGAAGAAGCGTAAAAGAAACGGTGGTAATGACAATCGGCCCCGCCAGTTTGAGCATGAACCTTAGCGAGGTCTCATCAACGGCAAGTGGCTTGGTCTGGGTGTTCATTTACAATGGCAGTTTAGTTTATCTAACAGGTATTCCGTCGAAATGCCTGTGATTTGGATTGTTTTGACGGGAGAGGTCAGGCCGGAGGTTATTGTAATCGCGTTTTTTTTGACGCCGAGCGTGTCGGCTAAAAATTCCACAAGCGATTCGTTGGCTTTGCCTTTTTCCGGCGCAGCAGCGAGTTTTACTTTAAGCATACCCCCCAATAGACCTGCTACCACTGTTTTGCTCGAACGGGGAACTGCTTTGACTGAGAAGATGACCGCGTTAGCCGATTGTTGTATTTTCAACTGCTCCATATATCGCGGCACTCAGGACATGTCCGTTCTTTCGCGGAGGTTTGCGCCGATGGCAAGCTGGACGTATTTTTCAATCTGTTCGGCTAATTCATTAAGCGATGGCAACTGAAAATCCTCGAAATGCCCCGGCACAAATTCACCGTTGAGGGCCTTTTTGAAGACCCGCACGCGAATGACCGACGGCTGTGAGCCTGCCCTTGTGTAGTCGCTGTCTTTGTGCTCGGTCAGCTCGACCCGCCAATCCTCGCTTATAAAGACCAGGCACTTGCCCGTATAAACGGCCGTCGGGAAATACTCATATAACGATTTCAGCGTTTCCATCGCCTACTATTATACACCGTGCGGTAACAATAGCAAATCACACTTGCCCGCTGAATATTGAAAGATTATATTGCCCGTGCTGTGTCACAGGATTAATAGAATTGGCAAAACAACGGGAGGTCTTAAATGAAAAAGTTATCTGCAATTCTGTTAGTTATAACGATAAGTGTTGCCTCGTGTGCGACGAATCGGGAGAAAGAATCAGGCAAGGATAACATACCTTCGCTTGAGCCGCCGAAAGCCCTCGATGATGACTGGAGCAGGTGGCTTGTCGGCAACTGGCAAGGTATAGCTAAATCGGATTTCGGCGAGCACAAGGACTGGGCAAAAGGCAAATGCCGGCTGAACATTGAATTGGCCTTGAATGGTCAGTTCCTTGTCCGCAAAGGACAGTCCCGGATAATCAGTTTATCCGACGAATATATAAAACAGCTCAAATGGCAGCACCTGTCCGATTCGGACATTGAAAAGATGCGCAATTCATCTTTCGAGAGTATGGAAGTTTACACCATAGACCCTAAAACCGGCGAGATTACCGGCTACCTTTTTGACAGTTTGCGTTGCATCGCCAAAGGCACCGGCAAACGCGAAGGCAATAAAGAGATTATAAATTGGGTCTGGTCAGGCCAGGGGCAGGGTTCAAGCACGCGCGTCACCGAAAAAATAAGCGACGACAGGTTTATCTCCACCGAAAAATATACGATGCCCGACGGCAGCGCAATGGAAGATAAAGCGGAAATGACCCGCAATTAAAAGACGCCGGACCCGGAACGCAGAAACAATTCGTATCAGCCTGCCTGGTTGGACAGGTACTGAGGAAGACCCATCTGTTTAATCTGGTCCTGCTGCGTCTCGATTTCATCGACGTGGGCGTCTTCGTCCTTCAAAATCGAATCCAAAAGTTCCTTCGTGGCGTTGTCGCCTACTTCCTGCGCGAGTTTAATCGCCGCGTTGTACGACTTGACAGCTCCCATTTCCGAGGCAAGGTCGTTATCGAACTGTTTTGGCACGTCGGCGCCGATATGAATGTCGCTGAGTTTATTGACTATTGGCGTGCCCTCGAGAAAGAGCATACGCTCGATGAGCTTCTCGGCGTGCTTCATCTCCGTAACCGCCCTTGACTGTATCAGTTTCCCGAGCTTCCCATAGCCCCAGTTTTCGACCATTTCCGCGTGGACCATATACTGGTTGATTGCGCCCAGCTCATCGGCGAGTAAGCCGTTGAGTGCCTGAAGTAATTTTGCGTTACCTTTCATTTTATTAACCCCTTTCCTGAATCAAAAAGTAATGTCTCGCTTTCCTGCCTCACAGCAGCATCCTAAAAAGAACAGATTTCGCCTGTTAGATTAACGTTCTGTCACTCCCTCGTCAAGACGAAAAGTAAGCAAAAATGCCGATTAACATTTATCGTTTTTGCGGCGGTATCAACGCTTCCAGTAACGGCTTGCGGAACGACCAGGCATTGAGGTCGAACACGCCGAAGTATTCACCACAAAAGTCCCAGTATGCGAAGCTAAAGCCCCGCTCAATCGCGGTATCGACGACGAATTTGGTCCAGAGGACGCGGGAGTCCATATCTGCCTTGCTGTTTACGCCGAACTCGCCTATGAAAATCGGGCGGTTGTTCTTTTTCGCCCAGGCCGCGGCATCGTTAAAGTCCTTTGTTATCATTTGCTTTTCCGAATCCGTCCCTGTCCATTTTGTTCCTAACCATGCGTTTGAGTCAGCCGCCCAGTGAGCTCCCTGATGAGTAAATTCGTATGGCAGATAATAGTGTGCGGTAACGATTATGTTGGGGTCATTTTTGGGCAGCTCTAGGGTGTTAAGCATGTGGATATCGTTGTAGTTGGCCGGGCCGAATATAACCGTCCTTTTCGAGTTTGACTTGCGAATAACAGCAAGAACGTCTTTGAGAAGTTTATTCCACTTGTCGGCATTCATATTATCATGCGGCTCGTTGAGAGGTTCGAAGACGACGGAAGCGGGGTAATCCTTGTAGTGCTCCGCAATCTGTTTCCATATTGCGAGGAACCTTTCTTTGTGGCCCGCCGGGTCTTTATAAAGCTCGTTATAGTGATGCATAGTGACTATCACAATTACTTCCCGCTGCATTGCCTGGAAGATTACCCAGTCCATTCTTGCGAAGAAATTAGGGTCTATTGTGTAAGGTTTTTCAGTCAGTGCGTGGGTGGACCAGCAGA